>CAYGGY010000008.1:0-117698 GCA_964349405.1 uncultured Ohtaekwangia sp. | reverse complement strand
CTGATCGTTGGTTCTGGTTTAATCCGTAAATTAGTTTTATGGATGTGCACGAGCCAGAAGTGAGGAGTTATAACATGAGCCAGATCAAAGGCAAAGACACCAGGCCCGAGATGGTGGTTAGAAAATTTCTTTTCTCGAAAGGCTTCCGATACAGATTGCATGTGAAGACGTTACCCGGCAAACCCGACATTGTTTTACCTAAATACAAGACCGTCATTTTTGTTCATGGCTGCTTCTGGCATGGTCATGAAGGATGTAAATACTTTGTTATTCCAAAGACCAGAACAGATTGGTGGTTGAATAAGATAAACAACAATAAACGTAATGATGAAAAAGCAATAGCCCTTCTTAAAAAGGACCATTGGAAAATCATAACGCTTTGGGAATGTAAGTTAAAACCTTACTCTCGAGAGAGCACTCTGAACAAATTAACCTCCAGACTCAACAAAAGCTGAAATTAATCGAATAAATCACCGGAACGTGACTTAAAAGCAGACGTATTATAAGTCACGTTTGAATAGTATTGTCCAATGGCAATACAGGAAAAAATAGCTAGTCGGATAAAGGCGTTAAGGCAGGAGAAAAAACTCACGCAGGAAGAATTAGCCTGGAAATCAGATTTAGACAGAACCTTCATGAATCATGTTGAAAATGGCAGAAGGAATATATCTCTAAATAGTCTTGAAAAAATTCTAATCGGTCTTGAGATCTCCTTCAAAGACTTCTTCAATCACAAAGACTTCTCTAAATCATGAAAGACAAAAAAACTTTCATTGATCTGTTTGCCGGGGCTGGTGGTTTATCTGAAGGATTTATAAGGGCCGGCTATAAACCAGTTGCTCACGTTGAGATGGATGAAGCTGCTTGCTTCACACTTAAAACAAGAACGGCCTACCATTATTTGAAGTCAAAAAATAAGTTTGACGAATATGTTAAATATCTCAAAGGAGACATTGATAGGAAAACACTTTACTCCTTAATCCCAAAGGAGGAAATGGAAAGTGTGATTAATCTCGCATTAAGTGACGAAAATAATAAAGAGATTTTTGGCCGGATTGATAAACTTCTGGATGGAAAAGAAGTAGATCTGATCATTGGTGGACCTCCATGCCAGGCGTATTCTTTAGTAGGGCGTGCGCGAAGCAAGGACGGAATGAAAAGTGACCCTCGCAATTTTCTCTATTTACAATACGCAAAATACTTAAAGAGGTATAACCCTAAATTATTTGTCTTTGAGAATGTTCTTGGATTGCGTTCTGCCGGTGGAGGAGAATACTTCTCAAAAATGAAACGGGAATTTGATAAAATCGGATATGAAGTAAAAGATTTTCTTTTTAACGCTAATGATTTTGGGGTACTTCAGAACAGAAGGAGAATCATTTTGATCGGTTATAGACGAGATCTTGATTTTACCATTTCTGAATTCAACGCAAAAGAATTCAAGTCACATAAAGTGCAATCGGTTTTTCAAGACCTACCCAAACTTCATGCGGGCGAAGGAAAAGATAAAAACGGAAAATATGCCAAGGCAACAAATAACTATCTCGAAGAAGCATATATAAGAAATGGTATTGATATACTTACACAACATGTAAGTAGACCACACACAGAACAGGATAAAGAGATTTATCGAATTGCTGTTGAATTACTGAGTGAAGGTGACAGATTGGATTACACAACCCTTCCCAAAAGATTAAAAACACACAATAACCAGCATTCATTTTTTGATCGCTTCAAAGTAGTGGATGCGAAAGCAGAATATTCGCAAACGGTTGTAGCTCATATATCAAAAGATGGGCATTATTATATTCATCCGGATATCAATCAAAACAGATCAATATCAATCCGAGAGGCAGCAAGGCTGCAATCATTTCCTGATGATTTTTACTTTGAAGGGGTAAAGGAATTTGCAAACAGGACTGCGGCATTTAAGCAAATTGGTAATGCCGTCCCACCTTTGTTGGCTTTTGAAATAGCGATTAAACTAAGTAAGAAAATATGAGTGGATCTAATAATGGCTACTATAAAATTCGACCTGCAGGAAGACATCTCATTACAATTGGTAGAGACTTGATAAAGGATAAGTACGCGGCAATTGTTGAGCTTGTAAAAAACTCATACGATGCTGATTCTGAATTCTGTAAAGTAGCTCTTATTCCATATGTAAAGGAAGAAATACATGAGGGTATTAAAATCGAAAAAAAAGGAATTAAGGTTGAAGTAAGAGATCAAGGCCATGGAATGGATTGGAATACAGTAGTAAATAAATGGATGGTACCTTCAACGGATGATAAGCTGATTAGAAAGATTAGCCCGTCTGGAAGACTGATGCAAGGGCGTAAAGGTGTAGGTAGGTATGCCGCATCAATGCTTGGTGATGACTTACTGCTAGAGACAATTGATAAATCCGGGAAGTTAACAACGTTATATTTAGTATGGAATGATTTTGAAAACGCAGAATATTTAGAAGATGTGAATATTCTAATTGAGGAAAAGGAAGCTAATATGGCTGCGGGGACAAGTATTATTATAATTGGCGATGAAAGACATTTAAATGATTGGGATAATAAGCAAATCCAAAACTTAAGGTTCGAACTGAAAAAACTTATTCCACCGCCAATATTAGATTTTGATAAGCTACTTGAGAATGAGAGTAAATTTAAAATTACTTTAGAGTTAGGGAATTTTGCTTTTGATGGGCAGCTGCCGATTCAAGGAACTAATTCTATCGAGGAAATCGAACCCTACCCTCTTTTTGAATTATATGATTATAGAATTAGTGGGATTATTTCGGAAACAGGTGTTGCATCCTTGAAATTTCACAATAATCGCTCTGGCGAATCTTTTGAGGTGCTTAGAGATTTTCGAATCTATTTAAACCAAGATAAAAAGCGAAGAAATGAACAAGCATACTGTGGGATAGTTAAAATTGATTTTCGGGTTTTTGATAGAGATCCATCATCTATTGATGGTTTAATCTCAAGAGGCTTGAAAGATCCTTCATCCGGGCAGTATGTAGGAAGACGAGAAGCAAGGCTTATCCTTGATAGCTTTAATGGAATTGGAGTATTTAGGAATGGATTTCGAATTCGACCACTAGGAGACCCGGGATATGATTGGCTTGAACTTGATAAGGAACGGGTTCAAAATCCTTCACTTAAAATTGGTAGCGATCAGATAATTGGGTTTATCCATATAGATTCAGAGGAATCTTCAGGACTTGAGGAGAAAAGTGCAAGAGATGGATTGAAGGAAAACGCACAATATTTTGGATTGCAAGAGATATGCAAACAGATATTACTCCAACTTGAGCAACGTAGATTTATTTATAGGAAAAATATTGGATTAGGAAGGAGTGGAAGGAAAGTTGATGAAAAAATCAATTCCTTATTTGACTTCTCTGATCTAAAGCAAAAAATTAATCATGAACTCGAAAATACATCTATATCCAATGATAAGAAGGACCTGATCAACAAGATAATTGCAGATAAAGAACTTATTAATAACAAGGTTGCTGAAGAACTTAAGCAGATAGTAACGCAGTATCAGGGCCAAGCAACAGTTGGTAAAATCGTAAATGTGATTCTGCATGAAGGGAGGAAACCACTTGGCTACTTCATAAATATAGTTCCAATAATAGAGACTTGGAAAACTGAATTGAAGAATGAATTTGATCAGGAAATTTTAGATAAGATTGTTGATCGCTTAACTGTGTTGAATGAGCAATCGGATATCTTCGTAAGATTGTTCAAAAAGCTCGATCCTTTATCTGCAAAAAAGAGGGATGTGAAAAAAGATTTCAATGTAAAAGAAGTAATAAATGTCGTTCAGGACGTTTTTTTGGGCGAGCTTAATAGACTTCAAATCAAGTATATAATAGACTGTGATGAAGACCAGACTTGTTTTGGCTGGAAAGAGGATTTGTATATAGCCCTGACAAATCTTGTTGACAATAGCATTTACTGGTTACAGACTGTTGTGACTAAACCAAGGGAAATTTTCATCAAGGTGTATGAAGAAGGTGATATCTTTTTTATAGAATACAAGGATAGTGGGCCTGGTATAGAAAAAGAACTAATTGAGAGTGAGGTCATTTTTGAGCCAGAGTTTAGTAAGAAGACTGGTGGCGGAACCGGCCTAGGGTTAGCTATAGCCGGTGAAGCTTTACTTAGAATTGACGGTGAGTTAAAGGCGATATACAGTACGGAAGGTGCTTTCTTTAAAATCTCAATTAAAATTCAGTAAATATGAGTGAATTAAATCTTTTAATCATTGAGGATGAAGAGTCCCAACTACTGCTGTATAGTGATGCAATAGACATTTTTAATAAGGGGAGTGATGTAAAAATTGTCAAGAAGATTTGTAAAAATTTTGATGAAGGTAGGCAAGCATTAATTTCTCCAGTTTTTGATGCAGCCATCATAGACTTGAAACTATCTAGTAGTGAGGATTTGGAAGGCAGGAAATTGGTGGAGTCTGTTTATAATAAAATACGAGTTCCAATTTTTATAGTTTCGGGAAGTATTTCTCAAATAGATGATATTCCAGAAAATGCCCTGTTGAAGAAAAAGCTTCGGACTGAAAAAATGCCATTAATATTATCTGAAATAGTGAGCGTTTACAATACAGGTATAACAAGCTTTCTTAGACCTAATGGAATTATTGATCAAAAATTATCAGAAATATTCTGGATGAACCTGTCAACGGACCTTACCCCATGGATTAAACATAACAACAAGAAAACACTGTTAAGATACATACTTGCACATTTTCAAGAGCATCTTGAAATAAATATTGAGGGTGACTTTGAGGATTATCATCCATCTGAAGTTTATATAAAACCACCTATTAAAACTAACATTCATACTGGTGATCTGCTTAAAATTGACAGTCAACTGTATCTTGTTCTAACCCCTGCTTGCGATATTGTAATTCAAAAATATGAGATGCTTGAAGGGGGAGTAAAGAAGCCAGTTAGAAAGGCTGAGTGGATTGTCTTGGCAAAAGTTATTGATTTTGATTTGAATCTATTTTGTTTGGATAAAAATAAAAAAATAGACAAAAATTTAATACATCAATACGTTAGGAATAATAATTATAGATATCACTTTTTGCCTCCATTGGGGAAGACTAATGGTTTCTTAATAGATTTTCAGTCATTAAGTTCAGTGGTTATGCCCACATCACCTGAAAGAATCGCATCAATTTCTTCTCCTTTTATAAAAGACATTATCTCAAGATTTTCCAGTTATTATTCTCGACAAGGGCAACCGACTTTTGGCCAGAATGAGATAATTGAAACCTTATATAAAGGAACATTGAAGGAATCTCTACCAAAATAATGTGAACCTAAAATGATTGAGTGGCGCTTTAAACCAAATTCCCGTGATGATATGGATGTAGATCCAATTCAAGGAGAATTTTTCACCACACGAGATATTGACAATATTTCTACCGCTGTTGTAAGAGAGGGAATTCAAAATGCTTTGGATGAAAGAAATCGTGGAGAGCAGATTGAAACGGTTAAAGTCAGAATATTCCTATCTGGTGAAAAATATGCATTAGACAGTAAGGAATATTTACATCTTCTTAAAACGCTTCAGCCGCACCTTAGAGCCAAAGATTCTGGATTATCCTCTCTTCCTGATTTCAATCAGCCAATGAAATTCTTGGTTTTTGAAGACTCGAATACAAAAGGGCTTGAAGGTGATCCAGAAGAATTTTATGTTGCGAGTAATACTGATAAAATCCCTCATAACTTCTATTACTTCTGGAGAAATGTTGGTCGATCCGGAAAAACAGACGATAAGCTTGGCCGATGGGGATTAGGCAAAACTGTTTTTCCCGCTTCATCTAAAATAAATACTTTCTGGGGCCTGACCGTTAGAAAGAGTGATCAACGGAAAATGCTGATGGGCCAATGCATACTCAGGATACACAATAGGGAAGATGAAAAAAAAGAAGAATGCGGCTACAAACCGTATGGTGTATTTGGTAATTATAGAGGATCTGATTGCTTTGCCGTTCCCATTGAAGATACGATGGAGTTATCGGAGTTTGAGAGACGTTTTAAATTAGCTCGAAACAACATCTCTGGATTATCGATAGTAATTCCTTTTTGTTCGGATGAGATTACTATTGATCACCTGGCTTATTCTGTTATTGAACAATATTTTTATCCTATTCTCGAAGGTAAGCTTCAAGTCGAAATTGGAGAGGAGGATGATACGATACTTCTTGAGAAGAGTTCAATTCAAGAGGCAATTGATAAAATCAATTTTAAAAACTTATCAAATGCTGATGATAGGAAAGTCAGATCTAAAGAAAGCCTTATTCGTCTTTTTGATTTCGCAAAGTGGACATTTCAGCTTCAGGAAGAAGATTATTTTAAATTGAAGGAACTTGATCTAAAGCAGCAGCCCAGATGGAACAAAAGTATGTTTACTGACGAAGCAGGCTTAAATCTGTTACGCGATAAGTTCGATCGCAATGAAAGAGTTGCTTTTAAGATTCCTTTGAAGTATCACCAGATTAATGGATCTCCAAAAATTTGTTGGTATAGTGCTTACCTAGAAAAGGATACATCGTTAGCAAAGCCTGAAAATTTATTTGTAAGAGACGGTATCACTATTTCTGGTATAACATCCCTTGATAAAGGTTTGGTAAGGGGTGTCGTAATTATTCATGACACTGATCTTGCAAGAATGCTCGGTGATTCAGAAAACCCTGCTCACACCGAATGGCAACCCGATTCAAGAAACTTTAAAGGCAAGTACATACATGGTAAAGAGGCTTTGGTATTTGTAAAAGGGACACTGAAAAATTTATATGAGAGACTTCAAAGGCCGATAGAGGGTATTCAAAGAGATTTGTTGATCGATTTCTTTTCAATACCTATAGAAACAAAAGAAGAAAAGAGACAGAAGGATTTGCCTAAAGCAAAAGACTCTGGTGATGATGATGTAATTGATCCGGCCGTTCCATTACAGCCCGGTAAAAAAAGACCTATTCTTTTTCAAAAGATCAATTCAGGTTTAATGGTATACAAGAATCCGGTTGCTGACGAACTCCCTGAAAGCATACGTTTAAAATTAGGTTATGATGTCCCCAGAGGGAATCCAATCAAGAGCTATCAGGAACTTGATTTTGATGTCTCAAAATCGCCAATTAAAATAGAATCATCGGGTGTTTATTTCGTAAAAAAGGAAAAGAATGAATTAGAGTTTGAGATTGAAAATAAGGAACATTTTGAAATCAGACTTACGGGCTTCGATGAAAAGCGAGACTTGTTTCTAAAACAACAGTAAATGATACGAAGATTTAATTATACTGGAAGAGTTAAAATCCCTAGAAATCGAGTAGATATTTCCTTATTTAAAGATAATGAGGGGAAATACTTTAAGGCTAACATCAATCTCGATGGGCTTGATCTTCCAGCAGACGCTAAAATCTATATTGAACCTAATTATAAGGGTGTATATCAACGATTTTACTTTGGAACGGTATCAAAATTTCAAGAGCCTGAAAATACAAAGCTCAGTGAGCTACCTGAAACTGAAATGGCATACTTTGATATTTCTATAGTAGATGAACAAAGTAGAGTAGGACTTCTTTTAGGTAAAGCAAAAGGAATTGCTGTGAGTACAGATGGTGTTCCAAACGATCGCCTTCCATTATTACCTGTTAATCCGACCGATCTTAAAAATCAGTTTTGGAAATTGACCTTTGATTCTAGTGATGATGGAAGACCCGTCTTAGAAATAAACAAAAACATTCCTGATATTTTCGAAATGGCAAGGAATGACATAAAGTTTATTAGTCTCGTTTATCCATCAGCCTTCCGTGGCGTTCTATTAAGGTTAATTGAGCAAGGTGATTTTGATGCAGAGGAAGATTCCTGGATTTATCAATGGACTAAATTTCTTAGTTCAATCTTAGGTATCAAATCCTTGCCGGAAATAGATAATGAAAGTGCTGCCCTCACCTTTGAGCAAGAAGCTTGGATTGATGAGTGTGTCAATGAATACTGTAAAAAGTTTAAGTTATTTGAGAAATTCACAGCCCAATGAAAGAGCTATATTCAATTAGAGCTTTTAATGAAGACGGTCTCAACGAGTTTGAGAGGCTTATTGTTGAGATAAGGAATGGGAACATGTCTAGCTTGCCAGATCAGTTGCTATCTGATGAAAAATACTCAGACGTTTATGAACCAATAATCAATATTGAAAGGGTTGATTATAAGAATAAAAACGAACTAGTTCCCTATATAGTCCAGACCTTAAATCTGCGAAGCAATAAGCATCTCTACTTTGATAAAGGTCTTTGGTCATGGCTAACTGCATTTTTCTTTGAGAATATTTGTCCTTCTGATGGAAATGGTAAAAGAAAAGTTAATGAAGCAGCCTTTTATGTTTTAAGAGACCCAAAGAATTACACTAAATATTATCGTCATCTTTTAGCTTATCCGAGTCGAATATTTTCTGAACTTGATGAGTCTGCCAAAATATTTCTTATTGGGAATTTTTCAAAGCGCGGTGAAATCACTGAGCAATTTGGTGCTTATCAGGAGATAGCATTGAATAAGGGAATTCTTGATGCTGCAAATATTCTTTATTGGGATAAAACAACAAGTAGTTTAAAACGAGGTGCTGCAAGTAAAGGCGGTGGTTCAGCGAGAAGGTTGGTTCGCATTATAAGACAATATCAACTAACTTATGATTTAAACTCCATGCACGGGAAGGAAATAGTAGAACTTTTGCCAGCCGAATTTGGCAAGTGGAATAGCTCTCCTAATTAATAAAGAATTAACCTAATCAATCAATTTTCTATGCATTGAGTAATTTATCCTATCATAATCCATATCCCCACAATTTTCCTTTACCCATCCCGTAACCATTTCCCCCCAGCGGAGTATTGTAGTCTTATAAACCCTATCATTATGAGCATCCCATACCGCACCCTATTCGTTTTTCTGATCCTTTCACTGGCCATTGTTCCGGGCTTTTCGCAGGAGGCCAACACCAAAAAGGCAGAAACCAAAACCCCACTTTTCCTAGCCAACATCTTTCATATGCCTGTAAAGCAACACCAGTTTTTCAAATTCCTTCATAATCGTTGCCGCAATATTTTCACTGCTGATTTCATTATCTGCGGGTGAATAATTTTTTCCGATGATGAACGCATAATACATCCAGTCATCGGCCTTGGTAAATTCCCAAAGGGCATCTTCATTTTGAAAAGACTCGATCGCTTTTTTGTCGCCCGCTATTTCAATCCAATAGCCAGCGCCTAACCCGGTTATTAGTTTATGGAATTGAATCCGGTATTCGGCATCGTTCATCTTGTTCCTAAAATTTTCGCGATCGGCTTTTCCAGCGTTGGGTTTGCCCGGCACTAGCCAGATGCCTGCTTCTTTTTGTTGAAGGATGATTTGCAGTTGCATGACATCCGGTAACGTGGCAGGCGGATCATATTTTTTTAACCCGGCTTCGCTGGGGCCATAGGCGATCCACATGGTGCGTAGTTTGCCATCGGGATGATCAGCAGGATGGAGGCTGCTCACCATTTTATTCGGATCATGATTTTCATGCAGTTTCAAGCGATGCACCTGGTCGTGGATCAACGTATGAAGTTGTATCAATTTGTTTTGTGCCGTGATGCGTTCTGTTTGAACCTCCGGTGTAGCGAGACGTGCTTTGCTGCTGCTTAACGTGAGGTAATCTTCTTTTTTAAAATACTGATTTTTAAACTTGATGTGATCCCAACTAAACCCTGCTGTTGTCAAGGCGATGAATTGTTTTTTTTCCTGTCGCGATAAAATATCGCGTTGCTTCAAGGTTGGATACAGGTATTCATATTCCTCGATGATCGCTTCTGATAAAGGTTCAGCAAATTCATAGTAGCCGATGAACCACGATTTCAGATTTTCAATTTCTTTGGGATCGGTGATCTTATAGAAGAGTTCCTCGCCATCCTTGATGCCTTCCAACGTAAATTGACCGGAGCCAATAAATGCAACCGCTTTTCTGAAGGGCAAGTCAAAAATATACACGTTGGCATGAAAGAAGTTGCGCGTAAAAATATTGAGCGTGATACGCCCTTGATAGTTTCGCCAGATTCTTCTCAGTACTTCAGGTGAAGTAGGCACATCCAGTCCCGTCACGATTTCCATTTTGGATTTTGTAGGGATCCTGCTTCTGATAAAATCGAACCCGGTTTCGGAGATGGCTGCAGTGGCGATGTAACAATGTTCTACCTGTTGCAGCAGCTTATCGTTGATGAAAGGAACGGCTAGTTTTTTAATGATCATGTGTGTATTGAAATACGCGCGCTAATTTGCTTTTGCTTGCAAATTACATAACAGACAGAACTCGTGATTTTTATTTTAAGAATTTAACCTGGTTTCGTTCAATAGAATTTGTACAGCCTAACTGACGAATAAAATCACCGGATGATCCTTTCAGCGTAACAACCACTTTGGTGATTCTCCTGGTCATGGTTGCTCTTGGCAAACCATTGACGCCCCATGCGTTGTCAACCTAGTAGCTAAATAGGTATTGACAACCCATTCGTGGAGGATAACTACGAAATGCTCCTTTTCCCGCAAAATGGAATACCCGGCTTCACCCAGCATCCTGATCAGAATATTGAACAACAAGATGGCACCGTGGATCGATGCCATGACCGTTTGACTTTTGAGGCAACATCCTATGGCCTTCCCTAAAGATCCTTTGATAAACGATATACGGTTTTAGATATTCATTTCGTTTTTGTGTTAACACATAGAATTAGCACATTCACCATTTATTTACGAATTTGAGGGTTTTTGAACACGTGAAGCCGGTTTTAACATACATAACAGCATTTCTATTATTGGTTGGCGCTGCCAATGCGCAAACCAAGGATGATTATCGACATACTTTTCAGGACAGTGTGCGCCTGGTGTTGGAAAACACCCGGGCTACTGAAGCCATGGCCATCGCTACCGCATTTAATATTGCGTGGGGAAATCTTGGGCCTGATCAACAGGCTAAGATCAGGCAACAAGCAAATCTGATGAAGAAGAAGGGGTATAAAGTACGCCCTCAGCTGGTTAACTATTATGGTGCCATCGCGTCAGCCCTTACCATCGAAAATACCGATCAACAAACCTTTACCAGTTTTCTTTCCGTGGCCGGCAAGGTGATAGAAAAGGAACCCATGTACCAGGCTAATTTATTTTTTCAAAATTGCCGCGATTTTTTTGAGCACCATGCACTCCACTTCGACAAAGGATTTAAGTTGCTTGCCCGGGAGGATGACTATGCTTTTGATTATCTCGAGCCCGTGGTGGTGTATGACACGGTTCAAACAGAATACGTAGAGCCTGATACCACCTGGTATAATCGTCCGCAGTGGCAACAACCTATTGTGCAACCAGAAATTTTGGGTGCCGCAATCACTTTCAGAAGCCTTACCCTCAATTTTATTACGATCTATGATTCGGCTTTACTAAAAAACACTTCAGGCATTTTTTCATTACGTAATAAATTATTTGTGGGAGATGGTGGGCGCTTCGATTGGTCACCCGCAGGGTTGTCTCCCGATTCTGTGTATTATGATTTAACTAAATACAACTTCAATACTTCACAACCTTCTTTCAAAGCCGGGCAGGGAAAGTTAACTCATCTAGGCCGGTTGGCGCAGCCGGTGCCGGGAGAATTGGAATTCAGAAGTATCAATCACAAAACAAAATCTGCTTCTACCTATCCGCGATTCCGATCGTATGAATCGAACATAAACATAAATGGGCTAGGGTCAGAGAAAATAAAATACACGGGAGGATTTGGCATGATTGGCAAACTCATAAACAGTAATTCAATAGAAGGATTGCCCGCTACGATTGAAGTGTTTGGCGATTCAAACAAAAAGTTCAAAGCCATCGCTTCTTCCTTTGGATTTAAAGATTCCGTCATTGTTTCTTCCAAAGCCAAAATAACCATCTACCAGGACAACGATTCTATTGTGCATCCGGCAATGGAGTTAGAATATGAATACAACAAGCAGAAGCTCGTGCTAACCAAAGAAAGTAGCCAACTGAGAAAGGCTCCCTTCTCTTCCTCATTTTTTGATATTGATTTCACAGCCGATCGTCTTTATTGGAACCTGAAATCTGACACCATCACCGCGTATATCCTAGGGAGTAGCAAGGTAGCGCCCCTGGTAATTGAGTCTGTGGATTTTTATGATCCGGAAGGCTACCGGCAACTGCGAGGACAAGGATTTTCTTTCCATCCGCTTGCGTTGGTGGTAAATTATGCCAATGATATTGGGAATAATGATTTTACAGTATTTGATCTGGTGATTGTAGGCAAACGAAGCCTTAATGAAGTGAAAATGGCTGCTGATTTTTTATCCCAAAAGGGAATGATTGATTACGATGCGACCACCGGTAAGATCCATGTGAAAGATAAGTCGATTCACATGCTACAAGTAGTGAAAGGTGAAGCCGATTATGATAATCTTAAAATCCATTCCTTAACGGATACCGTTGCCAATGCCATTATATCCTTTTCTGAAAGAAACATGAAAGTGTATGGTGTAGAAGAATTTAAAGTTAGTGATTCATTGAACGTGGTTATCAGGCCCGATAGTAGCCGTATCACTTTTATGCAAAACCGAGATATCAAATTTAACGGCACAATCACGGCCGGAAATTTCGAAATCAGCGGAAAGGATTTCACATTAAAGTACGACAGCTTCTTTATCAACATGAATCACATCGATTCCATTCGATTTTATATCACGGAGAAAAATGGCGTGCGCAGGCGCGTAAACAATGCCATGGTGGGCGCTGATTCTATCGCTGCTGTAGCCGGAGGCCTTGAAGCATTAGCCAATAATAAAACAGCCGGTACACTGTTCATTAATCGGCCGGATAATAAATCTGGTAAAATAAACTATCCCAACTACCCAAGATTGGATGCCTCTGCAGGTGGTGTAATTTATTTTGATCGGAGAGAAGTATTGAATGGTGCCTACGACCGGTCAGTGTTTTTTGTGGTTCCTCCGTTCAAGCTGGATAGTTTGAATGATGCCGACCCCGGATCAATAAATTTTCAGGGTACCTTTATTTCCAGTGGCATGTTTCCACCTTTTAAGGAAAAGCTACATACCATGCCCGACAAATCGTTAGGGTTTACCCACGTGGTTCCTTCAGCTGGCTATAAATTATATCAGGGTGAAGGTAAACTCTTTGGGGGAATGAACCTTGACAATGACGGTATCCGTGCCGCTGGCCGAATTGAGTTCCTCTCTACGCGTGTGGAATCTAAAGATTTTGTTTTCTATCCGGATTCTGTGATGGGTAAAGGCAATGTCGGAACAATCGAAGAAAAACAAATCGGTTCGGTTTATTTTCCTGAGGTGAAATTAGGAGACTTTCAAATGAAGTGGCTACCGAAACAGGATAAGATGAGTCTGCGAAATCTTAAAGAACCTTTTAATCTTTATCAGAACACCGCTACGCTTACCGGAAGGCTAATTGTATCAAAAAACGGTGTAGGAGGTGACGGTAGATTGAGTACGCGCGGGTCAGAAGTTATTTCCAAAGAACTTACCTTTTCAGCCAAAGATTTCAGCGCCCGTCATTCTCACTTTGAAGTAAAAACAGAAAATCCGGATAAACCCGCCTTGGCTGGTAGTGATGTAGCATTACGGTTCAATCTTGATAAAAACTTTGCTACCATCCGACCTGAAATTGAAGGTGAGGCTGCTATTGAATTTCCCTATGCTCAATTTAAAACCTCCATACCAGAAGCACGATGGGATTTGAGCACACAAAAAATTGTAATGACCAAAGCGGCCGATGTGCCAATTGAAAATTCATATTTCTATACTACTCGTAAAGACCTCGATTCATTGAGCTTCAATGCTGAAAAAGCAGAATATGATATTCAAACACAACAGTTAAAAGTAAGTGGCATTCCCTATATAATTGTGGCCGATGCGAAAATCACTCCTCAAAATAATGAAGTGTTGATTCTCGAAAACGCGAAAATAGGACAGCTAAAAAATACAGTTATCGTGTTAGATACGATCAACGGGTATCATCGCCTTATCAACGGAGTGGTGGATATTATTTCACGAAAAGAATTTACCGGTCACGCTACTTACCAGTTTGTCAATTCGGTAAGCGACACATTTGCTATTGACATGACGGACTTTAAGTATGAACTCATTACTGATCAAATACAAAGCAGGAGGCAAAAGGGAGGTGGCCCTGCCATGCAAACAGTTGCCAATGGATTGGTAAATGAATCCCATAATATTATCGTAGCACCAAGAATTTATTACAAAGGCGATATGACCATGTATGCTACCAAACCAGCGCTGCAACTTACGGGTTATGTGAAGATGGATTTGAAGAAAATCAAAAATTATAACACATGGCTGCAATATGAACAAAGTGGTGATGAGAAGGAGGTTTATCTTGATTTTGACAAGGCAATAACCGAAGAAGGCAAGAGAGCAGATGCCGGCCTTCACTTTGCCGAAGACAATAGTTTGTATATCACATTTGTATACGACAAGAAAGATCCCGGTGACGATGACTTCTTTATACCAAGCGGCTCACTATTTTTCGATAAAGAAACCGGGGAATTTAAAATTGAAGACAGAAAAAAAGCAGCCGGTGAAAAACTGTCAGGCAAAGTGTTTGCCTACAATGAAGACAAACAAGAAGTGCGATTTGAAGGCTTGGTGAACTTCTTTCAGAACACCAAAGATTTTAACATTACGGCAACCGCATTGGGATCTGGCAGCGTTGAAACAAATGCTATTAAGATGAATTCATTTGTAATGGCAGACATGAACATCCCTCCTATGGTCTATCAACTCATGGCCAACAATCTTTTGGATGTAATTAAAAACGAAAGTGTGCCGGAAGGTCTGGGTGACCAAACAGATTTGTTGTATAAAATAGCGGACATTGTTGGAGAGAAGGCCGTGAGTGATTATGAGCAACGATCATTAAAGAGTTACGTTTCCTTAAGCACGATCCCAGCGCTGGTGAAACCAATTGTGCTTGCCAATACGAACCTCAAATGGTCGCAGGAGAACAAATCGTTTTACAGTGAAGGCTTGTTAGGCATGAGTCATATGGGTCGTTATGATATCAATGGTGCCTTTGAAGGATTTATGGAAATAAAGAAAAATGAAGATGGCGCCCCTGTATTCCATTTGTTTATTAAAGCCTCGCCAGAATCCTGGTTTTATTTTGGTTTTGAAGATAACCGATTAATGGTTCACTCATCCGTTCCAGCTCTCAATGATGTGATGGTCAAGAAAGCCAATGCAGGAAAAGCGAAGGTAGGTGAACTGGTTTATATTCCTGGCACGGATGATGAAACCCTTGGTTTCATTAACCGGTATCGCCAAACCTATTATGGAATTGAAGCTCCCTATGATCTGAGTGCCGGCTCATCTGCGGCCAAGAAGAAAGAGAAGAAGAAGGAAGAGGATGATGGGTTCTGATTACTTTTCACGCCAGAACCTTCTGTCACATTTTATTTTCTAACGACCCCATATTGAGTAATTTTTACTCCTGACTTCTAATTATCCTTTTATGAAGAAAATCACATTTCTTTTTATTCTTTCCTTCTGTGCGTTAAATGCCTTTTCTCAAAACGCCTATTTCTTCCCTTCCGGAATTACGTTCGATCCCGCCATCCCGTCACCGGAGAAGTTTCTGGGTTATCCGGTCGGTGAGTGGCACACACGTCACGATAGAATGGTGTCCTACTTTCAGGAGTTGGCTCGTGTTTCGCCAAAAGCACATTTTCAAATTATTGGTTATACCAATGAGCGCAGACCTCAGGTAGTACTTACGATCACCAGTCCTGAAAATTATGCGCGGCTTGAAGAAATACGAAAAGAGCATTTGAAGTTAGCCGACCCAACCCAATCAGTGACGGTCTCCTCCATGCCCGTGATCATCACGCATGGTTATAACGTACATGGCAATGAACCAAGCAGTAGTGAAGCCGCTATGCTCACCGCTTATTATTTAATTGCTGCCCAGGGAGCGTTTGCGGAGCGTACCTTAAAGGAATCGGTGATCCATGTCGACCCAAATTATAATCCCGATGGCCGCGATCGCCACAGCAACTGGGCAAACATGCATAAAGGATTCCCTCCGGTTTCCGATCCGATGGATCGTGAACACAATGAAGTGTGGCCGGGTGGAAGATTTAATCACTATTGGTTTGACCTTAATCGCGATTGGTTGCCATTGGCCCATGTGGAAAGTCAAAACCGTGTTGAGTTTTTTCATCAATGGTTGCCCAATGTGTGTACTGATTATCATGAGATGGGAACCAACGCTACTAACTTTTATGAGCCTACCAAACCTTACGGATCAGAAAATCCCGTGGTGCCCCGGTCCAATTATGATCAGCTGAATCCACTCTTCGCAAAGTATTTTGTGAAGGCCATGGACGAAATAGGCTCCTTGTATTTTTCAAAAGAAAACTTCGATAACTCGTATCCGGGCTATGGCTCTACCTATCCGGATATTCATGGCGGATTGGGTTTGGTGTTTGAGCAGGCGAGTTCTCGCGGTCATGTTCAAAAGAGCGCTACCAAAGAAGTAACGTTCGCCTTCACCATTCGGAACCATGTGCGCACCAGTTTAGCCACCGTAAAAGCTGGGGTGGAACATCGTGAGTTATTATTGAAACATCAGCAGGAGTATTTCAAATCTGCGTTGGAGGAAGGCAGAAAATCGCCCATCAAAGCCTATGTGTTTGGCGATAGCAAAGATCAGAGTCGCACGAACACTTTTGCTGACTTGTTGTTAAAGCATAGAATTGAAACCTATCAATTGGGTGCCGACTTATCCATAGGCACTAATAAATATGAGAAAGGAAAAGCCTTTGTGGTTACCACCGATCAAACACAATATCGTATGGTGCGCAGTTTATTCGAAAAAGTAACGTCTTTCCATGATAGTGTCTTTTACGATGCCTCCACCTGGACGATGGCACTTGCCTATGGTATGCCACACGATGCGTTGAATGCGACTATTAAAATTTCAAAAGGCGCACGCGTTAAGGCCGAAGATATTGTACTTAATCCTGCTCCGGTAGTAAAAACTAAGTATGCGTACCTGATCGAGTGGACGGAATACAATGCATCGCGTGCCTTGTTTTATCTTCTATCCAATCATGTTTTTGTAAAAGCTGCTTTCAAGCCGTTCACTGCTGAAGTGAATGGGGTAAAGAAAAATATGGGTTACGGCACTTTGGTTATCCCTGTTGCTGATCAGAATATTTCATCGGATGAATTATTTTCAGTCGTGAAGGAAGCATCACGATTGGCTGGGGTGGATGTGCATTCGGTAGAAACAGGTTATAGTTTGGAGGGTGTGGATTTGGGTAGTAACCATGTGCGCACCGTACAATCCCCCAAAGTTGCTATGTTAGTAGGTGATGGTGTTGCTGCCACCGATGCCGGTGCCGTCTGGTATTTACTCGATTCAAAATTAAATATGCCCATCACGAAAGTAAACACGAGTCAGTTTGGCCAGTTGCGAGTTAGCGATTACAATACATTGATTCTCGTGGCGGGTAACTATGGCATACTGGGAGAAAGCGGAGTTTCTAAAATTAAAAGTTGGGTACAACAAGGAGGCACGTTGATTCTTATGAAGACCGCCATCAGTTGGGCCATCAACAATAAATTGATTGATGAGCATTTGAAAGAAGAAGATAAGAAAGAGTCAAGGCGTATGGACCATGTAACGGCACCTGATTTCTTAGGTTCTCGTGCAATTGGTGGTTCGATTTACATGGGTGATTTAGACATCACCAATCCGCTCGGTTTTGGATACACCAAACGTGAGTTGCCTGTATATCGAAATACTTCCGTTTTTATCGAGGCAAGCAAAAATCCATTCAACACCGTGATCACCTATACGGCTAAACCATTGTTGAGTGGCTACATTCATCCGACTAATCTGGAGAAAATCAAAAATTCAGTTTCCTTGCAAGTATCCAATATGGGACAAGGCCGCGCTATTTTGTTTGTGGATGATCCTGCCTTTCGGGGATATTGGAATGGCACCAACAAGTTATTTTTCAATGCCTTGTTTTTTGGGTCAAATATAAGTGCGGGAAATTTAGGTGGTGAAGAAGAACATTAATCGTTAAATAAATATAATATGACAAAAACTAAAATCACGGTAAACAACAATGGCTCCTTGAAAGTAGATGGGGATTTTGAAATTGTGGATGCACAAGGAAACGCTTATGGATTGCAGGGCAGAACCATTGTTTCACTGTGTCGCTGTGGCCGATCTGCCAACAAACCTTTCTGTGATGGTTCGCACAAAGGAAATTTTGAACACGAGGCTAACGCATTTGAACTTCCCCCGAAAAAAGTGTAACTATTGTTTTAATAAACTAACTCAACATGGACAAGCGAACCTTTTTAAAACAAGCGGCTATAGTTTCGCTGGGGGGAATTCCATTTTTCAATTCAGTCGAAGCGGCCGTAAAAAAATTTGATCATGTTCCTGCCAAAGACCTGGCGAAAGACGAAGACTTTTGGACATCAATACGTGGTGGCTATAAGTTAAAGCCGGATTACATCAATCTTGAAAATGGATATTACTGTTTTTTGCCACAGGAAATTCTGGAGCATTACATCAATCATATTCGTGAGGTAAATTATCAGGGCTCGTATTACATGCGCACAGTGCAGTGGGATAATAAACGAAAGGCAGCAGCCCGGCTTGCCGAATTGGCGGGATGCACACCCGAAGAATTAATCATTACGCGCAACACCACCGAGTCACTGGATATGGTGATTGGAGGAATTCACTGGAAAGAAGGTGATGAGGCCGTAATGGCCGAGCAGGATTACGGCTCCATGCTGAATATGTTTAAGCTCATGGAGAAGAAACATGGCATCGTCAATAGAATCATTTCAATACCCAATCATCCAACGTCTGACGAAGAGATTGTTGATCTTTATGCCAAGGCCATCACCAGTAAAACACGATTGTTAATGGTAGGTCACATGATCAACATCACGGGTCAAATTATGCCCGTACGAAAAATTTGCAATATGGCTCATGCAAAGGGTGTGGAGGTAATGGTGGATGGAGCCCATGCATTTGCACACATCAATTTTTCAATTCCTGATTTGAATTGTGATTACTATGGTGCCAGTTTGCATAAATGGTTGAGTGTTCCGCTCGGCTCAGGAATATTATATGTGAAGAAGGGGAAAGCCTCACAGGTATGGCCGCTGCTTGCTTCTGGAATTTCTGATGAAAATGATATCTACTGGCTTAATCAAATAGGCACTCACCCAGTACCTACTGATTTAACCATTGCCAATTCCATTGACTTTTATTTGAAGATTGGTCGCGATAGGAAAGAAGAAAGACTTCGTTACATTCAGAATTACTGGACAAGTAAAGTCCGGAATCTTCCGCATGTTATAATAAATACACCGGCAGATTCAAAACGATCGTGTGGCATTGCTAATGTAGGAGTAAAAGGGTTGAAGCCACAAGAGTTGGCCGATACACTTTTCAAAAAATACAAAATTTACACGGTGGCCATTGATGGCGCTGGTGTTCATGGCTGCCGTATCACACCCAATATTTACACAACTACCGAAGAACTGGATACGTTTGTAAAGGCGTTGAAGGATTTAGGTTAAGGGTAGCCACCGATTCACTGATTGATTTTTAATCAGCGAATCGGTGGCTATTATATTTAAAAATCTGAATACGAAGTTGGATTCAACAAAAACTGCGTGTTTTTAGAAACGGTGTTTTGATATTGAGGAAGAACCACCATGGCTTTCCATTCAGGGGCCTCGCCAAAAGATTTCCAATGCGCATCACGATCAGCTTTATTTTCAAAGCTGGTCATATACATCAGGTTGGGCATGCTGCTTCCGCTTAACACTTCGCCATAAAACACAGCGTTGAAGTTCAGTCTATTAAATAGTTTTATTTCACC
Source organism: uncultured Ohtaekwangia sp. (assembly GCA_964349405.1). Lineage (GTDB taxonomy): Bacteria > Bacteroidota > Bacteroidia > Cytophagales > Cyclobacteriaceae > ELB16-189. The sequence continues at coordinate 97,683 of CAYGGY010000008.1, read as the reverse complement.
ACCTTCGTTGAACATGTGTACTTTGCTCTGATACAATTTTTCTGTTGCACCTTCATAGCTACGCAATTCATATACACGTTCTTGCTTTGGAGCCTTCAGATTGGGCACCGCAGGAGCAAGCATAAATCTGAATGATTTCAACAAGATCGTTTCGAGGCGCACGAAAGGAGCATCCGTGTGACTGGCATTTATGTAGTCGCTTCCAGCGGTTAAGTACTGAGCGTCTTTTAGAAGAGTAGCGTTCGTCTTTTCAAATTCAGTTAATGATTTGTAAGGAATCAGCACATAAATGCGTTTGTTGTAAATGGTATCTTCTTTTACAGGTTTAAACACGCCAACATTTTTTACACCCATTCTATGAAGAGCAGGAACAAGTGCTTTTTCAAGATAGGCATCCATACGGGTTTCATCCGCTGCATCTGCTAAACGATAAACGCGTATTTCGTAATAAAAAGGGCTTGGATCTTTTGCGGAGACAGATATCGCAAGCGCCATAAAAAAGACTAACAAGATATTTTTCATAATTAAAAAAATTTATTTAACGGGCCCGAAAGTAACGGAATAGAATTAATTCTGCTTACGTCTTTTGCTTTTTCTTTTTAGCGGAGGGGAATAATACATTATTTAATATGAGACGATAGCCCGGTGAGTGAGGATAAAGGTTAAGGTCGGTGCGCATTCTTCCTCTGCCCGGATTTCCTTCTGGATCGTGTCCGCTATAGAAAGTCCAATGGCCACGGCCCAATTCGCCATACAGGTAGCGCACATTGTTAGCTCTTTTGTTTTCTCCCAATATTAATGCCTCCGGTTTTACTACATCGGTATTGAATGAAGACGTCTGCCCCATAAATTCTTTGATCACATATTCATGATTTTGTGTGAGTATCGTAGGGATGATATCCCATTTTGCTGAGAAATTAAAAAGACGAAAAAAATCCTGACCCTGTTGGGAGAAATTGGATCGGCCTGTGTTGATATCAGAAAACCTTCTGCTTGTGCCGGGTTCCAATGTGAAGTTTTCGAAGGCCAGCGTTTTGTTAAAGTCAAGATGAGGTTCTTCTTCAGCATCATCCCCGTCATACATATAATCAATAATGTCAACGCCTTCAGCGGCAAGTGCAATATCAAACGTTTCGGCACCTGAGCACATAGCAAATAAATATCCGCCACCGGCACAAAAGCCTTTGATTTTTTTGGCTACATCCAGCTTCATCGCTGATACTTTTCCGTAACCTAGTCGTTGAGCAGTAGCTTCCTGAATTTTCGCTTCAATGACAGCCGACTCTCTGCGCAGAAACCTTCCATGCTGCCCGGTAAAATCTTCATGATGAAGATGCACCCAATCAAATTTTACGAGTTCATCTTTCAGGATCTCTTCATCGTATATGATCGTGTAAGGAATCTCGGCATAATCAAGTACGATGATGACAGCATCGGTATCGTCATTTACTAATTCGTTTTTTGGTGAATAGACAGCGATTTTTGGAACCGTTTCCAATCTCAGGATATTCATATTTGCTTCCGGATTGGCTATCTCCTGCAGAATCATGTTTGTTCGGGCAGATGAAATCAACTCAAATGAAACGCCTCGCACCGTACACTCATTTTGAATTGCCTGCGAGTATGGCGCCAGAAAACTTCCTCCCCGATAGTTCAGTAACCAGTCTACTTCCGTGCCTTGCTGCAACATGAAGTACGTAATGCCATAGCCTTTTAAATGATTCTGTTGTGCACCATCCATTGGGATAAGAATAGAATTCGCCCGGCTGGAGGTGATTGTAACGATGATCAACAAGATGACAAGCCATCCTTTTACCATGATATTAAAGCTCGTTGTTTTTCTTGACTTGCACAATTAGAAAGATCAGCCCCAACAGGGCTGACTTTCAGGCGTAAACCAGAAAAATTGCCATCAGCACAACAATCGTTGGGAATCCCAGCGTCTAATCTTAGCTTAGTTACCAAATGAAGAAATCTATGATAAAACCAATCCTTAAAACGTGCGCATACTGGCTCGTTAGCTTTTCATTGTGTACGGTTCCAACATTCGCACAGAAAACAAAAAAAGGTGACAAGCAACCCATGACTGCTGTCCCTGCTAAGACGGATACTGCCAAAACAAAATCTGGCAATGGGCTCAAGCCCTATCGGCAAGTGATTACCGGCAAGGCTAAAACTCAAAAAGGCCTTTTTACCGTTCATAAAATCAATGAGGATTATTTTTTCGAAATCCCAGACAGCCTCATAGGCCGCGAGTTTATGGCCGTTACCCGAATAGCGAAAGCCCCAACCGGTGCAGGCTACGGAGGAGAAGAAGAGAATCGTCAGGTGTTGCGATGGGAACGCGGACCCAATAACAAGATGTTTCTTCGCGCAGTACTCAACATCAACACGAGTCCGGACGAAACAAAACCAATTACGCAGGCCGTTCGCAATTCAAATGTTGAGCCCATTGCCGCTTCGTTTGATATTAAAGCCATTCGCAAAGACACTTCGTATGTGATCAGCATAACAGAGTTTTTCAAAGGCGATAATCAATTGATCTCGTTAGATCCTCAAACAAAGAGAAGGTTCAGTCTCACCGCTATTCAAGCTGACCGCTCTTATATTCAAAGCATCAAATCATTTCCGATTAACACAGAAGTGAAAATGGTGAAAACATTTACTTCCGTGTTGCCTCCACCTTCTTCTGGTCAGGGACCTCAACAGGTAACTGTATTGCCAGCAGGAGCCAGTGCCGGAGTGGTTACAGTAGAAATCAATGCATCCATGATCCTTTTGCCGAAAGTTCCTGCGCGCAAAAGACTCTTTGATCCGCGCGTAGGTTTTTTTGCCAACGGGTATACCGTGTACGGTGAAGAATCTCAAAAAGCCGAGACCGAAATCTTTGCGGTTCACTGGCGCCTGGAACCTAAACCAGAAGATATAGAGAAAATGAAACGTGGTGAATTGGTAGAGCCGATTAAACCGATTGTTTATTATATCGATCCTGCTACTCCTATGAAGTGGCGCAAGTATTTAAAGTTGGGAGTGGAAGACTGGCAGAAGGCATTTGAGCAGGCTGGATTTAAGAATGCCATTTTAGCGAAAGAGATTCCTGCGGGAGATACTACCATCAGCACAGAAGATGCACGTTATTCGTTCATCCGGTATTTTGCTTCTAATATTCAAAACGCCTATGGCCCGAATGTGCATGACCCACGCTCAGGTGAAATTCTGGAAAGTCATATCGGTTGGTATCATAATGTAATGAGTTTGCTCAACAGTTGGTACACCATTCAAACGGCAGCCATTGATCCGCGTGCGCGCAATCGTCAGTTTGATGATGAGTTGATGGGGCAGTTGGTTCGCTTTGTGGCATCACATGAAGTAGGTCATACGATTGGGTTGCGTCATAACTTTGGTTCCAGTTTTTCTACCCCGGTTGAAAAACTTCGTGATAAAGATTACCAGGCTAAGTTTGGTCACACCCCTTCCATCATGGACTACGCGCGTTTCAATTATGTAGCACAACCGGAAGATGGAGTAACGAATCTTTTCCCTGGAGTAGGCGCTTATGATCGATGGGCGATTGAGTGGGGATATAAACCCATCTTCGACACAAAAACTCCGGAGGATGACAAAAAGATTTTGAATAAGTGGGTGCTTACTCATGCCGGTGATCCGATGTATTGGTTTGGATCTGAAATCAATCCCTACGATCCACGTTCTCAAAGTGAAGATCTTGGTAACAATGCGATGCTGGCCAGCGATTATGGCATTAAAAACCTAAAGCGCATTTTACCAAACCTGAAAGATTGGTATCAGGAAGAAGCAGAAGGTTATAAAAAGTTGGATGAAATGTATAATCAGGTGGTCGGTCAGTATCGCAGGTATATGGGGCATGTTACAAAATATGTGGGAGGTATTTATGAGACACCTAAAACCTATGAACAGGCAGGGGCGGTATATGAGCCAACGCCAAAGAATCTGCAAAAAGATGCTGTCGCATTTTTGAACAAACAATTATTTGAAACACCAAAGTGGATGTTAAATCAATCTGTCCTGAGTCTTACACGCCCTGGTTCAGGAGTGGAGCAGATTCGTGGAATACAGGAAGCTACATTGAATAGTCTTCATGATTACTCTCGTATGCAACGATTGATCGAGAGTAGTGTGATCAATACAAATACCTACAGCCTTGATGATCTTTTTACGGATTTGCGAAAAGGCATCTGGTCTGAATTAAGCTCACGCAAGACCATCGATAATTTCAGAAGAAACCTACAGAAGGCACACGCTGAAAAATTGATCGCCTTGTTGAATCCTCCGGCTAATCCTCCTTCATCCGGTGGATTTAATTTCTCGAGTCCTTTCTTTCCGGCTTCGCCCGCCTCACCGGTTGCTGACCCGAAGAAGAGTGATGTGATTTCATTGGCCCGTGCGCATCTTGTGGCACTGAAATCTGAGATTACGTCTGCCTTACCTGGCACGACTGATAAATTGAGTCGCTATCATTTGCAGGATATGTTAGCCAGAATCAATCAAGGGTTAGATCCGAAGTAATGTGCACTAAGGTTCTGGTCGCTCTATGCGGCCTGATGCCTTATGAAAGAGGGCCTGTTCAAATTTTTGAGTCGGCCTTTTTTATTTCCCTTCAGTATATTTGCCGTTTCTTGTAATCAGAAATATATGAGACTTGGACAGCTTGCCAGAAAACTGGCCTTGAGACCTTCACAAATTGTTGATTTTTTGGCGACTCAGCAGATTTTTCCTGAAGAAGGATCGAATGCACGACTGAGTGATGAAGTAACCGAACGCGTGGTAATGAATTTCGCCCCCGGGCGACTAAATGAAATTATGGCCGTTGAAGATATAACTCCAGAACCTACAACAGCACCTGCGCGTGTTACCGAAGAACTTGTCATCACTGCTGTGAAAGAAGAGGTGATTGCAGATAAACCCACACCTTTACCCGCGATTAAAGAAACAGAAGATAAGCTCGAAGTGGAAGTTATTAAGGCCCCCAAAGTAGAACTATCTGGGTTAAAAGTATTGGGCAAGATTGAATTGCCAGAACCCAAAAAGAAAACGGCACCCGTTGCCGAAGCAACAGTGGCAGACGCAGGGGAAGTGGAAAAAATGCCAGTAACGGAAAAGAGGCAAAGAAGACCAGAGCAAAGAGTTCATTCACAGCAGAGAAGAGATAACAATACGCAGCGACCTGCCCGCAATCCCATCGCCATTCAACGCGAGCAAAAAGCACGTGAAGAGGAGCGAAAAAGGAAAGAGAAACTGGAGCGTGAAAAGGAAAAGCGCACGCAATATTATCTGCAACGGGTAAAAACAGGACAGCCTACAAAGCCGGTAAAAATGGTGTCGGAGCCTACGGAATCATTTCCTGCCAAAGAAGTGAAACCAGCACCTAAAACCTGGGTAGGAAAATTTTTGAGATGGCTGAATACCTGATGCGTTTTATTTATTGAATCGCTAAACAATGAAGAAAAAAGAGTGCCCTTCGTGTGCCATGCAAATTGATAGTAAAAGCCAGGAGTGCCCGATATGTGGTTATGAATTTTCCGAACACAGCCCTTGGGTAAAATGGTTGGCTATTTTGCTGATCGTTGTTTTTGTTCTGGCTTATTTTGTCTTCTAGCAAGAAGCAAGCCCCTGGCTTCATTACGAAATAACTTTTTGGTCAGTTATTGGTTTACTTATTGAACTGGTGCGTATCAATATACGTTACCAGAATTAACAACTACAACCACTAATTGTATGTTACAATCACCCAAACTCGCTATTGTTCAAAGCTTGGATGCTATGAACAAGGTGCAAATGGCAGAGGTGCTCAACTATATTAAGAGCCTGCTCAATCAACCAGCCAAAAAGGAAGATCAAATGGCTTTTAAAAAAGAGGCCATGAAGGAAATCCGAAAAGCATTACGTCAGGAGAAAAAAGGGAAGACGTTGCGTTTAGTCTCATAAGGTTGTTTTCTCTCTGTGGCTGCAGGTGATTCTCACACACCCGTAGGGACTTCATCCCTAAAATATTTTAGATTACGTGTCACTGGTGAGACGATAAAAATATTTTTCCTCAAAAAAGGAACACTCCCCGAATATCATTGCTAAAAATAATTTTTGTTGAATGGATACGAGCTTGCCTTTAACAATAGGCTGTGTTTGCGTAGAATGTTAGATGAGATGAGCCTGTGAAATACTCCACTTATGGAATGCTTTAAACCTCCACTGCCTTGCTCACTTTACGATACACATAAGAATGATAAATATGCCTGCGCGCGAATCGATCAGGTGTGTCTGAATTAAGGAACTTGTTATAAATATTGTGTGGCACACCAAAGTATTCATAGCTGCTGCCATCGGCAAAATTTACCTGCAAGGTTTGAGCTTTAAACAGAAAATCAATAATTTTTGAGGACGTGATTACTTCGGTATACTGCTCTAATTGTTGTGCGTGTGTTTCGGGCGCTATGCTTACCAACAGATGATAGGCTTCAATAAAAGCCTTGCTTTTTTCTTCTGCTTCCAGTTTTGCAACATGGTCATTATGGAATTTGTCTGGATGCCAGTCTTTCATAAAATTCCTGTAAATAGCCTTTAATTCCTTTAGTTCGGCTGATTTATCTACACCTAACAGTTTTCTGGATTCAATGATTTTTTTCATGCGGGCGCAAAAATATGCTTTTTGATTTTAATTATCTGCATCCAAACTTTCATTGTTATGTCCTTGTATTGCAATTGCTGATAAACATCCATTTATTTCCTGTCTAATATCCACAGAGATCAACCCATTATGAAACTGACCATTCTCCTCATCATGATCACGTTGTCACAAACGCTGGCACAACCAAGTGAACTACCTTACCGCCAGATACCCGATTATCCTGCCCACTTCACGGCAGCAACCGTAGCGGCCCGCATGGTGGATGGTCTCGGGTTTCGATACTATTGGGCTACAGAAAGCTTGCGACCAGAAGATCTTTCTTATAGTCCGAATGGCGATGCACGCACTTCGCATGAAGCACTCATTCATATTTATGAACTCACAGGCAACATCCTGAACAGCGTAAGCCAGGTGCCCAACACAACTGAAAAAACACCGGCCATGTCATTTGCTGAACTGCGTCAGAAAACATTAGAAAACCTGAAAGCCACCAGTGAAAAATTGATGGCGAGTAAAGACGAAGATCTTGCTAATTATAAAATGGTTTTCAAAAGAGAGTCAGGGACACGAGAGTTTCCCTTCTGGAATGAAATTAATGGGCCTATTGCTGATGCCCTCTGGCATGTAGGGCAAGTTGTGTTACTGCGAAGATCATCTGGCAATCCATTTAATTCCAAAGCCAATGTGCTAACGGGAAAGTTAATGGAGTAATCGAAAAAACGACACTGCATAACAGAATGAAAGGAATACCTTTTGTATTTTTAGATTATAAAACATCTACACTATGGCAAAGCGATTAGTACGAGGCGAAAAGAAAATATTTGGCGTGTGCAGCGGCCTGGCAAATTATTTTGACATTGACCCAACCATCGTACGTATTCTTTTTCTGGCTGCCTTCCTCTTCTTTGGCACAGGGGCACTCCTCTATTTAATCATGTTTGTTGTGATGCCTGAAAGGTAGCCTTGCTTCGGTCTAATTAAAATAACGTGCCCTGGCTTTCTTCCAATTCGGAATAACGAAAGGATTGCACTGCTTCGGGCTTATTGCCGATGGCTTCCTTTCCGCGGAGACGCCTCACCGTAAATGCTTCCAGCTCTTTTTCGTCATAGGGTTGAACGAGTGATTCAATCAGATCCTGATCTGCTTTTTCATGAATGGGATTCAGCCAGTTTTGCTCCCGTTCTTTCGGTAAAATCAATGGCATCCGAGGTCCTGCCTCCAGTTTCGGATTGTTATGTATGCGCGTCATCAATGGATTGGCCTGTGTTGTCACTACCGTATAAGTCCTTCGCACAATGCCTGACATCTCATCTTTCCATTCGTCCCACAGGCCGGCCAGGGTTATGGGAGAACCATCTTTCAATTGTACATAATAAGGGAATACCTTTTTATTTTTATGGTGATGTTCAAAAAAACCATCGATTAAAATCAAGCATCTTCTATTCCGTGCTGGTTCACGAAAGGCAGGCTTCTCAAACATTGTTTCTGCACGCGCATTGATGGTGCGGTTGCTGATTTCTACTGCCTCTTTGGGCGACTTTACCCAATACGGTATGAGTCCCCACGAAAACAAGTGAATGGTCTTGGTATGATCAATCATCACCGGCACATTCGGATGCGTAAAACCAGAAGCATGAAACACCGGTCCCATGTTTAATTTGAAAAGTTGCTCTTGCACAAACTTTACTTCATCTGGCCCATCGCCATAGCGTTTGGCATATTTCTCTTGTTTTTTGGTGAGATAACTTTTATCGTAACACATAGGTTGCCTGGGAGCGAAGATAGTAAATACAGAAAGTAAGGAATACTTCATTATATCCCTTATATGAAAGCAGAATGTGAAATGACGATTCTTTGTCTATAAGATCTTACTCCATGGTGCCTTGCGGGCTGGCCGAAACGAATGGGCCAAAGGGATAGGTCCGCGGCAATACCTCTACACCCGTTGTCACCTTAAAAGGAATTTTGCCCGGATACGTGATCTCCACAAAATAACCTTTCCATCCCTTATCGGGAGCGGATAAAGTAATTTCATAAGTACCGTTTTTATTGATAGGCACCTCCGTGGATGTCCAATGCGGACCAAACACGTCAATTCTGAAATCACGCTTCTCCGGGTTGTGTGCCTGCCATAATTTGATGGAAGCAGGTGTCGTTACCGTGTCCGTGTTTATTTTGAAAGCATCACCGGCCAGCTCCCACGTATAGCCAGGTCTCGGTGTGTTGTCAAGCACGGATGCATAGAAGGCCGTCAGGTTTTGAAGGGCATCGCTATTAGAAACATTATGACCTGAGTTAGGCACATACATCAAATGTTTTTCTCCGGGCAGATCATTCCAATAAAACTTCCAGCTATCCGGAAGAAAAAACTGATCACCCGAAGCGTTGATCAATAACTTGGGCATGGTATATTTTTCTTTGTAGGAATACGGCTCAACAATTTCAAGCAAACGCGCATATTCTTTAGATCCTTGCCATTCCATAATGCCTTCGCTTACATAATCACCCACTGCCGGAGCCCAGAATCCATAACTGCGCCAATGATGTTGAAATGATGGAATCACATTCAGCATATCAATCACCACGGGCACGATAGCCACTACCCGCTTATCAACGGCTCCGGTGGTCCAGGTAGTCCAGCCACGCTTGGAGGCACCACCCACGACAAAATTAGTTATCTCCTTATGAGTATGTTTTTTGATCACATCCTGCACCACATCCATTGCAGCTACAACAGCATTTGTCATGGGCAGGCGCGACAGCCACTTCACATCTTCATCTTGAGCACCGCCTTCCATAAACTTACGCCAGCCATAGGCTATGATGGCATCTTCATCGCGATTGTTCAGTGAATCCTCTTTGAACACCAGTGGCTGAAACGGAATGTTATGAACTTGCGCCACTACTGATTGTGTGGCGGTAGCAACATTTAATATCAGGCCTTCCGGCTCTGTAGGCATTGCTTCATCTTTACTGCCTCCATCAATCCACATCATGCCGGTGTTGTAGGTGTAATTGTCTGGCACAACCATGGTCACCCAATGCCACCATTCGGTTTGATTCACCTCGTTAGTCGTTAACCACTGTTGCGAAGTCATGCGCATCACATAGTATGTGTAGGTTTCTTTCTTTACCGTATGTACGATCTCATAGTTGAAATCCGGGTCATCGGCCAACACGTAATCAAATAAGGGGCTGCTTTTTATACTGACTGTTTCAGTAGCGGCTGGCTTACATGACCAGATAAAAAATAGAAGGAACCCCGAAGCGAGTACGTTCACTAAATGTCGGTTGATTTTCATGTATGGCAATTAAATGATTGAAAGAACAAGGTATAAACAAAAATAGGAAAGAGGAAGCACGGTGCATACTGGTCACAACACACATGTTCAGTTAAAGAATTTGTTAAAAGAACAGCAGAACTATAAAACGAGCAATTCGTGTATGCATAGTGGGGTTGTATGCGATGAAGCGTCATCTTATGTAACATCCGCTTCAATCGTAGTCCTTGAGACCTCGACTGTTATTACACTTCGTAAGACAAATTCTGAATTCCGGTTAGGGTTTTAGAAATGACAAAACATTACCATACTTATCACTCGACCGGGATCTTATCTTTTATGCTTAGGTGTATTTATAATTACCACTCCTCCGCGTTGCGCATGATGATCGCATTGTGCTCCTTCAGCAGCCGCTCGTAAAGCCCCTCTTCCTGGGTGTAATTAATAAATGATATGCTTTGTTTACTGGCGTTCTTGTTCGTGACAGGCAGAATCACGCACGTTACATTCATGCCATCTTTTTGCATGCCGTGCGTCCGGTTGCTGAACGAATTTTCATTGGTTGCTTTACTAACCACCTCAAAAGTTCGTTTGGTGTCATCCTTAATAATCAGCCAGTTTTTTGTATACATATATGATGGAGAGATGATGAATGTAAAAGTAATGGTAAGATTGATATAAAAACATAGCATAGCCGGATCAATCGTAGTTGGCCTTCATAAACTGTTAGTAAACGGGCATGGCAGTCACCAGATCCTGTGTTCGCTCCTTAAAATTATCAAGTGTGCAAAAAAAGAATGTAGTAATCCTGATTTGCCTTGCCTCATACGCAGGTAGTTCCAATTGGATCGTGGCGGTCACGCTTCAACACGAATCCATCCCTAAATTTAGTGTGGCTATAAAGAAAGCTTGCTAATTTTTCTGTAACAACAAACACGCCCATGTTTCGCGTTCATCATGAGCCACTTCTTTGAGATTATATTTTGTGGCTTCCGCCTTTAGATCATCGATGTCGTGAGAATAAAATCCGCTGAGTAAGAGCTGTCCACCATCTTGTAAAAACGATGCATAGGTTTGCATTTCGGCAAGCAAAATGTTTTTGTTGATGTTGGCCAGTATGACCTCAAATTTTCCTTCCAGTTTAACTTCGCTGATTTTGCCAAGCTGAATGTGAATATTGTTGCAATGATTATTTTCAACATTTTCCTGCCCGTTCTCTACACTCCATTCATCAATATCAAAAGCTTCTACTTCACTGGCTCCGAGTTTGGAAGCCATAATGGATAAAATAGCGGTGCCACAACCGGCATCCATCACACGCTTATGTTGATGATCCATCTTCATCTGTCGGCTGATCATCAGGTGTGTGGTTTGATGATGACCCGTGCCAAACGACATCTTGGGTGTAATGATGATTTCGTACGGATATTTCTTTTCGATTTTATGAAAGGCCGCCCGGATCAAACATGTGTCATCGACAATAATGGGTTCTACATTTTTCTCCCACTCTTCATTCCAGTTCTTCTTTTCTATACGGTCTTGTAAGAACAGAAGTGGATTTACCTGTTTATACTTTCCCTGGATGTGATCGAGTTGCTGCTGATCAAATTGATTGCCCTCCACATACGCTTCAAATCCTTTCTCTGTTTCGATGAACGTATCGAATCCCGCTTCGGCTACTTCGGCCATCAGGATTTCGGAAAACTCAGGATCACAGATTACTTGAAGGCGGGTAGAGTACATCGTATACTAATTTGAAGATGTGTTGATTTGAAGATTTGAAAATGAGCGCTCAGATTAACTTACTAGCATTTTCAAATCTACAAATCCTTATATTTTTAAATTCCTTTTATGATCTCAACAAACTCTCTGCTCTTCAGGGAGGCGCCTCCCACCAAACCACCATCTACATCTGCGCAAGCAAAAAGTTCTTTGGCATTGTCGGCTTTCACACTGCCTCCATAAAGAATAGAGATGTTCTCAGCCACAGCACCGTATTTGGAAGCAAGATGTTTGCGTATTACCGCATGCATATCTTGTGCTTGCTGTGAAGAAGCCGTCTTGCCAGTGCCAATAGCCCATACGGGTTCATAGGCAATCACTACTTTTTGTAAGGCTTCAGCAGTCAGATGAAATAAGCTTTCTTCAACTTGTTTCTTCACCAAGGCTTCATGGGTACCCTGCTCGCGAATTTCCAGTGGCTCGCCACAGCAGAAAATGGGAGTCAATCCGTGAGCCAGCGCTTTATCAACTTTTTTGGCAAGCAAAGCGCCATCTTCACCAAAATATTGTCTGCGCTCGCTGTGACCGATGATCACATATGGAATGCTCATAGAGGCCAACATGGCAGCCGAAGTTTCGCCTGTGTAGGCACCAGACTCATGTTCACTACAGTTTTGTGCTCCCACCGAAATGCGTTCGTTATTGCCAAGTTGATTTTTTACTGGGTGTAAATAGGGAAACGGGGTGCACAACACAACCTTCACATTTCCCTTTACCTCATCCGCTACCATTCCTATAATTTCAGAAGTAAGTTCATTAGCCTCCTTCATTGTTTTATTCATTTTCCAGTTGCCGGCTACAATTTTGTTTCTCATAATCTTATTTTTTTAGGGTGGCAAAGATAATAGTTTGACGCAACGTTATATAGTTGAATTATTTTTTAAACCGTGAAGATATTCGTATTTCTTTGTGGCTTAACTAAAAACGTTGCCTTACTTCTCAGCAAAGGTAATTGTGCCAACAGCATTGCTTCGGGTAAGCCGCATGCTTTTCACGGGGCCTTTATAGGTAACATGCACAATACTCGATTGGTCGTCATGTATTTCCATGATAATATCGTTGCTTACCTCGATGGTTTTGAATTTTTTTACACGCTCAATTTCGATGTAACAGATGAGGGCAGGTTCTTCAAGCTCCATACCCAGAAAATTCAGTTTCTGTGTTTTCCCATCCAGCTTAACTGATATATGCCTGGTTACATATTCTTTTGCCAGCTGCTCAGTCGTGAGCCCATTTTTAGGCTCTATTAAATCAAGTTCAGGCTCCTTGCGTTGCGCGCGCACTGCCAGTTCAAGGTCATCGATAAAAATACGCGAGGTGATCTGAAGGGCTTTGTCTTTTTCACTGTAATTGATTTCGGAAACCGAAATATGAATGGGATGCAGGAAAAAGAATAGGGAATAAAGAATCGATATCATAATAAAAAAATAAACACGAAAACCGTGCCGCTAAAATTACTTCTAATTGACCTAATTCAAAATTTAAAAGTATACTTGCTATTCTTTAAAAAGCAACTTCTGTCATGAGTGAGTTTTCGCTGTACTTCGGACTAGGGAAAGAACATATTCTCGACTATGTCAATGGCTATGACCACATTTTGTTTGTGGTTGCCTTGTGTGCCATCTACCTGGTTCGCGACTGGAAAAAAATATTAGTTCTGGTGACAGCGTTCACCATCGGACACTCGATCACATTAGCGTTGGCCACGCTTAATGTTATTTCAGTAAACTCTGAATTCATCGAGTTTTTAATACCTCTTACCATTTTCATCACTTCCTTTTCCAATCTATTTAGAAGTGAAGCAAACATTGATCAGAGTCGCGTTCAAATCAACTATGTATTTGCCTTGTTTTTTGGGTTGATTCATGGTCTTGGATTCTCTAACTTTTTGCGTTCATTACTCGGAAAAGAAAGCACTATTTTATCACCGCTATTGGCCTTTAATCTTGGTTTAGAGTTAGGTCAGATAATAGTGGTAACCCTTTTTTTGGCGGTGAGTTTTATTTTGGTAGACTTGATTACTATTTCACGCAGAGATTTAAAACTGGTGCTTTCATCAGCTATTGCAGGCATAGCCCTGGTGCTTATTAAAGACAGGGTGTTTTGGTAAATGAGGCTACACCGGTCAGGCATATGACTGCCTGGATCGATCAAGCGACTTCAATTGTGTTTGTTTTAGTAAATAATAACCATCGAATATATGTTAACTATGAAGAGAATCGTATTTCTTTTATTGATGATTGCCTCTTATGGCGTAATGGCGCAGGAAGCAAACAAATGGCAAGGCAAATTTGAGCAACTCGATCAGTTACTGCCTACACCCAATGAATATCGAAGCGGATCAGGTGCCCCTGGGCCCCGCTACTGGCAACAACGTGCCGATTACGTAATCAACGCTGAACTGAATGACATTAATCAAAGCATCAGCGGCAGCGAAACCATCACCTACTTCAATAACTCTCCGGATGTATTGAAATATCTGTGGCTGCAACTGGATCAAAACATCAATAAGAAAAACAGCCTGTCTGCCATGAGTGATGAGAACTCCATCCTCGATTCGGTGAGCACACGCAACATTGCTTCTGATCTCAAACTGCATGACTTTGATGGCGGATTTAAAATCAAATCGGTAAAAGATGCTAACGGAAAAGAACTTGCCTACACAATCAACAATACGATGATGCGTGTAGATCTTGCACAGTCACTGGCTGCCGGCAAGCAAATGTCATTTTCTGTTGAATGGTCGTTTAACATCAACAACCGCATGCACAACATGACCTTCAATGATGGCCGCAGTGGTATGGAATATTTTCCGGAAGACGGAAACTATTTATATATCATCGCTCAATGGTTTCCTCGCATGTGTGTGTATGACGATGTTGTGGGCTGGCAGAACAAACAATTTCTCGGTCAGGGTGAGTTCACACTTACCTTTGGCAACTATGCCGTGAGTCTTACGGTGCCTGCCGATCACATCGTTGCCGCCACCGGCATGGTGCAAAACCCAACAGAAGTACTAACCCCAGAACAAATCGCACGATTTGAAAAAGCTAAAACATCCTTCGACAAACCGGTGCTTATCGTAAATCAGTCAGAAGCAACCGCTAAAGAAAAAACAAAAGCCACCTCCAAAAAGACGTGGAAGTTCTATGCTGAAAACGTTCGTGACTTTGCCTTTGCTTCTTCCCGTAAATTTATTTGGGATGCGCAAGCTGTAAAAGTTGGTAATTATACCCCATTGGCGATGTCGTATTATCCGAAGGAAGGAAATCCACTGTGGGAGCAGGAGTCAACCAAAGCGATTAAGAATTGTTTGGTGACGTATTCAAAATATTCCATTGATTATCCATATCCGCAAGCAACATCCGTACACTCTGCTTCAATTGGCATGGAGTACCCGATGATTTGCTTTAATGGTGCGCGACCTAATAAAGATGGCACTTTTTCCGATCGCACCAAGTGGGGATTGGTAGGAGTGGTAATTCATGAAGTGGGACACAACTTCTACCCGATGATCATCAACAACGATGAGCGTCAATGGACCTGGATGGATGAAGGCTTAAACACGTTCGTTCAATTTCGTACGCAGGTTGAAAACTATCCTGATATGCCACAACGCAGAGGTCCTGCTGCCGGCATTGTCCCCTATATGAAAAGCAGTGCTGAGTTGCAACGCCCTCTCATGGTCAATTCAGAAACCGTGGTAAGACAGAACTTTGGTAATGAACAATACGCGAAATGTGCAACGGCCCTAAACATACTTCGTGAAACAGTAATGGGCCCTGAGCTTTTCGACAAAGCATTTAAAGAATATGCACAGCGTTGGGCGTTCAAACATCCAAAGCCAGCTGATTTTTTCCGCACCATGGAGGATGCCAGTGCCGTTGATCTGGATTGGTTTTGGAGAGGTTGGTTCTATGGAACCGACAATGCTGACCAATCAATTGAAAATGTGAAGTGGTTTCAAGTGAGAAAAGAAACTAAAGAGGTGGAAAGTAAAGGTAAAAATGTGAAACAAGGAACGCTTGGCGCTTCATCCTCCAACACATCCGGAAAAAATAAGAATGACTTCAGCAATGGCCCTGAGTACATCACCGTTCTTCCAACAGACGATCGTTTCTACGGTGACTTTCGTGCCCGCATTGACGACAAAGCCATGATTAACAAAATGGAAAACAAAAATTTTTATGAGATAACATTAGCCAACAAAGGCGGACTGATGATGCCCGTTATTATAGAATGGACTTACAAAGACGGCACCAAAGAAATTGAACGACTGCCTGCTGAGATTTGGCGCACCAATGAAAGCACTGTGACCAAAGTGTTTATGAAAGAGAAAGAAGTAGTAACCATTGTGGTTGACCCAAAAAATGAAATCGCTGATGTGAGTACAGATAATAATAATTTTCCCAAAACCACTCAGTCCAGTAAGTTTGATGAATTAAAAAAGAAGAATTGACTTCATTACCTCGTCCCCTTTGCACGCGTGGAGGGGATGAGGTGTAAACAAGAAATCCTCATGAAAAAACTTTTAGTCTTACTTCTCATCAGCGGAAGCTTTTATTCAGTCGCGCAGCAAAAAGAGTGGCAGGGCAAGTTCGAGCAGTTAGATCAACTCCTTCCAACACCCAATGAATATCGAAGCGGCTCAGGTGCACCGGGTTACAAATACTGGCAGCAACGTGCCGACTATATAATCGATGCCGAATTAAACGACATCAACCAAAGTATCAGCGGAAGGGAAACGATCACGTATTTTAACAACTCACCCGATGCCCTTAACTATTTGTGGCTTCAACTGGATCAGAATATAAATGAAGCGAACAGCCTGACTAGTAAAACCAGTCAATACTCCATTCGCGATTCGGTGAATGCATACAATGTTGCTGGCCCACTTCGATTGCACGATTTTGATGGTGGATTTAAAATCAAATCGTTAAAAGATACTAACGGAAAAGATCTGCCTTATACGATCAACAACACGATGATGCGTATAGACCTGCCTCAGTCCCTAGCCTCTGGCAAGCAAATTTCCTTTTCGATCGAGTGGTCTTTTAATATTAATAATCGGCTGCACAACATGACACCCAATGATGGGCGCAGCGGGATGGAGTATTTTCCTGATGACAACAACTATCTATACATTATCGCACAATGGTATCCTCGCATGTGCGTGTATGACGATGTAGTGGGCTGGCAGAACAAACAATTTTTAGGACAAGGTGAGTTCACCCTTTCATTTGGAAATTTTTCCGTGAACTTAACGGTGCCCTCCGATCATATTGTTGCGGCAACAGGGATGGTGCAAAATGTAAAAGAGGTGTTAACTCCCGAACAACTGGAACGCTTTGAAAAAGCAAAGACCACTTTTGATAAACCCGTGCTCATTGTAACTCAAGCGGAAGCAACAGCAAAAGAAAAAACCAAAGCCTCAACAAAAAAAACCTGGAAGTTTCGCGCTGAAAATGTGCGCGACTTTGGTTTTGCTACTTCCCGGAAATTTATTTGGGATGCCATGGCCGTGAAAGTAGGTGATCATACACCGTTGGCAATGTCCTACTATCCTAAAGAAGGCAATCCGTTATGGGAAAAGGAATCGACACTGGCCGTTAAGAATACGCTAACTACCTATTCAAAATATTCTCTCGATTATCCTTATCCACAGGCAAGTTCCGTACATGCTGCTGCGTTGGGCATGGAATACCCGATGATCTGCTTCAATTTTGGAAGACCGGGCAAAGATGGAAAGTATTCGGAACGTACCCGGGCAGGCATGATCAATGTGGTTATTCATGAAGTGGGGCATAACTTTTTTCCAATGATTATTAATAACGATGAACGACAATGGACCTGGTTGGATGAAGGATTGAATACGTTTGTACAATATCGCACCCAAATTGAAAACTATCCGACTACCGCTACGGTATTAAATGGAACCAATACCTTTGGAATGGATGGGCCTTCTACCATGATATTGTCTTACATGAAAAGCGCTCCTGAATTTCAACGGCCGCTCATGGTAAATTCTGAATCAGTCGTACGTCAGAATTTTGGTAATGAACAATATGCCAAATGCGCCACCGCGCTTAGCATTTTGCGTGAAACCATCATGGGGCCTGAACTCTTCGATAAAGCGTTTAAAGAATACGCACAGCGCTGGGCGTTCAAGCATCCTGAACCGGCTGATTTTTTCCGCACCATGGAAGATGCCAGTGCTGTTGATCTGGATTGGTTTTGGAGAGGCTGGTTTTATACCACTGATTATGCTGATCAAAGTATCGATAACGTGAAGTGGTTTAAAGTAAAAAATGATGTTAAAGATGTCGAAAACAAAAGTAAAAACGTGAAACAAGGAACGCTTGGCGCATCAGCCTCTGGCAATACACCCGGAAAAAATAATAGCGACTTTAGTAATGGGCCTGAGTATTTCAACGTACTACCAACGGAAGATCGTTTCTATGGAGATTTCCGTGCCCGGATAGATGACAAGGCGATGATCAGTAAACTGGAGAATAAGAATTTTTACGAAATAACACTGGTCAATAAGGGTGGCTTAATGATGCCTGTCATTATCGAGTGGACCTTCAAAGACGGTACCAAAGAAATTGAAAAACTACCAGCCGAAATCTGGCGTCTGAATGAAACCAAAGTGACCAAAGTGTTTATGAAGAATAAAGAGGTGGCAACCATTGTTATTGATCCAAAAAATGAAACTGCGGATGTTAGTGCTGATAACAATAAATTTCCAAAAGTAACACAGCCCAATAAATTTGATGAATTAAAAAAGAAGAATTGATATGAAAAAATCATTAGGTGTACTGCTATCCATCACGCTCTCCTTATCTGTCTTTGCGCAGCAAAAAGACTGGCAGGGAAAGTTTGAACAACTCAACCAATTATTACCAACGCCCAACAGCTATCGTAGCAGTTCGGGTGCGCCCGGTCCAGCCTATTGGCAACAACAGGCCGACTATGTTATTAATGTAGAGTTGAATGATGAAACTCAATCGATCACCGGTTCAGAAACGATTACGTATCATAATAACTCACCAGAAACACTTACCTACCTCTGGCTGCAATTGGATCAGAATATTAATGATGCCAACAGCATGACGCGAAAAAGTTCCGGTGGCGCCATTCGTGATTCTATTCCGGCAAAATTCCTGGCTACAACGGCAGGCGCTTATGACTTTAAAGGCGGCTATCAAATAAAATCCGTGCGCGATGCAAATGACAAGCCTCTTTCGCACACGATAAATTTCACCATGATGCGTGTAGATTTGCCACAGCCCTTGAAGAGTGGTGAAAAATTTACTTACAAAATAGATTGGTCCTACAACATCAATGACATGATGAAAATTGGTGGCCGTAGTGGTATGGAATATTTTCCGGATGATGGCAACTACATCTATTTTGTAGCACAATGGTTTCCACGTATGTGCGTGTTTGATGATTATGAAGGATGGCAAAACAAACAATACCTCGGTGGAGGCGAGTTTGCCTTAACTTTTGGTAACTACAAAGTACGCATCACCGTTCCAGCTGATCATATCGTAGGCGCAACGGGCTGGCTACAAAATCCAAAAGAAGTTCTTACAAAAGATCAGATAGAGCGTTTTGAAACCGCGCGTAAAACATTTGACAAACAGGTATGGATTGTAACCGAAGAGGAAGCAAAGAAAAAGGAAAAAGAACGCTCCAAAAAGAAAAACACCTGGGAGTTTCATGCAGAAAATGTTCGCGACTTTGCATTCGCTTCTTCGCGTAAATTTGTATGGGATGCCATGGCGGTGAAGAATGGCGATAAAACTCCACTTGCTCAATCCTTGTATCCAAAAGAAGGGAATCCACTTTGGGGCAAAGAATCAACCTTTGCCATCAAGAACACACTTGATGTTTATACAGCCCGCACGATACCCTATCCCTATCCTACTGCCTATTCGGTGAACTGGGTAGGTGGGGGAATGGAGTATCCGATGATATCATTTAATGGAGGCCGACCGGCAAAAGACGGAACCATTTCCGATCGCGTGTTAGCTCGTTGTGTGTATATCATCGTACATGAAGTGGGTCACAACTATTTTCCGATGATCATCAACTCGGATGAACGCCAATGGACGTGGATGGACGAAGGATTAAACTCCTTCCTTGAAAAGGAAACTATGCACGAGCGTTATAAGAATCTGAATTATAATTCCAATACTCCGAAAGACGTTGTCAATTTCATGAAAGGAGATAAAACCATGATGCGCCCGATCATGGCTACGGCTGACAACCAGGGACAATTTGGAGGGCCGAACGGGTATAGTAAAACCGCAGCAGGTCTCACGATTCTTCGCGAAACCGTAATGGGCCCTGAATTATTCGACAAAGCATTCAAAGAATTTTCAGAGCGCTGGGCCTTTAAACATCCAAAGCCGGCTGACTTCTTCCGCACAATGGAAGATGCCAGTGCCGTTGATCTCGACTGGTTTTGGAGAGGTTGGTTCTACTCAACCGATAATACCGACCTTACGCTCGATGATGTAAAATGGTATCAGGTGAAAAAACAAACGACTGATCCTGAAAAGAAAAATGTAACCACACAAAAAGGTGATCTGGTAAAAAAGAATTCAGAAAAAGCTATAGACTTCAGCCAGGGACCGCAGGAGTTTAATGTGATCAATACACCTGATCAAATGTATGGTGACTTCCGTGCTCGAATTAATGATAATGAGATACGCGCTAAAATGGAAGGCAAAAATATATATGAGTTAACTTTAAAAAATACGGGTGGGTTGATTATGCCTATCGTTATCGAATGGACATACAAAGATGGAAGCAAAGAAATTGAAAGAATACCTGCCGAAATCTGGCGCCTGAATGAGAAAGAGGTGAAGAAGGTTTTTGTAAAAGAAAAAGAAGTGACCAACATCGTTATCGATCCAAAACTTGAAACTGCCGATGTAAACGTTGGCGACAATGTGTTTCCTAAGAAACCAACGGAAAGTAAGTTTGATCAGTTGAAGAAGAATTGAACTCATCAACTTGAACGAAAGGCTGCCAATTAATCGGCAGCCTTTTTTTTGTTACCCTTACAATCAAATCACCTTACCCTTCCACTTACCGGACTTC
Organism: uncultured Ohtaekwangia sp.; assembly: GCA_964349405.1. Lineage (GTDB taxonomy): Bacteria > Bacteroidota > Bacteroidia > Cytophagales > Cyclobacteriaceae > ELB16-189. The sequence goes on along the minus strand of CAYGGY010000008.1, from coordinate 76,844 downwards.
ATATAAAGGAAAGCCATGGTGAACATGCTTATCCAATAAACCAATTCACTCCCCCATCCCCAGCCGATGGAAAGATTCCAATACTCTAACACTAAATACACATACACACAATAAATTACAATCGTGATCAATTCAATTATCAAATTTACGCGTGTGTTGCCTGTTCCCGTTAAGGCATTCAGCCAGATCGTTCCAATAGACATCATCAAGAGAGCTACTGAAACAATACGCACAATCGGTATTGCTTCTGCAATAAATTCATCTCCCTGATTATAAAAAGATAAAAAGAATTCAGGCGCAAGATTTAGGATCACAAAAACAATAATAGAAACCCCTAAACTCATCGTTACCACACGTTTGATCAGGGGTATCACTTCGTCCTGTTTACCCTGACCAATTACATTGCTTACCATTGTGTTGGTAGTGGAAGCAAACGCCCAGCAGAAAATTCCAAACAGCCCAAAAATATTTCGCATGGTATTGGAAATTGCCAACGCACGAGGGCCATGATGTTCAATCAGGATATAAAAATATTCCCAACTTATCATACTGATGGCATACTGAACAATCAAGGGTGCTGACATGGTGAGGATTAATTTGATCATCGTCTGTTCTATTTTTGATTGCTCGAAAAATGAAAAAGACTGATGAATACGCTTGATATGGATCACCGCATAAATCACCAGCAATCCTGACGCCTCCGCGATGATCGATGCGTAGGCCGCACCGTTAAACCCGAATTCAGGAAACCCCCAATGCCCGAAAATCATGGTGTAATCCAACAGGATGTTAACACCGGTTTCAGCCAATGTGCCCCACACCAGGAACCGCGTTTGGTTGGTGCCTACGAGTAACGCATTGCGCATCACATATAAATAGAGAAAAGGAAGGCCCCATATTCTGATTAATATAAAGTCAATAACCTGATCGGCAATTACGGCATCATGAATAAATGTGTGCATCACCACAGGAGCTAAAAGGTAGGTGGTGCCAATGCCAAAGGCAGATATGACTACAGCTAGCCACACTCCATTATAAAACAACCGGCCTATTTCCTTCGGCAAATTTTGTCCCGCCCTGCGCGCGATCAAAGCCTGCAAGCCGTTGTTAAGTCCGTTACCGATTACGGCAAAGATTAAGTAGTACACTCCGGTAATACCGGCACTAGCCAACTCCTGCTCACCCAACATACCTAAAAAGATATTGTTGGTGATGAAGTTTATTTGTGGCACCAGCATGGCCAATGAAATGGGCAAAGCCATAAACAATATTTGCTTATAGCTTGTAGCCAAACGTAATTCCATATTGAAAGCTAAATTCTAAATAACCCCCTGTGCTTGCATGGCCTTTGCCACTTTCAAAAATCCTGCAATGTTGGCGCCTACTAAATAATTGCCGGGCTTGCCATATTCTTTGGCTGCCGCCAAACACGTTTGGTGGATGTTCTTCATAATGCCATGAAGTTTAATATCCACTTCCTCGCTAGTCCAATTAATGCCCATATAGTTTTGTGTCATCTCTAATCCTGATGTTGCTACACCTCCGGCATTAGAGGCTTTGCCTGGCGCATAGATCACTCCGTTATCAATTAAAATATTAATCGCCTCAATGGTGGTAGGCATGTTGGCACCTTCGCCCAATAATTTCAAGCCATTCTTTACAAGATGGTTCGCGTCTTTCGCATTGATTTCATTTTGGGTGGCACAAGGAAAAGCACAATCTGCTTTAATATTCCACAATGGATTTTGATCATGATTTATATCCAATGCATGATACTCACACTTATACTTGTCCGCATACTCTTTTATGCGTCCTCTCCGGTTGTTTTTAAGATCTTTCAAAAACTCAAGTTTCTCTTGCGTGAACCCTGCTTCGTCATAAATATATCCGCTCGAATCGGATGTGGTCACCACTTTCCCGCCAAGGTGAATAATTTTTTCAATTGCATATTGAGCCACATTACCTGAGCCCGAAACCAAACAGGTTTTTCCTTTGATCGAATCCTTCTTCTCCTGCAGCATGTGCTCTGCAAAATAGATTAACCCATAGCCGGTAGCTTCGGTGCGAATCAAACTTCCTCCCCAGCCGATTCCTTTTCCGGTCAGCACTCCAGTAAATTCATTTCTTATTTTTTTGTATGCCCCAAACAGGTAGCCTATCTCTCGGCCTCCCACTCCAATATCGCCAGCAGGCACATCTAACCGATGACCGATATGCCGGGCCAGCTCGCCCATAAATGCCTGGCAAAATTTCATTACCTCATCATCTGATTTTCCTTTCGGATCGAAATCACTTCCTCCTTTTCCTCCGCCCATTGGAATGCCCGTCAACGCATTTTTGAAAACTTGTTCAAAGGCCAGAAATTTCAAAACACTTGGCGTAACCGTTGGATGAAAACGCAGACCCCCTTTATAAGGACCAATGGCACTGTTCATCTGAACACGATATCCCCGGTTGATCTGCACCTTTCCTTGATCGTCCAGCCAGGTTACCCTAAACGAGATCAAACGTTCTGGCTCAAGCATGCGTTCAAGCAAGCGAAGGCGTGCAAATTCCGAATTGCGATCGAGCGCGGGCCACACAGATAGTATCACTTCTTCTGCTGCTTGTAAAAATTCAGGTTCATTGGGATTACGCTGCTTTACAAGGGAAAGTATTTCTTGTTGATTCATACGGTGCGGATAGGGGTTTACAGCTTTCAATTTAACAGAAGTAATTCAAACGCAAACGATTTAACCTGATTAAAAAGCGGTCTTCAAAATTATTCTTATCGATAACCAAAAACCTCATTAACTTGTGCCTGCTAAAATGAAATATTTATCATGAATTCAAAAAAAATCGCCATCATAGGCGGAGGTAATTTAGGTGCTGCCATTGCCGAAGGATTGTTAAAGAGTGGCTTTGCAACACCGACACAAATAACGGTGACAAGAAGAAATCTGTCACGCCTGCAAAGTCTGAAAGATCAAGGGGTGAGTGTCACTGACAACAACCAGGCTGCCATTGAAAACAGTGAGGTGATTATTGTTGCCCTAAAACCCTATAACGTAAAAGATGTGTTGGAGGAATTAAAAAAATCCTTTGATCCAAAAAAGCATATTGTAATCAGTGTCGTTACCGGAATTTTGTTGCAAGACTTAACGGCTATCGTTGATCATGGCATTCCGGTTTTTCGCGCCATGCCAAACACTGCTATTGCCATACAGGAATCTGTTACCTGCCTATGCCATTCTAACGCTACCGACTCACAGGTTGAATATGTCACCGATTTATTCAATCAACTTGGGTTAACAATTTCCATTGATGAAAAATTGATGGATGCCGCTACCGTTCTCGGTGCCTGCGGTATTGCCTATGCATTGCGTTTCATACGTGCGTCTATACAAGGCGGAATAGAAATTGGCTTTGATGCTAAAACAGCCAACCTCATTGCCGCTCAAACGGTAAAGGGCGCTGCCGAATTATTGTTGAAAGGCAACCGCCACCCGGAAGAAGAAATTGATAAAGTAACCACCCCCAAAGGATGCACCATTGTGGGCCTTAATGAAATGGAACACCGTGGGTTTAGTTCTTCTTTGATCAGAGGAATTGGTGCTTCGTATAGCAAACTGTTGAATTAAACTTAACCAAGGCTCCCGGGCCTGAGAGGTCATGCTTCTTTGAGAAGAAGAATGCCTTCTTCCAATAGAAAGAGGAGCTACAAAGTTCCTCTTTCTATTTATCAAAATGGATCCTTTCTAAATGTTGTAGAAGAAATTTACTCGTAGGTAATTGGCGTAGTGGTATATTCGCACCATGTCAGACTTGTTCACCTCCACCAGCCGCATTATTGTTACCTGCAGCAAAAGACTTGCTCCCTATTTAGAGCAGGAAATAATAGAATTAGGACTTAAGCCCGAACGCACTTTCGTTACCGGAGTGGAACTGCAAGGCACGGTTAATGATTGTATTTTACTCAATTTAAATTTGCGCTGTGCCAGCCAGGTATTGTATTCTCTTAAGGGATTTCACTGCAATGGCCCCGATGATCTTTATGAAGCATTGATTCGCTATCCGTGGGAAAATATACTTGCTAACGATGGTTATTTTTCGGTTACCAGTAATGCCACTCACTTCACGGTAAACAACGATATGTTTGTTAATGTAAAAGTGAAAGATGGTATTGCCGATCGCATGCGCAGGGAAACTATGCGCAGACCTGATTCGGGTCCAGAGTTAGATCGTGCGGTATTCCATTTATATTGGAAAGATGAATATGCGGAAATCTTTCTGGATACTTCAGGCGAAACGTTGGCTAAACATGGGTACCGCAAAATTCCCGGCAAGGCACCGATGATGGAGTCGCTGGCTGCGGCTACCGTAATGGCTACCAAATGGAATCGCACGTTCCCTTTTGTGAATCCGATGTGTGGCTCCGCTACCGTAGCTATTGAAGCAGTATTGATTGCCACCAATCGCAGACCCGGATTGTTTCGCAAGAACTATTCCTTCATGCATGTGAAAGGGTATGATCCCACATATTATAATGAGCAAGCTCAAAAACTTCATGATCAAATCGTTGACATCCCCACGCTAAACGTAATCGCTACCGATATTAGTGACGATGCTATAAACATTTCTAAAATAAATGCAGGTCTTGCCGGAGTAGAGCAATTAATTGAATTTGCCGTGTGCGATTTTGAAGACACCAAAATCCCTGAAGCACCGGGTGTGGTTTACTTCAATCCCGAATACGGTGAACGATTAGGAGAGGTGACCGAATTAGAAGCCACGTATGCACGCATCGGAGATTTTCTGAAAAAGAAATGTCAGGGGTATCTTGGATATATTTTCACTGGTAATCTTGATCTTGCCAAAAAGATCGGATTGAAAGCTAGCCGAAGAATTGAATTTTATACCAGTACCATTGATTGCCGGCTTTTAGAATATGAATTGTATGGTGGAAGTAGGAGGACGCCAAAGCCAACTAATGAAGCCCAATGATTCCGACTAAGTTTTTGGTAAATTTAGAATTCAAATTACACGAATGAGCCCTTTAGCAATAAAGAGGAATTTATTCGATTATATCCGAAATGCTAACAACTGGAAAGTTATGGCTTACTATACAATTATTGAAAATAAGATTCATGAAGATAAAAATGTATGGACTGATGATTTTGTTGAAGAACTGAACAAAAGATTTTCGGAATTTGAAAGCGGAAAAGTAAGCGGTTACACTTGGGAAGAAGTAAAAAATCGGGCGAGAAATAATAATTCCTCAGTTTTCAATATTAAATCCAACGAAAAAGAATAAAGGAAATATCGAAAATGAAATATCTGATTCTGTTGTCATGTTTAATTAGTTCGATCCAAACGATGAGTCAGAATAAAACCACCACTCAAGTAATCGCCCATCGTGGTGCATGGAAAAACACAGGAGTTCCTGAAAACTCTATTGCATCTCTTCAACACGCAATCAGGTTGGGTTGCTGGGGCAGTGAGTTTGACGTGCATATGTCTGCTGATTCTGTTTTATTTATTCTTCACGATCATTCCATTCAGGGTGTTCATGTTGAAAAAACAACTGCTGCCGACCTCAGGCAAATAAAACTTGCGAATGGTGAGTCGCTACCTACATTGGAATCCTATCTTTTGGCCGGAAAAAACCAAAAGACTACCCGACTGATTTTAGAAATCAAATCTTCTGACATAAGTAAAGAGCGATCATTGGCGCTGGCAACCAAATGCGTTGAAATGGTTCAGCGGTTAAATGCAGCTTCCATCACCGAATACATTGCCTTTGATTTTGATGTCTGTAAAAAAGTGAAAGCGCTTGATCCTGCTGCCACCGTTACCTACTTAAATGGGGATAAGTCGCCCGAAGAATTAGTGGCAGCCAATCTTGATGGCATGGATTATCATTTCAGTGTTTACAAAAAACAGGAAGGGTGGATCGATGAATCCAACAAGAAAAAGTTGATCACCAATGTGTGGACGGTAAACGATGAAGAAACCATGCGCTGGTTCATCGAAAAAAAAGTGGGATTTATCACCACTAACGAACCGGAGAAGCTGATCGAATTATTAAAATAAGACGATCAAAAAACCGTTCATATTCTTTCTTTTCTGTTCAGATAACCGTTGTAGGTTACTACCCTCATCTTTTCTATTTTGCTTATCAATCAACTCCAAAAAAGATGCGTATTCAACCTATCAACAAAGCTCTTCCCCTTACGCTAGTCATCTGCCTCATAAGCATTTTAACTTTCGCACAAACGGATCGGATTTTACCAGCCGAATCAGCGGTGAACTCCACCGGCCAGGTAACCATCAAAGGGAAAGTAGTTCCGTATAAAGTCACCTCAGGAACCCAACCCGTCTTTAATGCTGAAGGCAAACCCAGTGCCTCCTTATTCTATACGTATTACGAGCGCACCGATGTGACCGATAAAAGCAAAAGACCTTTTATCATTTCCTTTAATGGTGGCCCCGGTTCCGCTTCTGTGTGGATGCATGTTGCCTACACCGGGCCGAAGCAATTAAATATCGATTCAGAAGGATTTCCAGTGCAGCCTTATGGTGTGCGCGATAACCCGCATTCTATTTTGGATGTAGCCGATATCGTTTATATCGATCCGGTAAACACGGGCTTCTCTCGCATTCTTGATCCGAAGGCGGAGAAGTCAACGTTCTTTGGTGTGAATGCCGACATTAAATATCTCGCAGATTGGCTGGATGTATTTGTAAGCAGAAACTCCCGCTGGACTTCCCCTAAATATATCATTGGTGAAAGCTATGGTACCACACGGGTGTCAGGCCTGGCACTTGAACTTCAGAATGCTCATTGGATGTATTTGAATGGTGTGATATTAGTGTCGCCCACCGACTTAGGCATTAAGCGTGATGGCCCCGTGAATGATGCGCTATCATTACCTTATTATACAGCTGCTGCGTGGTATCAAAAAGCATTGCCAGCCGATCTGCAACAAAAAGATTTGAGTGATATACTTCCTGAAGCAGAAGCATTTACCATTGACGAATTAATTCCCGCTCTCGCGAAAGGAGGGTTTATCGATGAATCAAAAAGAAAACAGATAGCTGCGAAAATGTCGCGCTACTCGGGTCTCTCTGAAAAAATAATTCTTCAACATAACCTGGCCGTGCCTACTCAATTCTTCTGGAAAGAATTGTTGCGCGAAAAGGGGTTTACCGTTGGTCGTTTGGATTCTCGTTACTTAGGTATCGATCGTCAGTTGGCTGGTGATCGTCCGGATTACAACTCCGAACTCACTTCGTGGTTGCATTCATTCACCCCGGCCATCAATTATTATTTGAGAGATGTATTAAAGTATAAAACTGATTTGCAGTATAACATGTTTGGCCCGGTGCATCCGTGGGATCGCAGCAATGATCAAACCGGAGAAAACCTTCGTCAGGCCATGGCAGAAAATCCTTACATGCATGTGATGATTCAGTCAGGATATTTTGATGGCGCCACAACCTACTTCGATGCAAAATATTCTATGTGGCAACTTGACCCGAGCGGTAAAATGAAAGACCGTTTGCGTTTTGAAGGTTACCGTAGTGGCCACATGATGTATTTGCGTGCCGAAGATCTGGCCACTTCTAATGAACATATCCGGGATTTCATTAAAAAATCAATGCCAGCGCAAGGGCAGCCGGCTAAGTATTAACAATTATTTTTACATCAAAACTAAATGTCCTACGGGACATTTTTTATTTGTGGGTGATTGAGCTTTAGTGAAGTCGCCTTCATTTTTTTTCAGATGGTTCGGCACCAAGATCAACACACGAAGCTAAACCATTTGATAAGGCTATTCATGCTTTAATATGTTGACCGGATTGTGAAGTGTTGCTTTGATAGTCTGTGCAGAAATAATGAGTAGCCCTAACATGACAATGGCAATAAAACTTAAACCATATGTATCAATACCTATGTCTGGTTTATAAGCAAAACCTTGCAAGATGCTTTTGTTTAACCAATGGCATAGGGGCAAGGCGAGAAATGCCGCCAACAATAACAGCTTGAAAAAATCCCACGAAAGAAGCGTAAATACCTGGTGGATATTGGCTCCCATTACTTTACGGATGCCGATTTCCTTAATACGCTGTTGCATTCGGTACATAACTACACCGGATAGCCCCATGCATGCAATGATCATGGCAATAAGTGCCACAGAACCTAACATTTTCAAATCATCACCATGAAATTGCTTTTCTCTGAATTCATCTTCAAACAAACTGTATTCGAGAGAAAAATTCGGATTTACCTTAGCCCATGCCTGCTTAATAGCCTCTTCTGTTTCAATAAACTTAGAAGGAATTGATTTTACTGTTAAACTTTTGAACTGTTCGGGCACGTAGCGCAATGCCAATGGCTGAATATCATGTTTAAAGGGATGAGCATGAAAATCTTTCAAAACACCGATTACAATCAATGACACATTATTTTCTGATTCTACTGATTTTCCTATCGCCTCGGTGGGCGAACCGAGTTTAAGCGCTACTAATGCAGATTCATTCAAGATGATAAAACGTTCCTGTGTATTCGGTAGGTTATCCGGAAAATTCGTTCCTGAAATCATTTGTAATCCGTAGGTAGGAATAAACTGGTTGTCGGCAGCGTAACATTCGATGGCCACGGAATCTGTTCCATGTTTTATAAAACGATCATCACCCCAACTAAACATGGGCTGTGATGAAGCCGAAATACTTTCAATCTCAGATCGTTTTTCAAGTTCATTCATAAAGGCTTGGCGATTAATTTCTCCGAGGTTAATATGAATGATATTTTTACGCTTGAAGCCATAATCACTATTAACCTGAAAAAGGCTTTGCTTGTACACTGTGCTTAATACACTAATGAAGACAAGGCTAAAAAAGAATTGCGCTACGATTATTCCATTGTGCCAATCATAATGACCAGGCCGCGTATTACTGATCCTGTTTTTTAAAATTATTACCGGGTTAATTTTGGATAAGGCCATTGCAGGAAAAAATCCTGTCATACATCCTGCAAAAATTGAGAACAACAGAAACCAACCCATGAGCGTAACATCCGGATGTTGAGGAACGGACCTTTGAAAAGCTGGGTTAAGCGGAAAATATTGAGCGGCAAATACAGCAAAGACGAGGGATATTAATGCGATCAGAATGGATTCAGTAATCAATTGAAATGTAATCTGGCTCCTCGATGCCCCGGAAATTTTGCGAACACCAATTTCCTTCATACGCCCCAAGGTACGCGCCACGGTTACATTGCTGTAGTTAAAAATGGCCAGCAACAACATAACAAACGCCAACCCCACAAACCCGGCAATTTTTTTCCATGATTTTACAAACCCCAACTCAACGGCAAGATCTGAAAATGGCACATCGTGTATGCTTTGAAAATTAAAATCAACCTGATTGATCCCATCCGATTTTTTTAAAATATTACTGGCGTGAACACTGGAAAGCTTCAGGGCATTTTGCATTGTCTCTTGCTTAACGTCTTGTTTAATTCTTATGTAACTATAAGAAATACAGGAACTCCAATCTTTATTGTTCTCCTGATTGTTTGTGGGGTACATTGCATACGCATCAAAATCAAGGTGCGATGGTTTATCTTGCCTGGCCAATACACCAGTCACGGTAAAATCTCCCATTTCTTTTATGGATACGATTTTTCCCAACGCGTCATTCTCTCCAAAAAGTTTTGTAGCCGACTCTTCCGATAGTACTATAGAGTATGCCCTTACCAATGCTGTCGATGGACTGCCTTTTCGGAAAGCAAAACCAAAAAGCGAAAAAAAGGCAGGACTTGTTTTAATACCTGTAAGGGTAACTTCGCCATGTGGATTAGTGATCGAAAAATATGAACGCTCAATGCTCACTGTTTCCTCTGCCAATGAGAAGTTTTCTTGCAGATAGCTTATAAGTGGACCAGGGGTTGAGGCATAATGATCAATGTCTCCATTATTGTATCGGATTTTTGTGGTTAACCGGTATAGGCGATCAGCATCCGGATGGAAGGAATCAAAATCAGTTTGATGCTTGATCATCATTAATATCAACAGGCAGATGGACATGCTGGCCGAAAGCCCTATAATATTAATGGAAGAAATCCATCGGTACCGCACGATGTTTCGCCATGCCATGATGAGATAACTATTTAATAGGCTCATATTGAAATACAGATTTTTCATAATAAAAAACTTATTTCTCAACACAATCCCCAGCCTGAAATACCGGATCACATTCCATAGCAATCTTCTATTTGCTTTTCTTTTCCAATACCCGTCTGACCGCCCCAAGCGGTCTGACGGGTTGAGATCGCTCTCAAACTTTTGTAGCAGGTCGCCTTCGATTTCTTCGAGCAGGTGTGATGGGCAGAAGGCGCGGAGGAGTTTTAATGAAAATTGACTTTCCATAGTTCTACTCATTTTTTAGTACTTCTGTTGGATTTATTTTTACGGCTCGAATTAAAATTGCTGCGATGGACAGTAGCGCCAGCAGCCCAACACCAAAAACCGGCAATATGAAATCACTAATTTGTAAACCAACATTGACCGGATATTTCGTCAGCCAGTTGTTCAGGAAATAAAAACCGATCGGGCCGGCTACCACACCAGCTAACATCAAAATTGAGGCATATTCAATAGAAAGGAGTTTGATCAAATGAAGGAACGATGCACCCAATGTTTTCCTTATTCCGATTTCTTTCGAACGCTGATGGGCTATGAAATACATGAATCCAAAGAGACCCAGGCAGGCGATCGTAACCCCAATGATTGAAAAGCTCATAAAAATGTTTCCCAGTTGCTTTTCTTTTCCGTATTGCCGATTAAAAAATTCATCTAGAAAGAAATATTCGAAAGGGGTTTCAGGAAATATTTCTTTCCATTGACTCTCAATTGATGCCAAAGTCTCACGAACATCCTGAGAGACTATGTTAACGGTAATAAATTTCATGTATCCTTGTCCGGGTGTGTAGAAGTAAGGAAGAATAGGCTCATGCAAGGAACGTTCATGGAAATCCTTTACAACCCCCACTATTCGGCTATCACCCAATAATAAATTTCCTATAGCTTCTTCATCATTTTTATAGCCCAACATACGTACCGTAGATTGATTGAGGATTACCTGGTTGGGATCTTCCGAATCAAAATTTTTCCCTGCCGTAAGGGTAAGTCCGTACGTTTGTATGAAATCTTTGTCAACACGAGTTCTGGATGCAGAGATTAATTCGGTATCATTTTCAGATCTTCGCAAGCGGCCTATCCATTCGTTCTCACGGCCCGGGATGTTTGAGGTGATGGTAACACCTTTTACGGCTGTCAGTTGTTTCAGATGGTCCTTAAAGGATTCAACTTTTCGCAGGAATGTTGAATCATTACCAGGCGTTACAAAAGAATTGATCACTATATTTTGTTTTAATGCAAAACCTAAATCCTGATCTTGCATGAAGGTGACTTGCTTTTGAATTAACAAACTTGCTGTCACTAAAATGATGGTAATAACAAATTGAATTAACAGGAGTGATCTACGAAGCCCATTTCGCTTTCTCCCGTTAACGGTTGCCCCCTTCAACACTACCACAGGGTTAAACGAAGTAAGAACACGTGAAGGGTAATAACCGGCTAATACAGAAAAAATAACAATGGCCAACAGTGAGAGTCCAATAAATTCTACCCCATCTTTCCATAAAAGTATTACAATAGGTTTCCCAGCAAGTGAACCAAGAAAAGGAAGCAAAAGAAAAATTAAGCCGATGGAAATGATAAAAGCGGTGAGCGAAAGCAAAAATGACTCGGTAAAAAATAAGTTCATCAATTGGCTTCTTGTTGATCCGATAATTTTACGAACTCCAACTTCCTTTGCCCTCTTGACACTTCTGGCGATCGTCAAGTTGATGTAATTAAAAACAGCAAGTAATAGAATAGCGAATGCAATCAACAAAAAAGACTCAACTACTTTTTTATTTCCATTTGCGTTGATTTCTCCGGTAAGATTAGATGTAAGATGAATGCTTGTTAATGGTTGTAAAAAATATTGAGCGCTAACGCGATCATCTTTTGGTGCTTGAGACTTTTTATTCAATACGCGCTGCATCAATGGCTCCAGTGTTGCTAAGTTACTATTGGGCTTTAACAACAAGTAGGTATAAAAGCCATCCCAATTCCACTTGCTTCTTTCTTCATAAACATTCATCCAAGAGAAAAGAAGGTCGAATTTCAGGTGGGAGTTTTCAGGTAAGTTTTTGAATACACCTGTTACCATATAATCTCCCATGCCATTCCATGTAATTACTTTATTTAGAACATCGGTATGCCCGAAATATTTTATCGCTATCGACTCGGAAAGCATCACCTTATTTTCTCCTGAAAGCGCTCTGTTCTTATCGCCTTGCAATAATTCTATCGAAAATATTTTTAGAAAAGTAGAGTCAACAGCAAACAATGAAGTCTCATGAAAGCTTTTGTTATTATCATTGATATGAAGTACGGCATCAATGTGTGTGGCCATTGGGAAAAGACGCGCATATTGTTCTACTGCCGGAACCGATTCCTGTAACACCTCACCTACAGCCGGAAAAACCTGAGCTTTACTAAATTGTGGTTGATTGTCGATCAATCGTGTATAACCAACACGTACAATATCTTCATGTCTTTCAAAAAATTTATCATAGCTTTTTTCGAAGACAACAAAATTCAACATCAAAAGACAGACGGTAATGCCCATTACCAAGCCAGTGATGTTGATCACCGAAAAGACCTGATGTCTGCGAATATTTCGCCAGCTGAATTTTAAGTTGTTAAGAGTCATCTGCGTGGATATTTTTATTGCCAATCTGTTTCTCATTAAGATCCCCGGCCTGAAAAACCGGATCACATTCCATAGCAATCTCCTGTTGGCGCGTCTTCTCCAATACCCGTCAGACCGCTTGGAGCGGTCAGACGGGTGCAGATCTCGCTCAAATTTTTGAATGAGATCGCCTTCGATTTCTTCGAGCAATTGATCAGGACAAAACCATGTGAGGAGTTTCAATATCTTTTTAGCGAAGCCTTGATTATTCATACCTTCATTAATTGATTCTGTCTTTCTACTTCTCTTCTTCCACACCAAGGCATAAAACAACCGGAGGCGATTGATTTACTTTCCACACATCATGACTTGTTTGTCTGGAAAATGCCTGACCCCGTTCGTAACCGGAACCGTGTGTAAAGAAAAATTGATTTTCACTTCCTTTAGTAGGCCAGAACCTGACCACTTCGTAAGTAACAATTACATCTTGATCCATAGTCAAATCATGTTCTTCAAGCCCACAAATAATCCAGTGATCATTTTTATAACTCTTAACGAAAGTTTCTTTATTTAATAAACTCTCATGCGGTAATCCATCCTTCACCGAATAAATCTGTACTCTGAAAAGCGCGCTATCTACCGTGTTGAACCGCATGTGAAATCTCGCATCGAGAATTTTATACTTTTTATTATCGTTAAATATTTGCACACCCCACTCACACCCAATACCAAATTCATCTTGGCCACTTTGCCCGGTGGTGGTTCGGGTAATTTCATATCGACCCAGTTTTTGCGGCTCTTTTATTCTTTTGGCTTTCACGATTACCTCCTTTAGTTCATAAACTTTAGGAATAAGTTTTACTGACAAGGGATTCTCTTTGATATTGCTGATTTCTATTCTTAGTGTTTCATACCCAATCATTGAAAATACCAATTGGTCATTTGAATTGGCTGCAGTTATGTTGATCGTAAACGTGCCGTCCTCCTTGCTTATGGTTCCCATATTTCGGTAAAGTATGCCAATGACTCCTTTGTAGTAACATCGGAAACTTTTCCTGTTATGGTTTGTGAGGAGCCCGGTATCAAATACCCTATGGCGAACATAACTAACAATAGAGTTTTCATTCCTTTGTGTTTTAAGTGCGCTTTCTATTCATGGTTCTATATCACATCGATTATTTAGTGAATTCATCAGATAAATCGTATCAATTCAAAACCGAAGGTTAATAATACCCTAAACAGTTGTATGAACCAGAGTAGGGGTACCTTAACGATCCCATCACGATCCTGATATTTTCAACTGAGGGATCAACTTCCACAAATCAATCCGTGTTTCTTTCATAGCACGTAGCATCGCCATGCCTGCGCTGGTAATCGTATAGATGCGTTTTCTTCTACCCCCTCTTTCGTTGGTGGCACCACCCATCTTTGATTTAATAAATCCCTTATCCTCCAGTCGGTAAAGAGTAACATGCACCGCGCTCAGATTTACTTCGCGCTTCAACCTTGTTTCGATTTCCCCTGCAATGGCTGCCCCGTAGGCATCCTCTTGCAATGCGCCTACCATCGTTAAAATCAATTCTTCAAATTCACCCAGGTATTCTTTAGCCATATATATGCTTATTGTTTGTTAAGTAAATAAATAAAAAAATATTCTCTTGAACAAGCGTCCGTGTGAAACAACCAGGCTAGTTGAATAACTCAGCGAATTTTTTTGCGAGAATTTCTCTTGAATACTTTTTCTCCGCCAACTGACGCGCTGCTTGCTGATATTGAGAGAGTAGGATTTTATCAGTCAGAAAAGGTTTAATTTTTTTAACAAAATCAGTGGGCTGATGCGGATCGATGTAAGCGCCACATCTGTTTTCCTCGATTTCTTTTCGGATCCAACCTCCAAAATTGACAAGGATAAGTTTGCCGGCAGCGAGGCCATCGAAAAATTTGTTGGGCGAACCGGTCTCTAAAATAGGAATGGGCTTATAGCTGATGAATGCGGCATCGGTCACATTGAATAAATCTTTTACCCCCTTACGGTTGGTGAAATCCATAAAAGTAAAATTTTGCAAGCCCAATTGATTTGCGTTTCCTTTTAACCGATCGAGCAAAGCCCCATCGCCACAAATAAAAAAATGAATGGGCAATTCTGCTTTGCGCGAAGCATTGGCACACTCCAATAAATAATCAAGACCATTCGCTAGTCCAACGGCTCCAATGTAAGAAACCACAAATTTTCCCTTCACGTTAAACTTTTCTTCCAACGAGGGATCCTTAGACTCCGGTTGGTAGTAATCACAGTCTGCCATATTAGGTAGAAGGTGAACTCTCTTGCCTGGCACTTTTTTTTCAATAGCCGACTGGATGCTCGGTGATAGCGCCACAACAGCATCGGCCGATTTATAAATGGACTTCTCAATAGCGTATAGAAATGCCTGGAAAAAATGATTTTTCACAAAGCCCATCTGCACAGGGGCATCGGGCCACAAGTCTCCAACTTCAAAAATGAAAGGTATTTTACGTTGTCGTTTTATCCATTGTGCCGCCAGACCAACGGTAAGCGGCACTGATATCGCATAACAATAATCAACATCTTTAAATTGATTACTCAACCTTACTGCAGCCCAAGCATACTTGAGAAAAGCTGAGCTGCGCGCAATAAATCCAAAGCGATTATTATACGGTATTGATAAATAATGAACTTCCATACCCTCCACAATCTCTTTTAAGTAATCCTGGCGGTTATGTGCCGTGATTACGATCACCTTCACTCCGCTATCTACCAACGCTTTGGCAAGATAATAAGAGCGGATAGCTCCCCCTTTTTCAGGTGTATTAAAATGCTGATGAAGGATTAAGACTTTCACGGTGCAAAGAAAGAAAACCAAGTGAGGATCACCTCAATCCGATGAGGCTTTTTAGTTTGCTTACTCCATTATTTATTACTTTTGAAAATCTAAACTCATAATTATAATGAAACATATTCTATTATTACTTCTCGTTATCACAGCACAATTAGGCTTCAGCCAAAAACCCGAAAAATTATTCAATGGGAAAAATCTTAACGGATGGAAAATACATGGCACTGAAAAATGGTATGCCAGCAAAGGTGAATTGATCTGTGAGAGCGGTCCGGACAAGCAATATGGCTATCTGGCTACCGACAAAGAATTCAAAGATTTTGAACTTACGCTTATGTTCAAACAAGAATCGAATGGGAATAGCGGTGTATTCTTTCATTCACAAATTGACGGAATCATCGTAAATGGATGGCAGGCTGAAGTGGCTCCTCTGAATAAGCACACAGGCGGCATTTATGAATCGTATGGAAGGGGCTGGCTTATTCAGCCTTCAGCCGAAAAGGAAAAATTATTGAAAGAAGGTGATTGGAATGAAATGAAAGTAATTGTGAAAGGCAATGAAGTGACCACCTGGCTCAACGGCACTCAAATGATTACTTTAACAGATGATAAGATCGGCTCCCGGTCAGGAAAAATAGCGTTGCAAATTCACGATGGCGGAGGTGTAAAGGTTAGATGGAAGAATATTCGTATCAAATCTTTATAACCTGAAAGGGCTAAAATGCATAAGGTCTTCCGGAAAGGAAGACCTTATTTGTATAAAGCCATATTAATTAAACTATTTTTCCTGCATACTACGCGCGTATTGAAGAATGTTTAATACGGATTCAGCAGAAGGCTCAAGGTGTACAGAATCTAACTCGTGACGCATATCATTCAGTTCTTTGTACTGTGTCTGTAGCTCACTATCGCATAAGAGCGCTTTGTTAATCTCCTTCGTCTCCTTCTCCGAGGTCTCGTGGTATAGAAACCTGATCAAATCGTTTTGGGTAAATGTCTTTATCATAGGCAATCTGGTTTTTGTTCATTTTTTTTCTAAGGTTTATTAAGGCATACCGCATTCTTCCCAATGCCGTATTAATACTCACTCCCGATCTATTAGCAATCTCCTGAAAACTCATATCCAGGTAATGGCGCATAATTAATACCTGCTTTTGTTCCTCTGGCAACTCCTTAATCAAATCCCGCAGACGCAACCGCGTGTCTTGTCGTAGCTGCTTGGATTCAAAAGACTCCTCAGAAAACTGCATCGAATCAAAAACCCGACTTCCATCTTCCAAAACCACCTCTGGATAGCGCTTATTTCTGCGGTAGCAATCAATAGCCAGATTATGGGCAATTCGACTAATCCAAGGCAAAAATTTGCCCTCTTCATTATACCGACCATCTTTGATTGTATTGATCGCCTTAATAAAGGTGTCCTGAAGCAGGTCTTCTGCCTCATAGCGATCTTTTACAATCATGTAAATAGCCGTATAAATACGGGATTTGTGTCTGTGAAGTAGCATATCGAACGCTTCTGCGTTACCGGTTTGATAGAGCGAAACCAACTGGCTGTCGCTGAATCTGCTGTCAATCATCTGTCTTGCGTTTAGGTAACGTAGATGTCTGGCTCGATAGTATGTGGGTTAAATGGAATGTTTGTTAAATGAAAAGTAGAAATATTCTGCGTAAACGCAAAAATTTTTAAAAATTTTCTTGCCTCCTACATAAATTCTTATGCTATTTGAACCCGATTTTAAAACAATGGCTATAACAAAAAAACGAGTAATCAAGAGTCTGGAAAATCTCACAGAAGACCTTAAGGAATTATTGCGGGAGCAATACCCAAATGGTTATGAGTCCAGCATCACTAGAATCACAAACGCAAAAAAGGAGCCCATCTTCGTGTTTCCGCTTGAAACAGATGATTCTGTTTATCTGGTGAAAGTGCCGGCCACCAAAAACAGTGATGGTGGCTATGATGTAGAGTCTAGTAAGAAGCAGGAGTTTGATGGAGATGATGATGATGTGCGCACACCATCCGATGATGATTTTGATAATAGTGGAGATTTTGACGGTGACGGTGACGAAGGTGGCAAAGAAGCTAGCTACGACCCTGATTTCGATAATTAATTACCTTTAATCAGATCTTACAGCAACACCATCTGTCTGGATGGTGTTTTTATTTTATCCGACTTTGATAGTATGCCTTGCCGAGGTTGAATCCTTAGTAGGACCACGCATTGGTATTTTCTATTTTTGCCGTTTCCCATGCATCCAATTCCTAACGATTCATATTTAGAAGACCTCGACCCAAAAGAATATATCATTATTAAAAGGGCAAGGGTAAACAATCTGAAAAACCTGAGCGTAGCCATTCCTCGAAATAAATTAGTGGTGATTACTGGTTTATCTGGTTCAGGGAAGTCATCCCTGGCTTTTGACACTCTTTTTGCCGAAGGGCAAAGAATGTATGTGGAAAGTTTGAGCTCCTATGCACGCCAGTTTTTAGGCAGAATGGAAAAACCAGAGGTCGATTACATTAGAGGTGTGTCTCCGGCCATTGCCATTGAGCAAAAGGTAAACACGCGCAATCCTCGTTCTACGGTTGGCACCTCTACAGAAATCTATGATTATCTGAAATTACTGTTTGCAAGAATCGGGAAAACTTATTCACCAATAAGTGGTAAAGAGGTAAAGCGAGATACGGTGACGGATGTGATCGATTTCATCAATCTGCAAAATGAAGGAACCAGGGTGATGGTGACAACCCCTTTAAAAATTTTGAAGGGCCGAAAACTTGAAGATGAGTTGAATCTTTTATTGAGTAAAGGTTTTGCCAGGATTCTGATAAATGGAGAAGTAAAGTTTATCGAAGAAGTATTAGCCTCCTCTGCTAGTTCATCTGATGACACAAAAGGGGGCGCTAAAAAGAAAAAAACCTCAAAAGCACAAAAAGTAATTGAGGGAGAATATGAAGTGCTCATTGATCGTGCTGCTGTTAATGCGGGTGATGAAGATCTTACTTTTCGTTTGTCTGATTCAGTTCAGACTGCCTTTTTCGAGGGTCACGGTGATTGTGTGGTGTATGCCGGAAATCAGAAAACACATTTCTCCGATCGTTTTGAGTTTGACGGAATCACATTTACAGAACCCTCTATAAATCTTTTCAGTTTCAATAATCCATTCGGTGCCTGTCAAACCTGCGAAGGCTTTGGCAAGATTCTCGGTATTGATGAAGACCTGGTGATACCAGATAAAAGTCTATCCGTATATGAAGGAGCCATCGCCCCCTGGCGAGGAGAAGTGATGAGTGAGTGGGCAAAGCCTTTAATTAAAAACGGCATCAAGTTTGACTTTCCTATTCACCGAGCATACGGTGAACTCTCTCTTAAAGAACGTGATCTGATTTGGAATGGTAACGAGTATTTTGATGGGCTCCACGATTTCTTCAAATACCTGGAATCAAAAACGCATAAGATACAATACCGTGTTATGCTATCCCGCTATCGTGGGCGCACTACGTGTCCGGATTGTAGGGGAACCAAATTAAGAAAGGATGCGGCTTATGTTAAAATAGCCGATACTTCCATCACCGACCTGGTGCTTATGCCCTTAGAAGACACCTTGAACTTTTTTGAAAAACTAAAACTTCCCGCCTATGAGCAGAAGGTTTCTGATAGAATTTTAACAGAAATACGATCACGACTTGAATACATGGTGAAGGTAGGGTTGGGCTACCTGACTTTAAACAGAGTAACGTCCACCTTATCAGGCGGTGAATTTCAACGAATAAAACTCGCCACCTCATTAGGTAGTGCGTTGGTTGGTTCCATGTATATTATGGACGAGCCCAGCATTGGATTGCATCCGCGCGACACCGCCCGCATGATTGAAGTGCTAAAATCATTACGCGATTTAGGCAACACCGTTATTGTGGTGGAGCATGAAGAAGAAATTATGCGCGCTGCTGATCAGATTATTGACATTGGTCCTGATGCGGGTTCTCATGGAGGAGAATTAATTTTTCAGGGATCCCAACATGATCTTAATGTTCAAATAAAATCGCACACCATCAATTACCTTACGGGAGTTGAAAAAATTCAGATCCCCGTCATTCGAAGAAAATGGAAAGATTCAGTTGTCATCGCAGGCGCTCGTGAAAACAACCTCAAGAACCTGACTGTCAAATTCCCATTGGGTGCACTTACAGTGGTAACCGGTGTGAGTGGTTCGGGTAAATCAACGCTGATTAAAAAAATTCTTTACCCAGCGTTGGGCAGATTGAGTGGATCTGTTTCCGAAACGCCCGGTAAGTATGATCGTTTGGAAGGAGATATCAACAAGATTACTCAAGTAGAATTTGTAGATCAAAATCCGATTGGAAAATCATCCCGTTCAAATCCTATCAGCTATGTAAAGGCCTACGATGCGATACGTACACTTTATTCCGAGCAACCAATTAGCAAACAACGAGGATATAAGCCATCTCATTTTTCTTTTAATGTGGAAGGTGGACGCTGTGATACCTGCGAAGGGGAAGGAGAGATTAAAGTTGAAATGCAATTCATGGCCGACATCTTTTTGAAATGCGAAAGTTGCCATGGTAAAAGGTTCAAACAAGAAGTGTTGGAGGTAGAGCATAAAGGAAAAAATATTTTCGATGTGCTGGACATGACGGTTGAAGAAGGCCTTGAGTTTTTCAAAGATAAAAAACCTGTTTACGAAAAGATTCTTCCTTTGTATGAAGTAGGACTGGGCTATGTAAAACTGGGACAATCATCCAACTCACTTTCCGGAGGCGAAGCCCAACGGGTTAAACTCGCTTCATTTTTAGGCAAGAATAATTCTGATAATCAAAATAATATCTTATTCATATTTGATGAGCCCACCACCGGGCTACACTTTCATGACATATCTAAATTATTAAAAGCTATTAACGCATTGGTTGATCAGGGCCATACGGTTATTGTGATTGAGCACAACATGGAAGTTATTAAATGCGCTGATTGGATTATCGACCTCGGACCCGAAGGGGGTGAGAAAAAAGGGGGAAATCTTCTTTTCGAAGGTACCCCCGAAGAAATGGCTAAGCACGGAAAGGGATATACAGCAGAATATCTACGTTTAAAAGTGCCTGTTAAATAAAAAAGCCCCGAGTATAACACAGGGCTTTCTCACTTAACAGGCATGTTGTTATTTTTTTATTGCAGGCGTAACCTGAGGCTGAGCCGTTACACCCAACTTTTTCAACACAAGATTTGATATATTATACTTTTCATCGCTATACAAAAGTATATCTCCACCTCCCATTACTTGCGGTGCCATAATAAACGCAAATCCGTTCTCCTTAGCCACATCTTCAATTGCCTTACCCACTTTTTTGAAAACCGGATCCATTAAGGCAGTCTGCTTATTCTGCAAGGATGTTTGAGCATCTTGCTGAAACTTCTGAATACTTTCTTGCATCGCTTGTAATTCCCTTTCCTTGTCCGCACGGATCGCATCAGGCGTTGTAGCAGGCATACCCTGATAAGCTTTATACTTCGCTTCAAACTCCTGGCTCTTTGCCTTCAACTGATTTTCAAGTTGTGTGCCATGGGTTTTTAACTCGTTATCAATTTGCTTGAACTCCGGCAGTTGACTAAAGATGTATTCCCAATCGGCATAGCCAATTTTCTGTGTTTCCTGGGCTTGTGCACTTACTGCAAATACACAAAAAAGAAGTAAAAAAAATGTTCTCATTTCAATTCACGTTAGTTGTTTAAATTTATTTGACTTTATCGTTGGGGTCACCTAATCCTAATTCTTCTAAAATAAAATCCGTGTAATCATGCCGAGGATCTGTGTATACCATCACCAACTCCGCAGACTTATCGAACACAATTGCCAGACGGTTTGATTTAGCTACTTTTTCCACCGCATCAAATATTTTGTCCTGCAATGGCTTAATCAATTCCTGTTTTTTCAAAAAAAACAAACCGCCAAACCCAAATACCTTCTTTTGATAGTCCTTCAACTCAGCTTCGTTCTTCTGTATATTTTTCAAACGTTCTTGTTTCATTTCTTCCGTTAACAATACTTGCTCTGCCTGAAACGTGCGATAAAGTTCATCTACCTTAAGCTGCATTTCTTCAATTTCTTTTTGCCATGCAGCCGACAACTGATCTATTTCACCCTGAGCTTTGCTGTATTCAGGCATCTTGCTCAGCACAAAATCAGAGTCAAAGTAACCGAACTTCTGTGCAGAGACAAAATTCAGGCCGAAAAGAAAAAAAAATGTTATCGCAACAAAAAACTTCATTTTTATCTGATTTGCTGACCAATGGTAAAATGGAATTGTGATCCACTCTTCTGTGGTGCCCCTGGCAACGTATCAAATCCATATGCCCAGTTAAGTCCAATGAGTCCAAATGCTGGCATGAAAATTCTCGCCCCAACACCGGCCGACTTATAGAGCTTAAACGGATTAAACTCTTTGTAATTGTCCCAGTTATTACCTGCTTCCGTGAACAAGAATCCATATATCGTTGCGGATTGACTTGTGGAAACCGGATAACGAAGTTCCATTCCAAACTTATTATAAACGATACCCCCCTCAATCCCATTTAATTGTTGTTTACCCCGATTAGCATAAAGAGGTGGTGTCACCTGATTATTGGGGTATCCTCTTAAGCCAACTATTTCCTGACCTAACACAAAAGAATTGAATCCACCTGCTAATCCATCACCGCCTACCATAAATCGTTGAAATGGACCCGGTGTTAAACTTTTATCATATGTTCCGATGAACCCAAAGTGAGCTTTTGTCTCCAAAACAAGGCTGCGTCCATTAGGCTTTTCACTACCGATAATTTTCAAATAGTATTTGAAGTCCAGCATCCACTTATGCAACTCTGTCCATTTATATCGTGTGTTAACGTCACCCAGATAACTTGGATCTCTCCACAGTGAGTAAGGTGGCGTTAAACTCAAGCTAAGCGAGATAGTTGAACCGGATGCAGGATACATTGGGTTATCAATGCTATTCCGCGACAACGTAGTATTGAACATAATCTCATTCGTTGAGCCTACCTGAGGCAAGGTGGTTGAGCCAAAATAGTTGCTATACTTGTATACCAGAAACGAAAGTGAATTGGTGAGAACAAAGTAATTATCGGGCCATTCAAGCCTTCTTCCTAATCCTATGGTAACACCTGCCTGTTTTAAAGAAGTATTATCCGTGAATTGATATTGTGCGTTCGGCAATCGTGAGATCGATTTATTCAAACTTACAGTAAGTGAATTGGGTTTTCTGCCTCCCAGCCAGGGCTCGGTAAATGAAAGGCTATAGCTCTGGAAAGACTTGCCATTTGCCTGAGCGCGTAGCGAAAGACGCTGCCCGTCACCTACTGGTAGCGGTTTCCATTTATTGAAGTTTGGCACATTGCGCATTGAGAAGTTGTTGAACGATAACCCAACTGTACCAACAAACCCATAGAATCCTCCCCATCCTCCGGATAATTCAATTTGGTCATTGGATTGTTCTTCTACCTTCCACTCGATATCCACGGTTCCATCAGAAGGATTTGGCCGGATATCCTGATCTATTTTCTGTGGATTGAAATACCCCATTTGAGACAGCTGCTGCTGTGTTCTTATCAAATCAGATCTTCGGAATTTCTGACCAGGAATGGTGCTTAGCTCTCTGCGAATTACGTGATCATTGGTTCGCTCATTGCCACTGATAATTACTTCATCAATCGTTGCCTGATCACCCTCATGGACACGCATTTCAATATCAATGGAATCTCCGGAAACGGCTACTTCAACTGGCACTACTTGGAAAAACAAGTAACCATCATCCATATACAATCCGCTGATATCAGCACCTTTTGGATTGAACGTGGTTTTTTTATCAATCATCTCTTTATTGTAAACATCCCCTTTATTGATATCCAGAATTTTATTTAAAATGCCCGTGCTGTGGATGTAATTGCCAACCCAGTTAATATTGCGGAAGTAGTACTTTCTTCCCTCATAAACTGTAATAACCACATTAATATTTTTCTCATCGTGGTTGATAATTGTATCTGAGATTATTTCCGCATCGCGAAAGCCTTGTGAGTTATAATAATCAAGCATTCTTTGCTTATCTTCTTCATAATCGGACCGGATGAATTTAGATCCACTAAAGACATTCAGTTTAATATTCTTATTGATGAATTCTTTTATTTCAAGCATGCTTAATGTTCTGCTTGAATCCAACGCTCGTTTTATTTTGCCTGGGCTAAAAGTTAAAACTTCACCTAAAATGGTTCTATGAATGGTTATTCTCGCATGCTCTTTTGTCTTCTTTAATCGCTTTTTTAGTTTGGCATCATCTACATCCTGATTACCCACAATTTGAACTTCGTTTATCCGAACTTTTGATTTCAGATCAACATCAATCTTTAACTTCACACCACCCCGGTTCAGTGTATCAAACTCTTGAATAATCTTTACTGCTGTGTTCAGAAATCCTTTCTTCACAAAGTGTTTTTTTACGGTTAACTCTGCATTTCGAATAGTGGCATCGTTAACAATCTTTCCTTTAATAAGGCTGAGATCTTCCTTCAAGGCAGTTTGGCGAGACTTGCTTATGCCTACAAAATAGAATTCCGTGAGCCTCGGTCTTTCGGCTAACCTGATCTCCAGAAAAACATTGGTTACTTCAATTTTCTGAACCAGAATAGTAGCGTCTCCAATCAAACCATGTTTCCAGAGTTTGCGTATGGCTCCGGCAATTGCATCTCCTGGTATTTTGATCTTATCACCAATCTTGAGCCCCGTAAGGGAAATCATAGCGCTTTTATCAAGCACATTAAGCCCTGTTACCTCTATGCCGGCAATTAAATATTCTTGTGGTGAAGCGTAATTCAGCGTTGGCTCGGCCGCAGATTGAGCTTGGTTTCTACTGCTTCTAAATTGTGCAAAGGAGCTGCTTACACCAAAAAGTAAAAGGATGAGTACGAGTAAAAAATTCTTCATTCGATGATTAACCAATAGTGCCCAATACTTTTCCAAACCTTCTTTCTCTTTTTTGATATGCACAAATGGCCTCATACAAATTTTCTTTTCTAAAGTCCGGCCACAAGGTTGGCGTAATAAACATTTCAGTATAGGCAATTTGCCAAAGCAGAAAATTACTGATTCTGAGCTCTCCGCTGGTGCGAATTAGTAATTCAGGATCAGGCACACCTGCCGTTTGCAAATATTGAGCAAAATAACTTTCATCGATTTCACCGGGTTGAATCAATCCCTTTTTTACTTCTTCTCCAATTTTCCGTACAGCTTCTGTTATTTCCCATCTGCCACTATAGTTAAGCGCCAGCTGAAGGATCAGTCCACTATTTTTACTGGTTGCCTCCTTAGCTTTTGCCAGATTGCTTTGGCAATCAACAGGCAAGTGACTGATATCTCCAATTGTTTGGAGTTTCACCTGATTTTCATGAAGGGTGTTTATCTCTTTTTGCAAAGTGTTAACTAATAATTCCATTAACCCATCTACTTCTTCCTTTGGCCTGCCCCAATTTTCGGTGCTAAAGGCATACAAGGTCAGGTATTTGATTCCTAATTCCCCACATCCCTCCGTTACATCCTTTACTGCCTGAATCGCATTGCGATGTCCAAAAATGCGGGCAGCACCCTTCCCTTTGGCCCATCGTCCGTTACCATCCATAATAACGGCAATATGCCTAGGCAAATTATTGAAGTCTATATTTTCCTTAAGTGATGCCACAAGGCCGCAAAAATAGCCTTTTTTTCAAACTTCCTCATTACAATTACACAGTTATGCGATGCTTCTTTTGGTTTTTGAAAGATGTTTTGAAAAGCAAAAAAGTTGAATCAGGTCTAGTGTAATAATTAACGATATGGACTACCGGGGCATGGAATATCGTAAAAAGTGTAGGTTAACGTAATCCCTGTAAAGAAGTAATTGTCGTTATCGAAGGCATTACCGTATTGATAATTTTTGATAGATGGGTTGCCATCCGATACATTATCCAAATAGTCGAAAAAAGTCTTTCGTATGCCAATCTCAAAAGCAATATAATATTTAGGGTTTAGCACATACTTCATCCCTCCACCAAAAGGAATTGCCATTTGTATATTGCTATACTCAGCATTCTTTTGCTGAACCCCCGAAAAGCCGAATAATCCTGCGCCAGCAAATAAGTAGGGAGTAAACCGCAGTCTTCGCTTGCTATCCCGCCAATCTAAAAAGTGATATTCAAAAGTTGCCGCTGCCTCAAACAAGAAAAGATTGAAGGAGGCCGCCCTTGTTGCAGCAAAAGCATCAATGGGTTTGCGCTTATCTGATGCCCCTATTTTGCCTGCTGTAATTGACGTGCGCAAGCTTATCACATTACTGATATTTGATCTGTAGAAAACAGTCGCTGCTGGCTTTGAAGTAGCCAGATTATAAGTTCGAACCAGATCACCGGTGTAATTAAAAGCGCCCAATCCAAAACCTATTTCTGACCGATGCCCAAGTATTTGTTGAGCGTTTGTATTTCTTGTTTGAAGAATCAATACGGAAAGAAGAATCAGAAGTCTGAGGTAAGGTTTAGACATTCGATATTATACTATCTGAATTTTGCTTTATGGAGGGTGGCTCCTAATATATACGTAACACGAATCGTTGTTACCATGTAGATGTCTTTATTATCCTTTGACCCACGAAGATTATCACGATATTCTTGTCCGTAACCTGCTATGGTATTGTAGGTCTTTCCATCTCGGCCAACGTATGATTGAAGTGTTGGGATTTGGCTGGCTGGCAATTCGTTGCCTCTGTAGGACATCGCCTGAGCAAGAGGACTTTTCAATACACCTAAATCCACATAATTCTTACTTACGTCATCTAAATAATCAGTGAATGTATAACGAAACCCAATTTCTGCTGACAAATCCATCACATCATTTAGTCTAAAACGAGCACCTACTCCAATTGGTATTGCAACTTGTAATTTACTGTATGGTTTAATACCACTATTTATATCGGTTGGTTCTAAAGTAGAATACTGACCTTCTGTGCCAAGAGGTCTTAAATCAACCCATTTACCAGCTTCCGGCAAAGCTGTGCCTTGCAAATCAGTTGTTGGTGCCTGTGCTTGTGGGTTATGTAAAAATCCCACCGCCCCAACAAAGGCATAGGGGGTCCACTGTACTCGACTAAGGTAAGTTGCATCGTTTTCATACAAATCGAAATAGGCAACCAATGAAAGCTCTTTAATCCTATTTCTAAAAGATAGATTCCTTTGATAACGGTACACTCCGTTTTCCTTATCTGTAAAATCAGCTGATTTAGAGTCACCTCCGCTTAATGTCCCATACATAAATTGAGCAATGAATGAATAGCGGGGGCCAAAGCGATGCATTAACGAAAGCCCCAATGCTGGCCGGGTAAAAGAAATATCTGTACTTACCCGCTTAGGTGTTGGAGAAAGATCACCATAGTAATTCAAAGCGTTAAATGAAATACCATACGCATTGTAAACTTTGCTTTTAAAACTGGACTTCCTTCCCTTAAAGGAAGCCATTTTCTTGTTTTTATTCTTGATTGACCTTCTATTTAATTGAGCAATAGCCTGCTCGGAGAAGCCTGTAAGTAAGAATATACAGAAAACGCTAAAAACTATTTTTCTCATGAAAAATCATTTGAGGTCAACAAACTTATGAAAATCAAGCGAATAATGCAGTATTAATTTCGAATGTCGAGTCCCCAATTAAGCTTTTGGCGCAACGTTTTGAAATAGTGTTGCCCTGGTAATATGACCAACTTTACTTTGAATTTTTCTTTCTTTACTACAAGCTTAACCGAATCATCAATCGTTTCAAATCGAGAATCCAATGAAACGAGATACTTTTTGCTTCGCCCTTCTATTTGGAATGAAATTTCTGAATTATCTGCGATTACAATCGGACGAGAACCCAAATTATGAGGGCTCACCGGTGTGATCACAAAACTTTCCGATTTGGGATAAACCAAGGGGCCGCCACAACTTAATGAATATCCTGTGGAACCGGTAGGCGTTGAGACAATAACGCCATCTGACCAATAAGAATTTAGTAACTCACCATCCACATATACATGCACTGTAATCATTGAAGAAGTATCCTTCTTCATAATAGTCAAATCATTCAGAGCAAAATTGAGAGACCCGAAAAGTCTCGGTGTCGAAATCAATTTTAATAAAGTTCGGCTTTCGATTTCATAATTTCCTTTGAATAGGGAATCTAGCGCCACATCGGCATGTTCGCGACTGGTAGTAGCCAAAAACCCAAGACGCCCGGTGTTGATTCCTAAGATAGGCACTTCTGCTTTGCCTACAAAAGTTACCGACTCGAGCAAGGTTCCATCCCCCCCCAATGAGAAAAAAAAATCAAGGCTTTTGAGATTATCGCCTAACTCAAAAGTTTTAAACTTCACTTTTTTGAGCGTCCCTGACTTTACTTGTTTAACAAATTTGGATGACAACCAGATCTCAGCATTGTACTGCTTTAATTGATCCAGCAACTTTTCGATATATCTGGACGATTTTCCTTTAAAGTCTCTTCCGTGTAAACCAATTCTCATAAGGTGTTGATTAGATGTCAAGGTACCTTAGCAACATATCAATCTTTTCCTTTTCACCGGTATCACGTTGGATTTCATTGTAACGACCTATAATTCTGTATCCGAAGCGCTCTAGTGTGGCAACAATACGGTTTAATTCAACCTGATTTATCTTTAGTGTAAGTTTGATTTTGCCTTTATCCAATGGGTCTTCAGTCATTGAACTACTGATAATCTTTGCATTATTTTCTTCCACATAGCGACTTATTTCAGCCAATGAGTAATCAATCAAATCCATAGATAAAACCAATATACCGCCAGGCATTTGCACGGCTGCCGTTTGTGCAAAAGAAATCATGATGTCCTGCACGGTAATAACACCGACATATTTTTGTTCCTCATTTAGAACGGCAACAATCTGCATATGCTGGTCATTCGCAACTTTCAGTATATCGTAAAAATGAGAATTCATCTGAACTCTACAATTCTTACCTACAAGTTTAAACCCTACTAGAGGCCGTTCGATATCATTCGACTCCAGAATGATTTCTTCTGAGATAAAGCCAAGAAGTTGACCTTCATCTACCACTGGCAAATGCATGCACCTGAACTCCTCCATCCAATCAATAGCCTTGCGTGCATCATCGGTGATTTTCAGAGGAGGAATCATATGGTTGATAAGTTCTTCTGCAATCATGCCCTTCTTAATTAATTATTCTTCATCAAAAAATCCTCTACGATTTGATTAAACTTATCCGGATGCTCCATCATCGGTGCGTGGCAGCATTTATCAATAAATTTCAATTCTGAATTTGGAATCAGACGATTGAACTCATGCCCCACCATGGGTGGAGTTATGGTGTCATTTAAGCCCCATACCAACAAGGTGGGCACTTTAATATTTGGCAACTCAAGGGCAAGATTATTACGCTGAGCAGACTTTGCGATGGCCACAATGCGCATACACTTGGGTATACTCTTGGTAGTTTCAAATACTTCGTCTACGAGCTCCTTGGACGCTACGTTTGGATCATAAAACGTGTAGGCAACACGTTCGCGTATATATTCGTAACTACCTCTGCGGGGATATGAGCCCCCCATGGTATTTTCAAAAAGCCCCGAACTCCCTGTAAGTACCAACTTTGAAACTTTTTCAGGATTGGCCAATGTGAATAAGATCGCTACATGCCCACCCAGTGAATTACCCATGATGATGAGATTATCCAATTTCATTATGGCAACAAATTGCTCTGTGAATTCGCGTAACCCTTGCAGTCCGGATTCTTTGATTGGCATGTCATAAATAGGCAGCATCGGAATGATGACCCTGAAATGTTTCGAATAATGATTCACCACCGCTTCCCAATTGCTCAATGCTCCAAAAAGACCATGTAACAACATAAGCACCTGCCCTTTGCCTTCATCAACATATTTAAACTCATTATTTTCTTTAACAACCAGAGACATAGAGCTTTTATTTTGTAATAAGTAACTAAAAAAAACCGAACCTTAGAACTGCTTGAAAGTTTCTTTGAAAAAAGGGAGGAATTCACCAAAATATTCAGAAAGTGTGGGGGCTACTTTAGCGGCCATCGGATAAAGTACCGACTCCTCTTTCCATCCTTCCGGAAATGCGATTTGGAAAGCCTCTAATAACCAAATGACTACACTGATACCAAACGCGTATTTAATTAATCCAAGAAAGGCACCCGAGATGGCATCAATCTTCCCTAAAAAAGTCTTGTCCATTGAGTTTTTAATACTTTTTCCAATGAGTGAAATTACCACCATGACTATCAAAAAAATGATAGCAAATGAAACATATGGTAATACCGCCTTATCAGCATTGAATTTTTCAGATAGGTAATCCACTCCTGCGCCCATTAATTTGAACCCGACAAATACACCAAGAATAATAGCTAACAAAAAAAACAACTCCAGTAAAAAACCCCTGCGGTACCCAAGAATTGTCCCCACCGCAAGTATGATCGCGATTATAATATCTGCTTTATTCAAGAGGCTAATATTTTTTTAACAACTTCAGAAATCATTTTTCCATCCGCTTTGCCTGCCAATTGTTTCGTGGCTGTGCCCATTACCTTACCCATATCCTGCGGACCCTTCGCACCCACCAGCTCGATGATTTTTTTTACTTCAGCGGTAACTTCATTTTCAGAAAGCTGCTTAGGCAAATAACGACTGATTACTTCCAACTCCAGTAACTCTTTCTGGGCCAACTCATCACGCCCCTCTCTCTGAAATATCTCTGCTGACTCCTTCCGTTGTTTGGCGGCCTTCATCAACAACTTACTTTCAGTTTCCTGACTTATCTCGGCACTGACACCCTTTTCCGTTTCGGCCAACAGGATGAGCGATTTTATTGAACGAAGGGCTGTGAGTTCTTCTTTATTTTTAGCCAGCATAGCTGACTTAATATCTCCATCAATTTGTTGTTTCAATCTCATATTCAAATCGTTTAAATAAATTTGATCCAAAATTAGCTCTACTTTTATAGAGATAAAAATAAGATTGTTTTACTGTTAATCCCTGAAAGAATAAATTCACGGCCTCTATGACTCGTCTTTCTGTAAACATAAACAAGATTGCTACGCTACGCAATGCGCGAGGAGGCAATAATCCTGATGTAATTAAAGTAGCGATTGATTGCGAACGTTTTGGCGCGCAAGGCATTACCGTACACCCTCGTCCCGATGAAAGACACATTCGCTATGTCGATGTTCTTGAACTTAAGAAGGTGGTTACTACCGAATTCAATATTGAAGGCTACCCGGATGAGCGCTACCTGAAACTGATACACGAAACAAAACCAGCACAAGCTACACTTGTACCTGACAAGCCGGATGCCATCACCTCTAATGCGGGTTGGGATACTGTGAAGAATGAAAATATGCTAAAAGAAATTATCTCTGAAATCAAGTCGTTGGGAGTCCGGGTTTCTGTTTTTGTGGATCCGTCATCGAAAATGGTGGAAGGAGCAAAAAAAATTGGAGCAGACAGAATTGAACTTTATACAGAGCCCTATGCTTCACATTTTTCTCAACATAAAGAGCGCGCGGTGAAACCCTATGTTGATGCCGCAACCGTTGCTCATGCTTTGGGGCTTGGTATTAATGCGGGACATGATTTAGATCTTCACAACCTCCGTTATCTCAAAGAATCCATTCCTCATCTGGATGAAGTTTCCATAGGCCACGCCCTGATTTGCGATGCACTTTATCTGGGGCTAGAAAATACGATACAGCTATATTTAAGAGAGCTTCATTAGTAAGGTAGTTATGCCATTCTATAAAGTGTTCGATTCTACAATGTAAATTCAATTATTATTAAAATATAAATCGAACCATGCTTAACATTGAACGCAACCTAAATCTACGTTGGGTTTCCGCTTTGGGTATTTTTATCTGTGCGGGTTGTTCAACCTATCAATATGCTGTGCTGGACGGTGATTTGAACAGGGATCAATCATATCAATTTATCCATGAAACCGATTCGATCAGGGTTAAGTATTCTTTTATGGGTGAAAATGGTCCTATTCAAATTGAAATTTTTAATAAGCAAACACAACCAGTTTATGTGGACTGGAAAAAATCATCGCTCATTATCAATGAAAACACCATACCGTATTGGAAGGATGAATCAATCATAAATGCTACCTCAGCGGGATATAATTTGAATTGGATGCCCACCTATACTACCAATAGAAGTCAAACGGATGGAATTATTTCTAGAGCAGTCTCCATTAACTTTATTCCTCCTCAATCTTCGGTCACGCATAATTCTATTTTCATCAAACAGGAGTTTTTTCAGCTTCCTCAGCCTTCATCTGATAACGAAATGAAGCTGAACCCCAATGGAGCAACAGCATTAAAGTACACGTATCAGCCAGAAAATTCACCGCTTAAATTCAGGAGTTATTTAACCCTGTCAAGTAAGGAAGATTTTAGTAAAACCATGGTGTTGGATAATCACTTTTGGGTTACTGAGATTATGCAATCTTCCATTGAACCTTCTTTATTTCCAGGTAAAATCAATCAATTTTATATTAAAGAAACTACCGGGGCTGGCCTTGCTGCCGCTGGAATTTTAACCGTAGTCCTTGTTGCTAGTGCTACGGCACAACCTCAGGATAAATGATTAATTATTGTTTCCAAAACCACCTCCACCTGGTGTCTGTATCTGCACCCGGTCACCTTCTTCTGCTACAATACTATCCATCCCTTTAAGGATTTTTATTTCACCGTTTCTCTTTATAAGTTTTTGTTCACCAGCCTTTCCTGGTTGCCCTCCTTTCATTCCATAGGGCTGTTGGCTGCGATGTTGTGATAAGATATTTACTTCTACTTTTTCTTTGAACGTCACTTCACGCACAATACCATCACCGCCATTCCATTTTCCCCTTCCTCCTGATCCCTTTCTGATCTCAAATTTTTCTAATCGCACCGGATAACGCAATTCCAGAATTTCAGGATCGGTAATACGTGTGTTGGTCATGTGCGAATGCACTCCGCTGGCACCATCAAAACCGGGTCCTGCTCCGGTGCCCCCGCAAATGGTTTCATAAAATCCGAAACGCTCATTGCCAAAAAGAAAATTATTCATGGTCCCCTGACTGCACGCGACAAATCCAAATGCTTTCAGCAAGGTATCGGTCAATCGTTGGCTCACTTCCGTGTTACCGCCAACCACTGCTGGTAAGATTCCATTTGTAAAATCAGGATTGAGTAAGCCCGTAGGCAAAATAATTTTTACGGATTGCATCAATCCTTCATTCATGGCAATGGGTTTGTTCACCCACAAACGCAATACATATAAAACGACACTTTGAACAATTGCCTTCGTTGCATTAAGGTTACCAGGATGAACCTTGGCCGATCCGGAAAAATCTATTTCTGCTTTGTTTTTTCTATCGAGGGAGATTTTAACCTTCAACAATGAGCCATCGTCCAATCGCTCTTCCGCTTTATAGATTTTTATTTTTGAGCCTTTAATTTTTGATTTTAGGAGATCGGCTGCGTAATCGCGCAATGCTTTCATGTAAAAGCTCACTTGCTTGTAGCCATACTTCTTACAGAGATCTTGCAATGCATCATCTCCAAGATTGACAGAAGCCAACGCTCCATTTAGATCCGCCATATTCTCTTCTGGCAGTCGAGTTGGATAGCCGGCAGAAGTAAACATTTTTCGAATAACCGGCCATTGAACCTTGCCCCGCTTCACCAAATACGTAGGCGGAATGATAACACCTTCTTCTTCAAGAGTTGCAGCATCCGCAGGCATAGAACCTGGTTTCTTGCCACCGATCTCAGCATGATGAGCACGATTGGCTACATAGCCTGCTAATTTCTTTTTGAAGAAAACCGGCTTGATTAAAGTCACATCAGGTAAATGCGAACCTCCAAAGGCAGGATGATTGGTAATGATAACATCACCCTCTTTCATCGGTAACGCTTTTTTTACTTCGCGCACACACACTCCCATACTGCCCAAATGAACTGGAATATGCGGTGCATTCACTACAAGGTATCCTTCCGCATCCATCATCGCACATGAAAAATCTAATCGCTCCTTTACATTTACAGAGAATGAAGTGCGCTGCAACAAAGCCCCCATCTCCTGCGCAATTGCTGTGAACCGGTTGCTGAACAACTCCAGGGCAGCTTCATGATTTTGATTCGTTGGCTTCGTTACACGCCTTTGTTTTTCACGAACCAATGCGTTGTTATTCTCATCCAACCTAAATTCCCAATGATCATTCACAACGGTAGTTGAATTTTTACTTACCACCAGAGCCGGGCCTTTAATAATTGCTCCGGATTTAAGTTGCTCCCATAAATAAACGCCTGTCTTTTTCCACACACCATTAAAATATATTCGTGACTGCTTCGCTGGTGTGGCTCGGTTTGTTTTAGTGGGCCGTCTCCTTTTCGCCACACGTTCATCCTCGACACAAAGAACCAGACGAATGGACTCAAGCTCAATTTCACGATCAGCAAGCCAATGACCATAGATGGCTTTATACTTTTTCTGAAACAGAGCACGTATACTTTTGCCTTTATGATAAGGCACCTCAATAGTGCTTTCTTGACCTTTGAATCTCAGGAAAAGAAGTTCTTTATCAACTACGATTTTGCTTTCAGCAAAACCATCTTTCACAAATTGTTTTAATCCTCGCTCAAAGAGTTCCTGAAATGAATGTGATAACTTCTTTTCTTCCAGTGAAAAAAGTTGAAGCACCTGCTGTTCTTCAAAACGCTCAATACGCGCTTTGCCAATGCCAAATGCACTTAACAATCCGGCATTATACGGAATGAGAATTTGCCTCATATTCAGTATCTCGGCCAACGAACAAGCATGTTGGCCACCGGCTCCGCCAAAACTTAAGAGTGTATAGCTGGCAGGATCATGACCTTGCTGTATCGAAACCTTTTTAATAGCCTCTGCCATCTTCTCATTAGCAATCTGGGTTAGGGACTCAAGTATGGTTTCTCCCTTTGGTCTCTTGCCGGTTACCCGTTGAATTTTTTGTAGTAGTTTTTCCAGTGCCTCTTTAGCACGATCGCGATACAGCGGAATCGAAAAAAAATCTGAATCGGCACGACCCAACAAAAGATTCACATCGGTGATGGTGAGTGGGCCGCCACTGCCATAACAAGCAGGCCCCGGTGATGCTCCTGCGCTATGTGGGCCTACCATCAATCGATGACCATCAAAATCACAAATGGAACCTCCACCCGCAGCAATGGTTTCAATAGCCAGTGATGGTGAAAGAATTTTTATCTCTCCAACTTTTGATTCGTATCGATAAGCATACCGCTTGTTGTAGAGTGCCACATCGGTGCTGGTGCCACCCATATCAAATGTGATCAGTTGATCGACACCTGATAGCCTTGCTGAAATAGCTGCCCCTACCACACCACCTGCCGGTCCACTTAATAGACTATCCTTAGGATAAAAATTAGTTGCGTCCACCAATCCGCCAGCACTGGTCATTACTTTTAATTGTGCATCACGCAACCCCTGTTGAATACGATTGACATAATGATGAATAATCGGGTCGAGGTACGCATTCGCTACCGTTGTCTCAGCGCGCTGTAATATTTTTATCTGACCTGAGAGTGAATGAGAAGCCGAAACAAACTGAACTCCATTTTTCATGAGTGCCTCCTTCAGAATATTTTCATGTTCTGGATTTTTATAACTATTCAACAAAGCAATGGCCACTGAATCGCACCCCGATTTTTTTACAAGTGAGGTAATCCGGAGGATTTCATTTTTGTCGAGTGGTATAAGCACATCACCATTCGATTCAATTCGCTCTTCTACTTCAAAGACAGAATCATATAACGGCTTCTCTTTAATGATCTGAAGAGCAAATAAATCTGTTCGCTGTTGTGTACCGATCAGCAGCAAATCTTTAAATCCTTTAGTGACCAGAAAAGCAACGCGCGCGCCTTTTCTCTCAAGCAATGCATTCGTGCCACGTGTAGACCCCAACTTCATTTCAATGGAAGGAAAGTGCTGATGAAGTCCGGTTTGAGTTATTAACCTTGCGGCAAACACGGGAACTTCTTCACCTGAACTTATTTCGAAAACATCTCCGTTCTTAATTTTGCTGGAAATAGCCTCTTCAAGATGAAGTATAGACTTTCCGATTTCCGCAGAAGCTATTCTGAATTTGTCTTTAGGATTCTTTGAAAATGCGATTAGAAAATCGCTGAAAATATCTACCTGTACGGGCCAACTGAGCTGTACAGAAATAGTTTTCGAATCACGCCTTTCGATGACCTGACCTTTCAGTACTCCACTACTTAATACTTTTAATCGCTTGATTTCCCCATCCGGAGAATGAGCAATGCAATCGGTAAACGTGCCGCCTGTATCGACCCAGATTTTCCAAGACATTAAATCCATTAGTGGTTGATCGAAAGTACGATTTGTTTGCGAGTCATGCGAATACCAAGTGCCTTAAGAAATTCCGTTGATCCGTCCGGATTTTCGCGAAGCATCGGTTTCGTATATAGAAGCGAATCCGCACCCATTTTCTGAATGTTATCATTTGATTCTCCTCCGCTCATATACGCATCCAATAATTGGCGTTCAACCCCGCGTAAATTCAAATTTTCTTTATGTAACGTGATTATCTCTACCTGAAATGAATGCGATAAAGAATCCAGCAAAGCTGTGTTGGTTAACGCTTTATCTTTTTTATCAATTATAGAAGCAACATGGCGACCGTACGTAAAAGCGGTCTCTGTGATTTGTGCTTCTGACACTTTTTTAATTTCTCCTTGCTCCATGCTTTCCTTGATCCTCTTTCTTTGCTCGTCACTTAAAGAGCCCGTGCAGGAATTCAGTATCACGACAATCAATAAAATTGAATATTTCATGCGGTTTAAAAACTAATGCGAAGGTAAAAACTCTTCGTTAACTCAGATCACTAATTTGTTAACTTTGCAACCTTGTTTTAGAATTTATGATTGAAAAGTTAATAGATATAAAGAACCGTTTTGAAGAAGTAGGCCAACTTTTGGTGCAGCCCGAAACGGTAAAAGACCAAAAGAAATTCCAGCAGCTAAGCAAAGAATACAGAGATCTGGAGAAGGTGGTGATTAAATACGACCAATATCAGGCTGCGCTGGATGGCATGTTACAAGCCAAAGAAATTTTACAGAAAGAAAAAGATACAGAATTGCGTGAGCTGGCCAAAATGGAATTGGAAGAGCTGGAGCCAAAATGTGAGGCCTTAGAAGCTGATATTAAGGAGTTGCTGATGCCTAAAGATCCAAACGATGACAAGAACTGTATCTTGGAGATCCGTGCAGGCACAGGGGGAGACGAGGCTGCGATTTTTGCAGGTGACCTTTGGCGAATGTACCAGCGTTTTTGTGATCGAAGAGGCTTAAAAATGTCGGTATTAGATATTACCGAGGGAACAGCCGGTGGTTATAAAGAAGTGATCAGCAGCATTGAAGGTGAAGGCGCTTACGGAATTTTTAAATACGAATCTGGTGTACACCGTGTGCAGCGTGTGCCCGACACAGAAACACAAGGCCGTGTGCATACTTCTGCTGCTTCGGTAGTCGTGTTGCCGGAAGCTGAGGAAGTAGATGTAGAAATCAACCCTGCTGATATAGAGGTTATAACATCACGATCGGGTGGAGCAGGAGGGCAGAATGTAAACAAGGTGGAAACGAAAGTTCAGATGACCCATAAGCCAACCGGGATTGTTATTACCTGTCAGGTTGAGCGATCGCAGCACGGCAACCGTGCGCGAGCTATGGTTATGTTGCGTGCAAAACTTTACGAGCGTGAGGTAGAAAAGAAGCAGGCGGAAGTTGGTGCTTCGCGCAAAAGCCAGGTGCGCAGTGGCGATCGTTCAGAAAAAATCCGTACCTACAATTATCCTCAGAGTCGTGTTACGGATCACCGCATCGGTTATACTCAACACAACCTTCCCGCGGTGATGAACGGAGAGGTAGATGAATTTATTAATCAGCTTAAGATTGCGGAGACTGCTGAGAAGATGGCGAACAATACAAATTAATTATCTTCCTCCTCTGCTTGCTTTATTTGCTCATCAAGAATTTTATCAATCAAATCCATCTGCCTCTCATTGATAGTCTTGTCTACTTTGGCTTGCTTCTTCATAAAGCGGAACATGGCATTTTTCTTTATTTCATAGGCCATAAAAACAGTATATTTACTTTCCTTTTTATTGAAATATTTTTGTTCACCAATTTTGCGCAAGTCAGCGATTTCAGTGTTCATCACCTGACGTACTAAACTTTGAAATTTATCGGCTACATCTGCGGCATTAGCATTTTCAGTTTGACCTAAATACTGATCGGCCACTTGTTTCATCGTGGTGTTTACTTGTCCTGCTAATTGTGCCTTAGCATCAATATCCGCTTTGCCTCGAGCAATGTTATCCAGTGAACTTTCTCCTTTGCCTGTGGCCCGAAAAAACCGGTTGTTGGATTCATAGGCATTACCACGAAATGGCTCTTTTACTTTCTGCCCAAATGGAGTTGAGCCGCAAGAAGTCAACACCCATAAAGCCACAACAAATGAAATCAGTTTTGTTTTCATGATAAGTGTATTAATTGTTTTTAATATTCCGGGACTAAATTAGTAAAAATTGTGCCAGAGTTATGAATGGCGATTGCATGAGACAGGATATGATTGAAAATTCTAGTTGTTGAATCAAAACTCACTTTTCAATTCATTACCTTGATCAACCAAATACTTTTCAATACAATGTTTTTACGTGCTACCTGGCGTCACCTGCGCATCCACTTTTCTTTCTTTCTAATGCCGGTATATTTTTTCGCGTTGGGCATTTCTCCCAACTTTGGCGGAAGCCGCTTACTCTGGTCATTTATAATTATTCACTTGTTCCTTTATCCAGCCAGCAATGGCTTCAATCGTTATTTTGATAATAATGACAAGAGCATTGGTGGATTAAAAAATCCTCCACCGGTGAGTAAAGGACTATATTATCTTACGCTAGTATTTGATGCCGTTGCCATTGTGATGGGATTTTTAAAGATTAGTGCATTGTTCGCAATCATGGTCTTTATTTATGGGCTGGTGTCCAAGGCATACAGCCATCCTTCTATTCGGCTAAAGAAATTTCCAATCACGGGTTGGCTTTCCGTAGGCGTATTACAGGGGTTCTTTACTTTTCTTATGTGTTATGTGGGTATCAATAATTTTGGAATTGAAAATCTTATGAACACACGGATTTTAATACCAGCTACACTTTCCAGTATGATTTTATTATGCACCTATCCAATGACACAAATTTATCAACATGAAGAAGATACAAACCGTGGCGACCGCACGATGAGTTTGCTGTTGGGGGTGAGGGGCACATTTGTTTTCGTACTCATCACCTTCACACTGGCTACCGCGTGTTATGTATGGTATTTCTATTCCGTTTATGAATTGCGTTATGGCTTTGTTTTCCTGGCATCATTAAGCCCGGTTGTGGTATTCTTGTTCGTCTGGTATTTTCTTGTTCGTAAAAATCCCGCCAGGGCCAACTTTTTAAATGCCATGTGGTTTAACTTTTTATCCGCTTTATCTCTGAATGGATTTTTTATTTGGTTCTTTTTAGAGACTAGTCATATCGGACAATTGTTTTAATGATTGCTGTTAAATAAAAATACCAGCCTTTATTCCGAGCTGGTATTTTTTTTAGTGAAGGGCGTATTTCTAAATAGTTGCGCCCACCCGTTCAAGCAATGCTTTGGTAGCCCTGATTCCTTCGGCCTCACTCAATACAGTTCCTTCATACTCGATACCAATATGTCCGGTATAACCAGCTGCTTTAACGATCGCCAACATACGAGCATAATCCGTATCGGTACAATTACCTTCTGCATCAAAGTTGCCTGATTTCGCACTTACTCCTTTTGCAAAAGGCATCATTTCCTTTACTCCCTTATAGCGATCATATTCTTCAATACATTTTGATTCCCATACATCACCACTTTCTCGTTTGGTGCAAAAATTCCCGAAATCAGGAAGCGTACCACAATTAGCCATACCCACTTCTTTCATCACATTTCCCAACCATTGACCGTTTGACGAATAACTTCCGTGATTTTCTACAATCACATTAATACCAATCGGTTGGGCGTATTCACTAAGCCTTCTTAATCCGTCAGCGCCAGCCTTTGCCACTTCTTCCGCTGTGCCAATGCCAAAACAATTAACGCGTATGGCATGACAGCCCAGAAACTTGGCAGCATCTACCCATTTATAATGATTTTCTACGGCTTCAGTTCTCTTCTTTGCATCGAGGTTTGCCATTTCCCCTTCACCGTCACACATGATCAGCACATTAGTAACCCCCACATCATCGGCTCGTTTTTTTAACTCTGTTAAATAGGCATTATCTTTTGCTTTGTCCATGAAGAATTGATTCACATACTCTACTGCGCTGATTCCAAATTCATTTTTCGCCTTTGCTGGGAATTCCAGGTTTTCAAACTCTTTTGCAAAAAGTGCTTTATGAAACGACCACTCGGCCAATGAAATTTTGAAGAATAATCCTCCCGCTGCAGCGGAAGCAACTGCTGTGGAATCGGTGGAAGTTTCAGAAGATGTTTTTCCTTTGCAGGAGGCTAAAAATGCACTGGCACTTATTCCACCTACGGTAAGAAGTCCTAATGATTTAATAAACTGTTCACGGTTCATAGTTTCAGAGTTAAATTTAAATGAAGGTAAATCAGGGAAAGTAAATTTATTCATCAATTGCTTGAAGCGGTAATATTCTTATTTGAAAAGTTAAAATGGTTGGTCATAAGTTTACTCCCTTAGAAACTGAGCATTTTGTCTAATATTTAGCTTAAGATTTACCTGTAGGTTAGACCCCACTCTACATCAAAGAGTTGTTGCATATATTTTTTGTGGAGTAAAATGCGAGAGCTCTGCTCTTTGCTAAACTGAGTTGAAATTTTGTGCCTATAGGTGGGTGTATTCGAAGGGAATCAGGCCCATCAATTTTTGGATAGAAAATAATACTCTATCACACTATCGGATAAACCGATGATGCTTTTCTTTTCCGGCAACCTCTTTCCCAACACAAACTATGTGATCGGTATTGATATATTCGGGGAATTCTCCTCTTCTCATTTTTACAAGATTCACTTTTTTGGATCCTTGATAATCCGATAGAAATAAATAGTTAAAAAGACTTCATAACAGATTAAATAATATTTTCAAGTCTGAATTCTTTCTTCACTTTATAGCCATCGCGTAGAATTTGAAGTGTTATTTTTTTCCCGGGCTTCGAATTTAGAATGCCATTAATCGTATTCAAATCTAAATCAGCTGAGGTCATTCCATTTACCATAATGATTTTATCACCTTTTCTAATATCCGATTTTGCCGCGGCCGAATTTTCCCTCACATCTGAAATTTCAAAATTCCGCAATCGTGCTCCTTGAGCCCGGATGGTAAGTCCGCTTAAATT
This sequence comes from uncultured Ohtaekwangia sp., assembly GCA_964349405.1. Taxonomy (GTDB): domain Bacteria; phylum Bacteroidota; class Bacteroidia; order Cytophagales; family Cyclobacteriaceae; genus ELB16-189. Next base: position 35,638 of record CAYGGY010000008.1, on the reverse strand, counting down.
AAAATAGAATTCTTTCTTTAGTGAGGTGTTTTTCTTCAGATATATTCTTTCTCCCGGAAAGTTGAAGATAACCGTAAATCGGCTCAACATCTCTCCGCCAATTGAACCATTTCGAAACACAGTGTTACTCACTTTTAACGTGTCAATATACGTTTGCGGATCAGGGAAATTGGCTATTACTTTTGGTATTAAATAGTTCCCTATTTCAATTGCTTTGATCCGTCCTATTTGGCCAGTTATCTCTCCCCCAATTCCCCTTCCTATCACCGCATTGACATGCTTTTCAGGAACGGAAATTTTAGGACTGGATTCTGTTTCCAGAAATAATCCGTGACTAGCTCCACTGTCTACCAAAAGCTTTGCCGAAAGTGATGTACTATCATTCATTTGTAAGCCAACAATAATATATGGTTTCGTGTCTTCAATGGTAATGGGTAACCAAATGTGTCGTTTGCTGGGTTTGAACCTCTCGGGGTGCATGAGAGTAAGTGTCTTTCTGTCATAATCAATCTTTATGATAAATCGACTAAACAGCTCATACCCAAGCACACCATGCACATCCGTGCCCAGGTAGTTCCTCAATTCGAGGTAATCCTTTTCCAATACCAACATGGCGTGACCTTGACCATGCACTCCGGGCATATCAAATGTTACATTATTTGTCACATAGGCATCTACCACATTTATTCCACCGGGTCCTGCTATAGAATACTTTCTTGAGTAGGGGAGGTTCAGAATGTCACTATAGGCCTTTTCAGTAAGGATAGAGGTACGCACACCTGTATCAAGAATAAATTTTAATGGCAATTGTCCATTTAAAATGATTGGCATTACCACCAGGTTGTTATACACCTCAATGGGAAATTGAACTTTATTTTTGCCAGGAGGAAGCGTAAAGCCCAAAACCTGCGTATAACCGTAAGGAACGCTTACCAGGAAAAACAAAATGCAACCAACAAATCGCTTGGACCCCATACAACACAAAGGCTTTAGTTAAAGCTAAGCTTTTTCCGGAAATGCTTACTCTTTAAACAGTTATTACCCCTAATTGGTTGAGAAGTTGGTGTGGGTTTTCTGAAATTTTCAATTCCTCTAAATTCCTAGCTTGCAGAAAACCTTCCTCCACCATTAATTTCATTTGTTGAATCAGCGGGTTGAAATAACCCTTAGTGTTTAAAAGACCAACGGAAGCATGAATTAACCCCAGTTGCTTCCAGGTAAGAATTTCGGCTAGTTCATCTAGTGTGCCCCAGCCACCCGGCATTGCTATAAAAGCATCGGCCAGATCGGCCATACGTCTTTTTCGCTCGTGCATGCTACTCACAACCTCTAACTGAGTAATTCCTTTATGGCCAACTTCTCGTTGCATAAGAAAATCCGGAATCACTCCAATTACACGACCATTAAAGCGCATTACCTCATCGGCCACGATACCCATCAATCCGATATTGCCGCCTCCATAAACCAATGAAGATCGCGTATCACAGATAAGTTTGCCCATCTCTATGGCAGCATCAGCATACTCTTTTCTTGTACCAGACGCTGACCCACAAAAGATGCACACATTCATGGAAGCACGAAAAGATTAGTGCTTAATGTCGTGCTCGTTGTCGCTTACTTTACGATTTGGAAAGATCCAAACGGAAACAATAGCTAAGGCAAAGAGAGCAAGTACTACACCGAAAACTGACATGGTTGTATAATTAGTTTATAAAAGAATCGAACAAATTTAAACCTAGCAATCAGAATATTTGCAATATGACCTTTAAAAATTGTAAACTCGAAACCTTATTTACTGGTTTTTAGTAAAAAGGGGATTAAAAACTAATAATGCCATGAAGAAATTTCTTCTTGTTCTGGGTGTGATTTTAATACTTATTCTGGGCTCCCTTACTTACTATATGTTGGTCTATACAAAAAAGGCTAGCCCGCAGGAGCATGTAAAATTTGAAGATGGGGATTTAAAAATCATAGTAGTTTATTGCAGACCTTACAAGAAAGGCAGAGTAATTTTTGGTGGGCTGGAACCTTATGGAGAGGTTTGGAGAACAGGGGCCAATGAAGCTACTTCATTTGAAACTAATAAAGACCTGACATTTGGAAATAAAACACTCAAAGCAGGAAAATATAGTCTCTGGACCATCCCGAGAGAACAGTCCTGGACGGTAATTTTTAATTCTGAAACAGGCCAATGGGGAGTTGATTTTAACGGTGAAGCTAATCGAGACCCAGATAAAGATGCCCTTTCCATTGAGGCTACTTCAATGTCTATAGAAAAGGAGTTTGAACAGTTTACAATTGCCGTTGAGAAAATGGGTGAAGAACACGAATTGACATTTATCTGGGATAGAACCTTGGTAACTTTACCTTTTTCGATCCAATAAGAAGGAGAATGATTATTTTTTAGAATTTCTTGTTAAGAATTTTTATTGAATCTTATTAACGGGTGGTATTTTTGACAATTCAAAGTAACAGCAATTAAATGATACAAATTATTCCTTCCATAGCCATACGTAACGGAAAAGTTGTTAAGATGAGGAAGGGTGATCCGGCCAGCGAAAAAGCATATAACGAAAATCCGCTGGATCTGGCAAAGCGTTTTGAAAGTCACGGAATTGAAGTTGTTCACTTAGTAGATTTAGATGGAGCTGAACGGGGTAGTCCAAAAAATTACCATGTACTCGAAGCCATTGCAGGACATACTGATCTGAAGGTGGATTTTACAGGAGGTATTTGCACCGATGGTGATATAGGTAAGGCATATGAATTTGGTGCTGATTATATAACTGCTTCAAGCATCGCTGTTACCAATCCGGAGTTGTTTGCCTCCTGGATTATTTCTTATGGGAGAGAAAAAATGACATTGGGAGCAGATGTTACTGATATTGTTTCAAAAAAGATAGCCTTTCGTGGCTGGTTAAAAAAATCCGAGATCACCTTGTTTGATCATCTCCAATATTTTTATGACCGTGGATTGAAATATGTGAAATCAACAGATGTGTCGCGCGATGGCGTGCTCGAAGGCCCGGCTTTTTCATTTTACCAGGAAATCATCGATCAGTTTAAAGATTTGAAAGTACTTGCCAGCGGTGGTGTACGTGGTGTTGATGACATTAAAAAACTAAATGACATGGGCGTGTTTGCTGTCATTTTCGGAAAAGCATACTATGAAGGTATTCTCAAATTGAAAGATCTGGAACAGTTCATTGTCAAAAAGAATTAACATTAAAAAACCCGGATTCTCCGGGTTTTTTGTTTCTTTTCGGTAATCAATTCACATTCAATTCAAAACTAAGATCAAGGTCACTCTCGCCATCCAGTGAGGTAGAATTATCTGATTTTATATCCGGTTGATGCTTTAAAATTATCCTGAAGGATTTAGTACTTGCTGCAATAGCAGCTGTTGTCCACAAAGTGCTGATGCCAATGGGCAAGTTGTTAATGTCTTTATCCAGATAGATAATGCTACCCGCTACTGACGATGCATTGTCCTTAATATTTCCTGTGCCAGTTGGTGATGAAAAAACTCCCTCAGTAAAGCTGAAAAAGAATTGATGTTCTTCACCTTCCTGTTTAACCGCCTCGGTTATATCATAATCCACGTCTCCCGGTAAATACAATTCATTAATAAGTTCAAGCGATAAGATATAATCACTATTTTTTAAAAGGTCAATTGTCCCATCAACCTGAATATCCTGAACACCTCCACCATCGGGATCTGTGGCGGTTACCGTCACTAAAGACCCCCCACCTGTGGGAGAAAATTTAAGAATTACTTTGGTTATCATTTCCGGAATATTTTCTGGATTGGGATCTTCATTTTTACATCCTGTTAAAAAAATCAGGATTGCTGTCAGAAGCAAAGGAAGAATATTTTTATGCGATGATTTCATGACTCGCGATTGCATTAGAAACTGTATTTAAGAGCAATTGAAATGTTCCTTCCAATATCATTGGCATAGTAACGCATTCGATTTGAATATTCGCGATAGGCCGTATTGGTCAAATTGTCAACCGATAATCTCAAATCCAGTTTAGACTTCTGAATCGGTCGTGAAACGCCCGCATTAAACGAAGCAAGGAAATAACCATCGGGTGAGTCAACAAAGTCAAAGTTGTGGTTATCATTTGCAAATAAATCAATCCCCTGCTCTTTGGAGGAAATAATATCTCGGATGGACACGACCCGTGGTGCCCGATTCTGTTTAGATACGTATTTCATTCTAAACTCTACATATGGACTTATCCATGATTGTACTTGCGGAACGTCATAGCGTATTGAACCCTCATAGCGATTCGATGGAATAAAAATCAAATAGTCGTTGTTGGTTTCATCTTTTGCCCTTAATAATGAAATCTTAGCATTAAGTGTTAACGCTTTGGAAATAACATAATTCAACGATACATCTGTCCCCATAAAAGAGGCATCCGTTTGAGTATATCGAAAATAAGGGAAAATACCACGGGTAGTTTTTGTTACCCCATGTGGCTGCAAATAGATGTAATTAAAAATGTAATTTACATAACCTGAAATCTCCGCATTCAGTTTTCCTTTTTTTATTCGATAAGTGCTCACCCACTTTAAGGCTTGTTCTACGTTCAAATTAACCGCATCTGGTACACGCACTTCATTAGTTTCTTTGTCTAGCATCAATCCATATTCAATGGCTGCTGCGCTTTGGTGTGTACCCAGACTATATAGCTCAGCCACATTAGGTGGTCTCCATGAGCTCCCAAGACTCGTTGTAAAGGAAGAGTTTGTAGTAACTTTCAGAGTGCCGGCAAGGGTGGCACTTACGTTATGAAAATTGAGTTTGCTTCGGTACAGTTGATTTCGGAAATCAAACCCTACTATATCGTAATATTTCAAATCATAACGAGATCCCATTTCCCAATCCCACTTACTTCTTGAAAGTTTCTCTATCCAAAAAATTCCTGCCGAATAATTTACAAAATTTGGAATGAACGGAATGTTTTGAGTGCCATCCAATTTATTATTGTCTTGCAACATTCCATTGATTCCTAAAGAATGAGTATGTGATTTCTCTTTTGTATTTTCCCACTCTGCATCCACTGTGTGGGTATATAATTTATACCCAAGTGCTGGAACTTCATTGAGAGATCCTTTTCTCAAATCAAACTCCAACCGGTTGTTTATCTGAAACCCGTATTGAACATTAAAAAGATTATCCCCCTTACGCGTATGCCCTTTAAGTTTTATCAAATCGTGGCCGACTTCTTGACGAGGTGGATTTACTTGATAGGTAAATGGCTGTGTGTTTTGTGGCGGCTCTCGCTCTAATGCCAAGGCAAGGTCTTCTGCACTGCCTACAACGGAACCTCGCAAAACCCCTATTGTGGCATTAAAGTGACTGTAGAAAACCTCGAATCCTTTTCCTTCTTTATGGTACCCGGTTGAAGCAGAATAGTTCAACTCACGGAATCCTGTATTGGAGAGGTTATAGCCTGGTGTGTGCAAATCTCCTGATTTTTTTGCTGTCCCTTGAATGCGCCAGCCCCAGCCCTTGTGCTTTGAAATACTTCCCTCAAGCATTCCTGATACATTACCTGCTCTTCCATTACTGGAGCCAATGGTATGTAACTGTCCACCTAATTGCTGATCCGTAGGCAACTCAGCAGGGGTAAGTATCACAACTCCTCCCAGTGCATCGGTGCCATATTTAATTGCTCCTGCATCTTTTACCACCACTATATTGGCCGCAGTAAAAGGATCGATTTCCGGAGCATGCTCTGCGCCCCATTGCTGCCCTTCCTGGCGAATGCCATTATTCATAATTAAAATGCGTTGGCTGTGCACTCCGTGAATGACTGGTTTGAAAATGGCCGGACCTGATTGAATGGTATTCACTCCCGTTATTCCCTGGAGTGATTCACCTAAAGATTTCCCCCTTATTTCCTCCAATGCTTTTCCAGAAAGGGTTCCATAATTTGTTGCTTTTCCAAAAGGATCACGATGATCAGAAACAACCACTTCCGTGAGAAGCTGATCTTCCGTATTAAGCATCGTTTCTATGCGATATGATTTTTTCAGATTTAGTTTTATCTGTTGTGTTTCATATCCTAAAAATTTGATTTCAATAGAATAATTTCCTTCACACAATTCCAAAAAAGTATATTCACCATTTAGATCTGTGACTTTCCCTTGATTAAGTTCTTTGATAAACACCGTGGCCCCAGGGAGAGAATTTTTTGATTCGTCAAACACCTTACCTGTAATGGATAAAGCGCATTTAACCTGGCCAACAGCTACCCAAGAGTAACCGGTAAGAATATGGATGAGAATAAGTATTTTTTTCAAAATGCAACAAAGTTGCAAATATATGCTTTTACGGATAAAAAAGCATGGTAATTACATGATCGGAATTATTGCTCTACAATATCCGATATCTTGAATTTCTGAATGATGTAATATAGAAAGTTGAAGGAAAGGGCGTCATCTTCTGTTTTTGCTGCCGGCATTTTAGATGGTTCTACAGACTTTGACTTACCCGATTTAGATGCAGCCGTTATTTGTTCTTTGCTCTGAGTTGTCTTTTCAGAATTGACTGTTGCCTTTTCGGGTTCAAACAAAAGAGGTTTTTCGTCTTGCTGTTCCGGGCGAAAATTTAAATCAGGTATTTCATTGTTAGGTATTCCTTCCTGTGCGCTGGCCGAAAAAATAACCAGCGTAAGTAACATGGTGGTAAATCCAAGAAAATAAGAAAACTTTGATTTCATTTTAATCCTGACTTTTTCGGTTTTAACCCGTTAACTTCGAAGTAAGCTGTGCAAAATAGTAAATTTTCTGAAATGATAACATGGAATGACTTTAATAAAATTGATCTTCGTGTGGGTACTATTGTTCGTTCGGAACCCTTTCCCGAGGCAAAAAAACCTGCTTTCAAGCTCTGGATAGATTTAGGGCCTGATTTGGGGATTAAAAAATCAAGTGCCCAAATAACTGATCTATATACGCTGGACCAGTTAGTTGGTATTCAGGTAATTTGCGTTGTGAACTTTGGCTCCAAACAAATAGCCAATTTTACTTCTGAAGTGTTGGTAACTGGCTTCCCTGATGAAAACCAGAAGATCGTTCTTGCTACTGCACACGGCACCGTACCTAATGGCTCCAAACTTTTCTAAGGCTATGTTTTTATTTTCACAATTGCCTTCCATATGCCACGGTGTTATACTTCAGATGGCCAAAGACAGAAATGTCGAAGATCTGGTGATTGATAGTCGCAAGGCCATGTTATCAGAATCTGCGCTGTTCTTTGCAATATCAGGAGAAAGACATGACGGTCATGATTACATCAAAGAATTATACTCAAATGGTATTCGTCAGTTTGTTGTTGAAAGAAACATACCAATAGAAAGTTTTCCGCAAGCAAATTTTCTGGTGGTCCACTCTTCCATTCAAGCTTTACAGCGTCTGGTCAATGCACATAGAAGTAAGTATTCGATACCTGTTATGGGCATCACAGGAAGCAATGGCAAAACAATCATTAAGGAGTGGTTATACCAGCTACTGTCACCAGATTATAGAATTGTAAAAAATCCGGGTAGCTACAATTCACAAATTGGCGTTCCTCTTTCTGTTTGGCAAATGCAGTCACATCATCAATTTGGGATTTTTGAGGCTGGTATTTCAAAGCCTCATGAAATGCATGAATTGCAAAAAATCATTCAGCCGACCTTGGGAATCTTCACTAATATTGGTACTGCACATGATGAAGGGTTTACTTCATTCGAACAAAAAATCAATGAGAAGTTAACGTTGTTCTCCAAGTCAGAAAAGTTAATTTATTGTAGTGATCAGGAGCCTGTTCGCGCTGCCATCTTGGCTTCTTCTTTACCTTCATTTGGTTGGGGATTTCACGCACAAGCGGATTTGCATATCATCCCATCAGATGAACGGTTTTTTATTGTATGGAAAGGTCAAAAGCATTCTTTGAAACTTCCATTTAAGGATAAGGCTTCGACAGAAAATTGTTTTCACTGCATTGCCATGATGTTGTATCTGGGTTATTCTGTTCAAACTGTTCAAGAGCGAATAAGTTTGTTAAAGACCGTTCCTATGCGACTCGAGTTAAAACAAGGGATCAACAATTGCCAGATCATAGATGACTCCTATAATAACGATCTGGGTGGCTTACGCATTAGTCTGGATTTTTTGGCCGGCATTCAAAAGAAAAAAAAGACCATCATCCTTTCTGATATTTTACAATCCGGACTAGCTGATAAAGAGCTTATCCAAAAAGTCAGGGAACTGATTCTTATAAGTGACATTACCAGATTGATTGGAATAGGCCCTAAATTATTGAACACGCAAAACCAATTTCAAGACTCCTCGCTACAAACTTCGTTTTACGCTGACACTGAAAGTGCCCTACAAGAATTAAACCGTGACGACTTTCATCAAGAAGTAATTCTTATCAAAGGAGCACGCACATTTCACTTCGAAAAAATAGTTGCTCTCCTTCAACGTAAAGTCCATGGCACTCGCATGGAAATAGATTTGAATAAGATTGTTCATAATCTTAATTTCTTTAAAGCACGACTACAACCCGGGGTTAAAATCATGGTCATGGTGAAAGCATTTGCCTATGGTAGTGGCAGTGAAGAGATCGCCACCTTGCTACAATACCATCGGGTTGACTATTTGGGTGTGGCTTATGCCGATGAAGGGGTGGAGTTGCGTAAAAATCATATCACCATTCCAATTATGGTGATGAATGCATCAGAAGAGAGTTTGCAAACCATTATAGATTACAACCTGGAGCCGGTGATCTATAGTTTGAATATGTTGCATTCGTTAATCGATTTTTTAGGAACACAACCATGCACGGTACATTTGGAAGTAGAAACCGGAATGAAACGCCTGGGATTGGAGACAGAAGATATACCTGAGGCCATACGTATTTTAAAAAACAATTCTCAAATAAAAATTGCTTCGGTGTTTTCTCATCTGGCGGGTGCAGATGAATCCATTCATGATGAGTTTTCACAGACACAGGTTGCTCGCTATGAACAAGCTTATCAAATTATCTCCTCTGAGTTAAATACGATACCCATTCGACACATCTTGAATTCTCCCGGCATTCTTCGTTTTCATCAATACCAAATGGATATGGTGCGATTGGGTATCGGTTTATATGGTGTCAATCCAACATCAAAACAATTCAACCAACTTCAGCCGGCAGCCACATTAAAAACCGTAATCTCACAAATAAAAAAAATAAAAGCCGATGAGTCGGTTGGCTATGGCCGAAGAGGACGTACCGAACATGAGATGACTCTGGCAACTATGGCTATCGGATATGCCGATGGCTTTAGCCGGAGTTTTAGCAGGGGAGCGGGTAAGGTGCTGGTTAATGGAAGGATGGCTCCCGTGGTGGGCAATGTATGTATGGATATGACTATGATTGATATCACAGGCATCGAAGCAAACGAAGGAGACGAGGTAATAATTTTTGGTGAAGGATTACCTATTCAGGAAGTAGCTGCTTGTGTTAACACGATTCCCTATGAAATTCTAACCAACACAAGCGAGCGGGTGAAGCGAATTTTCTTTGCTGAAAGTATGTAGTCAATCTAATGAGTTAATGGTTACCCAATAGCGATAGGCGACTAGTGCTTTTTCGATTTTCGTGAGACGGGTAATATCTCTCCTGCTAAAACGTGGCATAATCACCTTATTTAGCTTTGCCATTATTTTGAAAAGTTGCCTCTTATTCATCACAATTAATATGTTTAACCACAACCTAAATTCTTCTTTAAATCCCGTTGAGGCAATCCCCCATAGTTAAATGGATTCTCATTATCCTTTTTCAATTCACTATTGGATTGTGGTTCTTCCACCTTGAGTTTACCCGGCTTTTTAACTTTCTTTTTCACGACCGAAGATAATCATTGCGTAACTGTTACCCTACTCCTATATTGCGCTGTTTAAAATCAATCTAAATAAGAAGTGACTAAGACCAAAACAGTGGCAGATATGGTTGCTGGAGAAACGGCTGTGATTTCAGGGTTTACTGATGATGAGATCTCTGTAAAACTGTTGGAGATGGGTTTTTTACCCGGTACTGCCGTACGCTTCAACTTCACAGCTCCATTGGGAGACCCCGTTTGTGTTAGTGTTTCTGGCTTGGATCTTTCTCTACGAATAAGCGAGGCGTCAACTATTACAATTCTTAATTAATGGCTGAGCAAAGGCTTATAAGGATAGCTTTAACAGGGAAACCAAACTCAGGTAAATCTTCTCTATTCAATCATCTTACAGGTCTAAACCAAAAGATTGGAAACTTCCCAGGCGTAACCGTTGATAAGCACACTGGTATATGTAATCTGGATGCTAAAACACAGGCCGAAATAATTGACTTACCAGGTATTTATAGTCTTTATCCTCGCACGCTGGACGAAAAAGTTGTAGCCGAAATATTAGCCGATAAAAACAACAGGCATTACCCCGATTGCGCGGTGTTGGTGGCCGATGCTACAAATCTGAAAAATTGTCTGCTTCTACTCACACAACTTATCGATCTGAAACTGCCTACGGTGCTTGCGCTAAACATGATGGATTTAGCCGCTCAATCTGGTCAAAGTATAGACATTCAGGAATTAACTAATTCATTGGATATTCCCGTTGTGATGATTAATGCCCGCACTGGGCAGGGCGTTTATGAGTTAAAACAAATATTAAAAACAACGATCAAACCTTCCTCAAAAACCATTTTTCATCTTGAAAAAGAAATTTATAAAGTAGTTAATCGCATTAAAGAACGATTTCATCTGGCTACTGATTATGAAGCCTACCAGTTTCTGCAACAAACAGAAAATCTTATTTTTCTAAGTGAAGCCGATCGTAATTATATCCGGGAAGAAGCCAAAGCCAACCAGTTTTTTCAGCATAAATATCAGGGTGCTGAAACAGTCATGCGATATGGTTTCATTCAGGATTTATTAAATAATGTTATTCTCACTACCTCAGATCCTGAGTGGAAGAAATTTTCATATCGAATTGATAAAGTACTAACCCATAAAGTGTGGGGTTATTTGATTTTTTTCTCTGTACTCTTTCTGATCTTCCAATCAATTTTTGCATGGGCACAAATTCCTATGGATTTTATTGATCAGACCTTTACATCACTCAGCAATCTTGCCGATAAAAATTTACCAGATGGTCCTTTGTTTGATTTGATCTCACAAGGAGTTGTGCCTGGCATCGGTGGGATCATCATCTTCATACCTCAAATTGTAATTTTATTTGCCTGCATTTCTGTATTGGAGGAGAGCGGATACATGGCCCGAGTGGTTTTTTTGATGGATAAAATCATGAGAAAATTTGGCTTGAGCGGAAAGAGTGTAGTTCCACTTATTTCAGGATTAGCGTGTGCCATCCCCGCCATCATGGCAACCCGTACTATTGATAATTGGAAAGACAGACTCATCACGATATTCGTCACTCCGTTTATGAGTTGCTCTGCACGATTGCCGGTATTCACAATTCTGGTGGCTTTAATTATTCCTGACGACAAGATTTTAGGCTTTTTTAATTACCAAGGCCTAGTATTAATGGCTCTCTACATCCTTGGCTTTTTGGCAGCTATCCTTTCAGCAATGGCATTGAAGTTTCTTATTAAAACCAAAGAAAGAAGTTATCTGATTATGGAGCTGCCCACCTATCGTAAGCCAAGATGGGCCAATGTGGGGTATACCATTCTTGAGAAAACCAAAGCATTTGTGTTTGAAGCTGGAAAAATTATTCTGGCCATATCCATTGTGCTTTGGGTGCTCGCCAGTTATGGGCCGGGAAAAAGTATGGAAGAAGCCGAGCAGAAAGTATTATCAGATAATTCTACTCAAGCACTTAGTGAGCAAGAAACTCAAGATCATATTGCCGCCTACAAACTTGAACATTCATATGCAGGCATTATCGGTAAAACCATTGAGCCGGTAATAAAACCTCTAGGCTTTGATTGGAAAATTGGCATCGCACTAATAACTTCTTTTGCTGCGCGCGAAGTTTTTGTTAGTACCGTAGCAACGATTTATAGTTTAGGTAGTTCAGACGATCAGCTTACCATAAAGACAAGGTTAAAATCAGAGATCAACCCCGACACAGGAGGGCCGCGATATACTCCTGCAGTAGGCCTTTCTCTTTTAGTGTTCTATACGTTAGCGATGCAATGTATGAGCACGCTGGCCGTAGTAAAACGTGAGACAAAAGGCTGGAAATGGCCAGCCATTCAATTGGCTTACATGACTGCGCTGGCATATTTGTCAGCCTTTATTGTCTATCAATCTCTTTCGTAGAAAACAGGTAAAATTTATACACCCGGATTTTTAATGTCTCTATATTTCGAGATTTTTAAGAAATCATTTCAGTAATGAATTCATCAAAAAAACATCCGATGGGTTTGCTTTTTCTTACACCCCTGCTGATTTCTGCAGATGGTGTAATTGATGAAAAAGAATTTGAGCCCTTGCTACGCATAAAAAATAAAGAGAACATATCGGATTCCGTTTCCAAAGAGTGCGAGAATAATGTAAAGAATTTAAAAGAAAAAGATCTGTATAAAACCGGAATTGATTTGATCAGCGATTGCAGTAATAAAGAGCAACTTGAAGCCTTTTCCCATTTATACTATATGGCGGCCGTTGATGGTTCTGTAAATGTAAGAGAAGTACGTTTATTGCTTTATTCTATCAAAGCAGCTGGTCTTGAATTTAATGATGTCGTTGATTATGCAAAGAAACAAGTCATTCAATAAAGCATGAGGATACCCTTATTTGTGTTTACCTGTTTGCTTACATTGGGATGTTCAACACCCAGTCCAAACAAATTCTCTGATTCAAAAATCGCTGTCATTGCTGATTTTCAAGATCACAGGCAAACGGATAGTTTGATCAACTATCTCCTGAACAAAAATCCAGATTATCGCTCCGAGGCAGCGTTGGCACTCGCATCAGTACAGGATTCTACAGCTTCTTTGCAGCTAGGAAACATTTTATTGGAAGATCCTTTTCGCCTTGCCAGAATTCATGCCGCTTTCGCGTTAGGACAAACCGGTGGTCATGCTGCTGTTAATGCACTTATCCCTGCACTTTCTGATTCAAGTAGTGACGTTGTAAGTGAGGTTCTTCAGGGATTAGGAAAGACCATTACTTCGCGTGACTTCAACTCGTTACTTGGTTTTCAACCGAAAGATTCTATTCAAGAGCATGGACTCGCATGGGGATTTTATTTCATTGGACTTCGCGGACTCGCTGATTCTATCATAGCCAAACGAGCTGCTGATTTTCTTACGATTAACCACAGCGCATCCGTGCGATTAGGCGCAGCACATTTTTTTAATCGCTCGCCTAATGTTTGGTTGATCCCAGCACAAGAAGAATTGATACGCGCCTCTACGGAAGATAAAAATCCTTTCATACGTATGGCCGCAACGTTGGCTCTTCGCAAAGTTACAACGGAAGAATGTGTGCCTGTACTTAAACAAATTTTAAACAACGACAAAGACTATCGCGTGAGGGTAAATGCTGCACGTGTTGTCGCATCTAAATCAACAGAAGAGCGCGATAACCTTGTTTTACTTGCTCTGCAAGATGAAAACATTCAGGTTGCAATCGCTGCCGCAGAGGCCATGCAACAAGATTTCAAAAAGAAAGAGGAATTGCTTACCCTAGCCCGTACAACAAAAAATCTCAGGGTGCAATCCACACTTTTCAAAATACTGCTCAAAACCTATCCATACTTATCACAAGAAATTCAAGCTGCCTATTCGATATCAACAAACAATTACCACAAGGCGGGCTTACTAACGGCCCTTTCCTCTGATATCAACTCATATTCATTTTTAGCTGAAGAACTTATTGAATCCAATGTCCCTGTAATTAAAACAACCGCAGCACTAACATTGTCAGCTCTAAATAGAGGCAAACTATTTACTCCAGAGTTAAAACCGGTTTTTGCCAATATCTATAAAGATGCATTGTTGAATGCCGACCCTGGCGTGATTGGCATTGTTGCTTCTTGTCTTGCGGATTCAACCTTGGATTACAAATCTGTCATTGCCGACTATTCTTTTCTGGTGGACGTGAAAAAGAAGTTGACCTTACCGAAAGATTACGAAGCAATACAACCTTTGGATGAAGCCATTGCTTATTTCGAAGGCAGAAAAAAACCGTCAGCTCCAACGAATGAATTCAATCATCCTATCAACTGGGAACTTGTAAAACGTATACCTAAAAATCAACGTGTTCAAATAGTCACAAGTAACGGAGAGGTCTTGCTGACTTTGCTTGTGGATGAAGCACCCGGTTCCGTAGGAAATTTTGTAGGCCTGGTAAAGCAAAAATATTTTGACGGCAAATTTATTCACAGAGTCGTTCCAAATTTTGTAATGCAAACCGGATGCAACCGAGGAGATGGTTATGGCAGTGAAGCTTATTCGATACGTTCAGAATTTTCACTGCGTAGATATCAGGAAGGTTCGGTTGGAATGGCTTCGGCAGGAAAAGATACAGAAGGTACGCAATGGTTCATAACCCATTCACACACACCACACCTGGACGGGCGGTATACTTTATTTGCAACGGTAGCATCCGGCATGGACGTAGTGAATAAAATTGAAGTCGGAGATCAAATTCTTCGCATGGTTCTGCTCGATAATTAATTACTTTGCGTGATCATGGCGCAGGAATTCTATCAAAACTTTAAAATTGGAATAATCGGAGGTGGACAATTGGGACGCATGCTCGTGCAATCCGGAATTGATTTAAATATTAACTTTTCGGTGCTCGATCCTGACCCTCAGGCTCCTTGCCATCAGTTGGCACCTTTCACTTGTGGTAAACTTACCGACTATCAGACTGTGTGGAATTTTGGCCAGGATTGTGATTTACTCACCATCGAGATTGAAAATGTGAATACCAAAGCATTGGCTGATCTTGAAAAAGCCGGCAAAAAGGTTTTCCCACAACCGTCCATCATTGAACTTATTCAGGACAAGCGAAAGCAAAAACAGTTTTTTAAAGACCATCAAATTCCTACAGCCGACTTTATACTCGTTGAAAATAAAGCAGAGATTCTTAATCATGAATCATATCTACCCGCTGTAAACAAATTAGGTCGCGAGGGCTATGATGGTCGTGGTGTTCAGATGCTGCGAAACAAACACGATCTATCAAAAGCATTTGATGCTCCTGGATTGCTTGAAAAACTGATCGATTTTGAAAAAGAAATATCCGTAATCGTATCACGCAACGAAACCGGAGAGATTGCCACTTTCCCTGCGGTGGAGATGGTTTTTCATCCCGAAGCCAATTTGGTTGAATATCTTTTTTCACCAGCCGAACTCAGTGCAAAAGTTACCCAACAAGCAAAAGAAATTGCTGAACGGGTTATTCAATCCCTTGGATTAGTCGGCCTCCTGGCGGTAGAAATGTTTGTCACAAAAGATGGGCAAGTCCTAGTAAACGAAGTAGCACCCCGCCCACACAACAGTGGCCATCAGACTATAGAAGCAAATATTACCTCACAGTATGAGCAACACTTGCGAGCGATATTAGGATTGCCACTGGGCGATACGAGTTGCACTTCCCCGAGCGCCATGGTAAATGTGTTAGGTGAAGAAGGCTTTTCAGGCCTTGCATTATATGAAGGATTAAACGATGTGCTATCATTGTCAGGCGTGCATGTACATCTGTACGGTAAGAAGCAAACAAAACCATTTCGTAAAATGGGTCACGTTACACTGGTTGACTCCGATCTGGAAAGTTTAAAAAAGAAAGCCAACTTTGTAAAACAAACATTGAAAGTAAAAGCATGAGCAAACCTGTTATAGGCATTATCATGGGAAGCCAATCTGATCTTGGTGTGATGAGAGAAGCTGCAGAGTTTCTGGAAGAATTAAAGATACCCTTTGAACTCACTATCGTTTCGGCTCACCGAACACCAAAGCGCATGGTTGACTATGCTTCATCAGCACGCTTGCGCGGCCTTAAGGTTATTGTAGCTGGGGCCGGTGGGGCCGCACATCTGCCAGGAATGATTGCTTCGCTCACTTCGCTTCCTGTAATTGGTGTTCCTATTAAATCCTCCAACTCCATTGATGGTTGGGATTCAGTTCTTTCTATTCTTCAAATGCCAAGTGGAGTACCTGTAGCTACAGTAGCGTTGAACGGTGCAAAAAACGCAGGTATTTTAGCAGCACAAATTTTGGGATCCGAAAATAAAGTGATTGCAAAAAAGTTAGATGCTTTTAAAGTCTCTCTTCGCAAAAAAGTTGAGGATTCATTCAAAGCAATTGAAAGAAAGGGATGGCAACACAACCAATAATTATTTTCAAACAATAGTAAAAGGTGTAATTTCATTTTGGATAATCAATTTCTATGGATCCAGGAAAAAAAGGTTGGCTCAAAGAATATCTTGAATTTCGAAAAGATATCCTTAGTGATCTTAACGAAAACGTAAAACGCTCAACCCATCCTGAGCACTCACTTTATCGTGTCATTCAGCCCACTGGACTCATGTATGGTCAGCCTGTTGGTTCCCTTCATTTACCTGAGTCAGAGCAATGGGATGAAAAAGACCGCATGAAGATATTATTGGCAGAGAGCCTGATTAGCAGCTCCCTGTTATTTCATGATAAACCGATCAAGAATCCTGATGAACTCAGCCAGATAATTTTTAAAAACCTTGAGAAGATTGGAAATTTCTACAACACCATTTTTCCAGAATTAGCTACTCCAACCAAAACATTGTTCGGCCGAAAAAAGACTCCGCTGGAGCTGGCTGAAAAAATCCTGGATAAACGGATCGACCACTCTAGCGATTACGACAAAAATTTCTGGACACAATTTTTTCATAACAGCCTTTTCTTTCTTGATATCTTTATTTTCGGTCAATGGATACATACCAATGCCGATCGTATTGTTTCAGACTTTTTTAAATATGAAAGTGAAGAACTCCGTTTTTCGGTTATTAAAATAATTGCATGTGCCTCTCACGCCAATTCTAATGTAGAATATGAAGAACGTAGATTATTAGAATTCTTTTTACAGAGCGCAGGTCTTTCGCCCGAGAAAAAGAAAGAAGCAAAAAAAATATTTGATGAGGGGATTACCATTGAAGAAATCAATCTCCCCACCAACAACTCCTGGATTCTAAAAAAGTATTTTATGGAGATTGCCATTCTTACCATATGGGCCGATAAGCGTGTCGATGATTCGGAGATGGAATTCTTAAAGAACTTAAGCCAGCATCTTGGGTTTAGTGATGACGACCTGGAAAACAGCCTGATGGCGATCGAAGGTTTTGTGTTGGAACATTGGGAGCAGCTAACTTCGTTGCAAAATAAACAAGACTATGAGCAAGTTAGTGAGCGATTTATTTCACGCATGAGCAACGTGACAAACGCCCATAAAAACCGATTGCTTAAAGATGTTCAGGAAAGCAAAGAATTAATGACTCTTCTTGCAAAAGCTAAATCGCAGGAGTTGACAGATAAAGAAAAGGAACACATGCAAGAAATGCTTCTCACCATATTGAAGTCAATCCCGACTTTTGTAATCATTTCATTACCACAACAATTTCTAACACTTCCTATTCTGTTAAAAATCTTGCCTGGCAATTTTTTTGCAGAGGTAAGTAAATAGAACTTCGTTAAGAAAGATCGTCTGACTCCTTTTCTTTTCGTGGTATCAAAACCGAAAAAAGAATCGACAGGGTTAGCGTAATGATAATAATGATGAAAGAAAGAGTGGGAGGCATATCCGTTAATGTTTCCGGAAGCACATCAGAACCCTTTCCTATTTCCAGTAGCATCTTTGCACCAATAAAGAATAAGATTACTGAAAGACCCTTTTGTAAAAGATAGAATTTATCAATGATGCCCGAAAGGAGGAAGAACATGGCCCGAAGTCCCATCACAGCAAAAATATTAGATGTGTAAATAATAAATTCATTCGTTGTAATAGCAAAAGCAGCAGGAATCGAGTCAACAGCAAAAATAATATCGGTAGTTTCAATCAAAATTACGACAAGAAACAAAGGGGTAAACATAAACTTCCCATCTATTCTGGTGAGAAACTTCCCTCCCATTTCATCTTTAGTGATCGGCAAATACTTACGACAAAACTTTAATATTGGATTTTTCTCCGGATCAATCTTTTCGTCATCCTCTTCAAAGTAAATTTTTATACCGGAGTAAATTAGAAATACTCCGAAACCATAAAGAAGCCAATGAAAATTATGGATTAAAATCGCACCTACGAAAATGAACACACCTCTAAATATAACCGCTCCTAAAATTCCCCAAAATAATATCTTGTGAAAGTATTCTTCTTTGACCTTGAAGAATTTTAGAATAAGGAGAATGACAAAAATGTTATCGACAGATAGAGCTTTTTCAGTGAGGTATGCGGAAAAATATTCAACAGAGGCATCTAAACCAGTGACACTAATGATTTCACCTCCTTCATTTACTTCAAATGGACCCATCTTATAAACCAGCAAACCAAAAAGGGTACTGATTATAACCCAAAAAATAGACTGGTATAAAGCTGATTTGGTTGATATCTTATGTGCCGATTTGTTAAAAAACCCAAGATCGACAAGCAGGAAAGCTGTGATTACAGTTCCGAATACGCTGTAAAGAAAGGTTTCGTCAGTAAGTTCGAAATCAAACAATGTGAATAAAAGCATTCTCTTTAGCTGATTGTTTTATTGAAATAAGAGATGAAAAATGACATTATAGCTTCCAATTCACCTTTTACTAAGTGGTAAATCTACAATTAATTTCGCTTTAAAAACTGATCTTAATAAAATTTAGTATGTACTAAACAGGTAAGAAATAGGTGATTATTGGCAGCTATTGCATATTCCTTGAATCAACAAGTTGACTTCGTCTGCCACATACCCACTGGGCAACCGTACCGCGGGCACGGTCACTTCATCCAAACAAGAGGTATGCCCACACTTTGTGCATTTAAAATGAACGTGTTCATGATGGTGTTCATGGGTAGAGCATGGCTCGCTACAAAGTGCATATTTTAAACCCCCTTCATCGTCAAGTACTTTATGAATTACGCCTTTATCCAAAAAGGTCTTAAGTGTTCGATATACTGTAACCCGATCGAAAGTGGCGGCTATTTCCCCTTCAATGTCAGAGTAGGAAAGCGCAAATGAATTTTTGAGGAAAAGACGCAAAATGGCCGATCTGCTGGTGGTCGTTCTTAATTCATAATCTTTCAGAATCTGGCTCTCTAGTTTCTGCATGATCAGTGTAGTTCTACTTGAAGCTTTAGCAAGTTACTATAAATACCATTATCCCTGGAAGCAAGTTCCGAGTGTGTCCCTGATTCAGTGATAGAGCCGTCCTTTATCACAAAAATGGTATCTACTTTACGGATGGTGCTAAGGCGATGGGCAATCACTACAGTAGTGCGGTTTTCCATTAGTTTTTCAAGTGCTTCCTGAACAAGTTGCTCGGATTTTGCATCTAGTGAACTGGTTGCTTCATCCAAAACCAATATAGCTGGGTCTTTAAGAATGGCCCGCGCAATGGCCACCCGTTGCCGCTGCCCACCTGAAAGTTTTACTCCACGATCGCCTACAACCGTGTCTAATTTCTCAGGAAAACTATCGATGAATTCCCATGCATTGGCTTTTCGTGCAGCTTCAATGATCTCGCTTTCGGTAGCATTGGTTTTTCCGTAGGCAATGTTCTCACGAATGGTGCCCCCAAATAAGATCACCTCTTGAGGAACTATACCAATGTTGCTACGATAATCCGAAAGGTTGTATTCCAATGCGTTGATATTATCAACTCTAATTTCGCCAGTTGAAGGCGAATAAAACCGCATCAGCAAATTAATGATGGTAGACTTTCCTGAGCCACTTGGTCCAACCAAGGCCACTTTTTCTCCTGGCTTGATAGAAAAGGAAATATCTTTTAAAACAGTAACATCACTTCGAGTGGGATACGAAAACCCAACCTGATCAAACTCTATTTTTCCTGATAACTTCAGTTTACTCCTGGAAGTAGGTTGTTCATCCGGTTGTTCCAGAATTTCCAAAATTCTTTCTGAAGCGCCTATCGATCGCTGCAACTGAGAGTAGATATCCCCCAGGCCGGCAATTGAGCCTCCAATAAAGGTAGTGTACAAAACAAAGGAGAATAGATCGCCTACCGAAACCTCATTTGCTTGCACCAAATAGGCACCATACCAGCTTACAGCCACAATGCCCCCAAACAAAGCAACGATTGTAAAAGATATAAAAACGCCTCTATACTTTGAGGCATGAATAGCTGTATTTACCACCTCATTCAATGCCTTTTTATAGCGTAATACTTCAAAAATTTCATTAGTAAATGATTTTACAACAGCGATGGAGTGAAGAGTTTCTTCCACTATTACATTAGAGGTGGCGAGCTGATCCTGCGTCTTCTTGGCAAGCTTGCGGATGAATTTTCCAAAAAACAATGCGGCTAACACTAACACAGGAAAAGTTAGCAACATGAAAATGGTAAGATGTGGGAAGAGAATGAAAATCACTGGCACACCAATGATTAATACTAATAATTGTCTTAGTAGTTCAGCAAGGGTAAAGGTGAAAGTGTCTTGCAACGTGCTTACATCAGAAGTAATACGACTTATTAGTTCACCCACTCTTCGTTGGTCAAAAAACGTAACAGGTAACCAAATGATTTTGGAATAAATATGCTTACGAAGATCTGCCAGCGTACGCTCACTCACAGTGGTAAACGTGTAAACGCGAAGAAAAGAAAAAACACCTTGAACAAGCAAAATCGCAATCAGAGCCAGTCCAATTTGATTGATGGATGTGAGAATAAAATCGGTTTTACCTTGTGCAACATCCAATAGTTTTCCTGCGAAATAAGGAAATGAAAGCAACGTTCCACTGGATAAGCCTAGTGCAATAAGTCCAACAACAAATGTCCAGCGATAGGGGAGCGTAAACCGGAAAATACCGATGAGCTTTGCAATTCCTGTTTTATTGAGTGGTCGTTTTTCTCCCTCCTCCAATTTGCTACGCTTGGCCATAAGTTGTTAAACAGATGAATATTATAACGATTAATGTTTATTTGATGAAAATGTCACAGATACAGAAAAACTCACGGTATCATTCAAAATCATTTTTTGTGTACCCTTTAATTGATAGCCACTAAGTAAAAGTGATCCTGTGCTATCGTCAAATTCTAAAACCAAATTGCGTTTGGTACTATATAATGAATTCTCCTCATGAAATATTGATTCTATCCTTTTTAGCATTTGTGCTCGTGATTGATAATAAAATTTCACAAAAGGAACAGGAGACGGAGATTTTGCGATATAACTACGTATGACCAAATTGCTTTTGGTGTCCTTATCTCCATCATTAATTTCATAGGAGTTTCTGTAAAGTGGTTTGTTGATCAAATCCAGTTGTCGAAAAACATCCAATTCATTGGCAAGGTTGAGGCTATCTGGAATATAAGAGGAAGAATCTTCCTTTCCATTGATCACAGACTTCTTGCTAATAGTTGTTTGAACCTTTAACAATTCGGCCACCTGCACATTAATCAAGCTATCAAAATCAAAATACGACTTATCATATTCTTGATTTGTTCGCTGGCACCCTGAGAATAATAATGCACAAGTGGAAATGAGAAAAAGTATTCTATTCATTATTTTTCCAGCAATATATTGCCAGTCATTTCTGTTGGAATGGGCACGCCCATCAAAGTAAGAATAGTGGGAGCCAGATCACCCAATTTGCCATCTTTCAATTTTCCCTTATAATCATCATCTACCAAAATGCAAGGCACCAGGTTAGTTGTGTGTGCCGTGTTTGGGCTGCCATCTTCATTCACCATCATGTCGGCATTTCCATGGTCTGCAATAATTATAATAGCATATCCGTTTTTGCGGGCAACCTCTGTAACCGCTTCATTGCATTTATCGACTGTTTCACATGCTTTCACGGCAGCTTCAAACACACCTGTGTGGCCAACCATGTCGGGGTTAGCAAAATTCAAACAGATAAAATCAGCTTCACGCTTTTCAAGTTCAGGAATGATTTTGTCCTTAATGTCATTGGCACTCATCTCTGGTTTCAGGTCATACGTGGCCACTTTAGGTGAGGGACACATCAACCTGGATTCGCCCGGAAAAACTTCTTCGCGACCACCAGAAAAGAAAAAAGTAACGTGTGGATATTTTTCTGTTTCCGCTATACGGATTTGTTTCTTCCCGGCCTTCGACACAATCTCACCCAATGTGTTTATCAGGTTGTCTTTATCAAAGATCACCTTTACACCCTCAAAAGAGTCGTCATAGTTAGTAAGCGTTACATAATGAAGATTGAGCTTGTACATATTTTGCTCATGAAAATCCTGCTGCGTTAGCGCCATTGTGATTTCTCTTCCACGATCGGTGCGGAAGTTAAAGCACAGTACCACATCCCCTTCTTTTATTATTGCCACTGGTTGATCCTTGGCATCTACAGCCACAATAGGTTTTATGAATTCATCGGTTATTCCGTCTTCATAGGACTTCTGTACTGCCTTCAGCACATCGGTTGTTTTCTCCCCGGTGCCATGCACCATCAAATCATACGCTAGCTTTACACGCTCCCATCGTTTGTCGCGGTCCATAGCATAATAGCGGCCTACAACACTGGCAATTTGCCCGGTGGTTTTAGTCATATGATTTTTCAAGTCGGTCAAATACCCAATACCTCCTTTGGGGTCTGTATCACGCCCATCCGTAAACGCATGGACGAATACGTTTTCAAGTCCCTGATTAGCGGCTATTGTGCAAAGTCCTTTCAAGTGATCGGTGTGTGAGTGGACTCCTCCATCTGAAACTAATCCAATTAAATGCACCGGCTTATTATTTTTCTTTGCATACGTCAGTGCCTCCACAAGGACCGGATTGGCATCCAATTCCTTTTCTTCCACTGCTTTATTTACACGCACCAAATCCTGATACACTACACGGCCAGCGCCAATGTTCATATGGCCTACTTCTGAGTTACCCATCTGCCCAGCAGGCAATCCTACGGCAAGACCAGAAGCTTCCAGCTTACTGTGCGGATATTTTTTGTATAAAGAGTTGATATAAGGAGTTTGTGAATGATCAATGGCCGATACTTTCAGGTTTTTTGCAATTCCCCAGCCATCCAAAATCATTAATAGTACTTTCTTGTTCATCGTATTTGCTTAATAAAAATTTGAGAGGCCAAATATAGAGTTGATTTGTGGTTTTTTAGGCCTTCTTTCGTGAGATCTGTTGTTATTAACCAAAGAACAATTGTTAGGGTTCAAACATTCAGTCTGATATAATTTTTCAGTACCGCATTAATGGCATAATTTTGGTCTCACCCTGAACGCTATGAAGAGAAAAAAATGGGCATTCACCGTCATCTTTATCCTGGCTTCGCAATTATTATGGGCTCAGGCGGAGATTTTTACTCCCATTAAGGATGCATTGAAGGCTGGAAGTGCCAAAGAGGCAGTGAAATCTTTCAATCAATCGCTTGATATTAACCTGGAGGGAGAAATCAAGACATATAGTAAAGCCCAGGCAGAATTTGTGCTGCGCGACTTTTTAAAAAAACATCCCCCTACGGATTTCATTATCGTTCACACTGGCTCATCCAAAGGGGGTTTGCAGTATGCCATTGGCAATTTCAAGAGCAACAGTGACACCTACAATGTACTCATCCGCGTAAAGCAAACGGGCAATGATTATCTCGTGCACGAAATCAGTTTTGTGAAAGAGTAATGCAACTTGCCTATCTTACTGATCAAGCTATTCATGAATTTATCAGGAGAGCGCTTGCCGAAGATATCGGGGAAGCCGATCATTCTTCTCTGGGGGCTATCCCTACTTCAAAAGTATGTAAAGCAAGATTGCTCGTAAAAGATACCGGTATTATCGCAGGGCTTGAAATGGCAGAACGAATTTTTAGAGAAGTTAACCCTTCTTTGCGAGTTACCTTTTTTAAACATGATGGAGAAAGTGTAATAAAAGGAGAGGTAGCATTTATTGTAGAAGGTCCCGCTCAATCTATTTTGTCTGCCGAGAGATTGGTATTGAATTGTTTGCAGCGTATGAGTGGCATTGCTACTTACACCCACCAACTTTGCAAACTAATCGAAGGAACAGGTGCCCAATTGATGGACACCCGCAAGACCACCCCTAACTTTCGGTTGATGGAAAAATGGGCTGTGGCCATTGGTGGAGGAAAGAATCACCGCTTTGCATTATATGACATGGTGATGCTTAAAGACAATCATGTAGATATGGCCGGGGGCATTCGTGTGGCGATTGAAAACGTAAAAAGATATTTAAAGGAAAATAATAAAGATTTGAAGATTGAAATTGAAACACGCAATCTTCGTGAGGTAGAAGAGGTGCTACAGACCGGTGGCGTGGATATAATCATGCTTGACAACATGAGTGTGGATGAAATGAAAAAAGCTGTACAGATGATTGGCGGAAAATATAAAACCGAAGCAAGCGGGGGCATCACCGAAGCAACACTTCACTCGGTAGCCGAATGTGGCGTGGATTACATTTCCGTAGGTGCACTCACCCATTCCGTAAAGAGTTTGGATTTGAGCTTGAAGGTGGAGCGGTGAGACATCCTTGCTGATTTTACGGTGACTTTTCAATGATTGGAATATCCGTGTATCAGAGGCTTGTTTCTGCCAGATTAGAAAATCCCACAAATCCCCTTTATTTTTGCCCCTCCTTAAAATTGAAGTGTCGCTATGATTGTGAAGACGCGTAATTATCGCCTGGAAAAGAAAGACTATATCAAAATGGCACTGAAAGCCATTTTAAAGCAACAATGGTGGGTTAGTTTGATAGTCCTGACTATCTGCGCTATGTATTTTTGGATACCTAGTGTCTGGTGGTTTATTGGCGCCTTGCTTGGTGCCGGCTTGTACTTATTGTTTTGGTGGATCCAATTCTACGGTGTTACGCAATTGGATCAGGGCAAAATGTTATTCGAGCGTTTTTCCTATGAAATCACTAGCCAGCAGATTGTAATGAAACTCAATGCCCGCGAAGGCATGCCACTTAAGTGGGATCAGATCAAAAGTGCCCAAATAGGAAAAGATCACTTTCTCCTGTTTGTGAACAAAGCTCAACTTATTCATTTGCCTTTCAAGATTTTTAATACCGACAACGAACGCAAATTTTTGATGAGCATTCTTAGGAACAAGGGCCTTATTAAGTAGCTGCTCGAGAAACTGGATAGCAGATACTGGTAACTTCTGTCTGTAGATTATTGATTCGTATTCTGATCTTTGATTATGCATAGAAACCAACCTTCTGATTTCAGCGACCAGAATCCAACATCACGAACCAAGAAAAGATTTTCGCCTACGGAATCACTGGCTAAAATTCAACGCTACTGCGCCTACCAGGAACGATCACACAAAGAAGTAAAAACCAAACTATTCGATTACGGCCTTTATGCCAGCCAGGTAGATGAGATTGTTTCTCAACTCATTACTGATGGCTTTCTCAATGAAGAACGCTTCGCCAAAGCCTATGCAGGAGGTAAGTTCCGCATGAAGAAGTGGGGCAAACTGAAAATAAAAAATGAGTTGGAGTTTTTGGGTCTCACTAAAAATTGCATTCAGCGCGGCTTAAAAGAAATTGAATCTACTGATTATTCAAAAACCCTGAAGGCACTTATCAAAAAAAAGTCAGCAGAAGTCAAAGAAGAAAATCTATTTAAAAAACGTGATAAGGTAGCTCGATTTGTTATTGGCAAAGGCTATGAACCCGAAATGGTATGGGAATATTTGCGCGATACGATGGCTGATTAAATCTTTTGTAATCTCCACGACAAAACAACGGATCCGGAAGGTCGAAATTTGTTCATTATACATAACAGATTGATGAAACTTACTGCACTTTTTCTTCTTTTCAGCACACTGGTTTGGGCACAAAATGATAAAATGAGGCTCCAACATTACAATCTTAAAAAACAAGTGGCCCTGCAAGGGTACGACCCGGTGAGTTATTTTGACAATATGCCTGTAAAAGGGAAAACGGAAATAAAATTCTCCTACGAAGGGATGATCTACCAATTTGCCAACCCGCAAAACCTTGCAAAATTCAAAGCGAATCCGGAAAAGTATGAGCCTGCCTATGGCGGGTGGTGTGCCTATGCTATAGGAGAAACGGGTGAAAAAGTAAAAGTTGATCCCGAAACATTTAAAGTCATAGACGGGAAAATATACCTCTTCTATAATTTCCAGGGAAACAACACGCTTGTTGAATGGAACAAAAACGAAAAGCCGTTAAAATCCAACGCTGACCTAAACTGGAAGAAAATTATTCAATGAGCACCTATTCCATTTTCTTTCGTTTAAGAAAGGAGATTTCGTTTAACTTTGCATTCTCAAAATTTACCTGAAAAAATGCAGCTTACTCAAGCAGCTAACAACATACTAAAACAATTATTGGACGTGGTTGAAAAGATCACCGAAGATGACTTTCGTAAACCATCAAATGCATTGAATGCAACGGTGGGGCAACATGTAAGACACACCTTGGAATTCTTCATATGTCTGGAGCAAGGCTATTGTGAAGGCGTTGTCAATTACGACAAACGCGTTCACAACAAGGTAATGGAAAATGATAAGATGAAGACACTTCAAACTATCCGACAAATACAGCATTTTATCACTGCCAATCAAAACGATAAAGAGTTGAAACTCGAAGTAGGCTATTTGCCTGATAGTAATGATTGCGAGGCCATCACGACCAACTACCTGCGTGAATTGGTTTACAATATTGAACATGCTGTGCACCATATGGCGATCATGAAAATAGGAATTCGTGAAGTTGCTGATTACATTATTTTACCAGCCAATTTTGGCGTTGCCGTTTCAACTTTACGATATAAAGAATCGGTAGTGCCAGCGCAGTAATTATGTATTTTTGCACGAATTATGTCCTGCTGTGCAAAAGTTTTTCAGAAGTAATTTTTTCATCAAACTCACATCGTGGGAATACTGGCCCTTCGGAATTATTCAGGCCCCGATATTTTTCATGTGGATTTGGTATGCCCTAAAAGAACGGTCTCTTTTATATTTCTCTGCCTGCAATCCATCTATCCTGGCGGGAGGAATGATGGGTGAATCCAAATATGAAGTTTTGCAACTCGTTCCGGAATCAATAAAACCAAAAACTATTTTAATCAATCTGCCCGCTACTGTAACCCATGTTACAGTAATTATGCGTGAAACCGGGCTAACTTTCCCCCTGATATTCAAGCCTGATTTGGGCGAACGAGGATGGATGGTGCGCAGGATAAAAAATGAACAGGAAATCGAGCGCTATCTTGAAGAAATTAAAATCAATTTTATTATGCAGGAGTTGGTTGATCTTCCTCTTGAATTTGGTGTATACTACATTCGCTATCCGTCTCAGCAAAATGGGTTCGTCAATTCGATAACCGGTAAAGATTTTCTTTCTGTTACCGGTGACGGGAAGAAAAATTTACAGGAATTGATTCTCGAAAAAGACCGGGCAAAAATTCAGTGGAAAGTACTTCGTCAGCGGTATGCCGATCGATTGTCAGAAATTATTCCTGTAGAAAAAAAGATCGAACTGGTATCTATTGGTAATCATTGTCTAGGAACTACGTTTTTAAATTACAATCATTTGATTAACGATACGCTTAATTCTTCTTTTGACACGATCAGCAAACAAATCAATGGCTTTTACTTTGGGCGTTATGATTTGCGATGTGCTACCTTACAAGATTTAGAAACAGGAAAGGTTAAAATCCTGGAATTAAACGGTTGTGGTGCCGAACCTTCCCATATATATCATCCGGGCTCATCCCTTTTAAAAGCATTGGGCGTATTAGTCACACATTGGCGCAATCTGTATCGTGTAAGCAAAGAAAATCATGAACGCGGAGTTCCTTATCTTTCCTTTCAGGAAGGTAAACAGATTTATAATCGAGTTAAAAAATATATGACACCAGGCGTATGATCTTTCAGGTATTTCTTGTTGGGGCAATTATTAGTTTTATCGGTTCGATCCCACCCGGCACCCTCAACCTGGCTGTGCTTCAGTTGGGTATGGAACAAAAAATCAAAACTGCCCTTCGTTTTGCGTTGGCAGTTTCCATAATTGAATATCCCTATGCGTGGATCGCAGTAGTGTTTGAAGATTGGATAACCGCCTCACCGATGATCGTTGATAACTTTCAACTTATAACCGCTATCGTTATGATCGTGATTGGTGCGTTTTCAATATGGTCGGCACGTAAGCCCAGTGAGTTTTCGGTGCGGTTTAATGAAAGTGGTTTTCGCAGAGGTCTTGTTCTCAGTATTCTCAACCCGATGGCCATTCCTTTCTGGGTTGCCTATACCGCATTTTTAAAGTCGCAAGGTTGGATTGATATGTCAACTCAATGGCTGGTACACAGTTATGTTTTTGGAACGGCAGTGGGTGTTATGATCTTGCTTACGATTTTTGCTTTTTTAGCGAAAAGACTAGCCTCTTATGTCAAAGACAATCGAATGGTAAAGATGATACCCGGTGTGACATTACTGGTATTAGGATTGTATGCGTTTGGAAAATATCTATTCTAAACTTTCGTATAACGGAAACAATCAACGAGATGATCATTCACTAACCCACACGCTTGCATGTGAGCATAGATTACTGTGCTTCCAACAAACTTGAATCCTCTTTTGATTAAATCCTTACTTAGCACATCTGATTCTTTTGTAATGGCCGGAATTTGTTTCAATGTTTTCCAGCGGTTAACTATTGGTTTATAATTGACAAACCCCCAGATGTATTTATCAAAACTCCCAAACTCTTTTTGTACTTCCAGAAATCGCTTTGCGTTATTAACGGCTGCATTTACCTTCAATTTGTTACGTACAATTCCCGGGTCTTGTAAAATTCTTTCTATTCGTTTTTCTGAGAACCGAGAAACTTTAACAGGATCAAAGCCAGCAAAGTTTCTTTTATATCCTTCACGTTTCTTCAAAATGGTAGACCAACTAAGTCCTGCTTGGGCCCCTTCCAGAATCAGAAATTCAAAGTGCACACGATCGTCATGCACTGGCACGCCCCACTCTTCATCATGATATTGAATGTATTGCTCAAACTTCAAACACCACGGGCAACGAATTATTTCTGACATAGGACATCTGGGTTATTCGAATTTAACATTTTCATGTAAAGTTTATAACTTCATCATATGAATTATCAGCGATTCATCGCTTCTTTTATTCTGTCTTTGATTTGTCTTTCTGTGAGCGCACAATTCCGCACGAAGACAACATCAGCAAATTTATATGTGGCCAATTTCAGGCAACTTAAACCAATCGCGTGGTTGACCAATCAAACGCAAATTTCTAATTATGCCCCAATCTTGTCGACTACTGCTGCCATGCCAGTCAATCAAATGAACTCCTACTGGCTGACCCAGATGACTACGCAAAGCCTTAAAGAAGGCAAGGTGGGCACTAATTATTTTTGGGATCAACAAGGTAATCTGCGTGAGTCTCGATTCTTTATAGACGTGGGAGGAAAAAGAAAACCCGGCTTAAAGTTGGTAATTCCAAGACGGTGATGAATTTGGTGTCACATTCTTTTAAGTGGTCCTGCACCCAATCTATTATGCCATCCACTCATAAACCTGATAATGTTCGCCATTCATTCCCAGCTTTTCATATACCTTTTGTGCCGCCAGGTTTGATTTATCCACATACAAACGAACACCACGATACTCTGATTCGGGAGTAACTAAACGCTGAATGTATTCATACATTTTCTTAAATACACCCTGACCACGATGCGATGGCTTGATGTACACCGACTGTATCCACAACACATTACCACACCGCCACTCACTCCATTCAAAAGTTGTCATTAAGCAACCCACAACTTCTGCATTATCTTCTGCCACGTAATATTTCCCTTTAGTGGAATCTTCAAACAAACGCCTCAATCCTTCCGCAAGGACTATCGTATTCAACTGAACATTCTCTGTTTCCATTGCCATCTTCTCCTGAAAGTCAATGATGTATTTCGAATCTTCATGTATTGCCGGGCGCACTTCAATCATTTCTTTTTCATATTTTTCTAAAAATAAATACAAATGGTATATCTCCTGTTTATTATCGGATTTATTTTGTTGATAAAAGGTGCCAGTCTATTAGTGGCCGGAGCTTCTGCCATTGGTCGTAAATTCAACATCTCTGAAATGGTGATTGGGCTCACGATTGTTTCCTTCGGAACTTCTCTGCCTGAATTACTCGTGACCTCCATAGCCACAATAAACGGACAGCCAGAACTTGGTCTTGGAAATATTCTGGGAAGCAACATCGCCAATGTATTGCTGATACTTGGTGTTGCCGCATTGGTAAGACCCCTTCCGATTCCGCGCGACACATATTTCGTTGAAGTTCCCTTCTCCCTCCTTGCCGTTCTTCTGCTGGGCTTCCTTGCCAATAGTAATTTATTTGAAACAGGTGATAACCTGATAAGTCGCTATGACGGTAGTGTATTGATTTACTTCTTTTCATTATTCATGGTTTATGTTTTTGTTGTTTCACGGAGCAAAGCTCCTGTGGTGGCTACCGTTTCTGTAACATTTAATATGTTCCAATCCGTTATACGGATTGTTGCAGGCATAGGCGGGCTCTACTTTGGGGGAAATTGGGTGGTGAAGGAAGCCACCCATATCGCGAATGATTTTGGTATCAGTGATTCTGTAATTGGTCTTACCATCGTGGCAATAGGAACTTCACTACCTGAATTGGTTACTTCAGGAATGGCTGCCTACAAGAACAATACAGCAATGGCTGTTGGCAACGCAATCGGATCAAACATATTTAACATCTTATGGATCGTAGGATTTACTTCAATCCTTGCCCCACTTCGGTTTAATCCAACTTCCAATCAGGATATTATGATGGTGATTATTTCTTCGTCTGCCCTTATTTTGGCTGTTATCGTTGGCAAACAAGCGCGCATTAGTCGTTGGGAGGGAGCGCTCTTTTTAATTATTTATTTTTTCTACACGGTAAGCCTTGTGATGCGATAGAATATCATTCAATAAAACATAAAATTACCAATAGCACATTTTTTCTGTCGTTGATACTGTCCTCTTCCTCTCTTGTTGTCGAAAAAGTGTGACCTCCTACCCAGATTTACTCAGCATTGAGTTTTAATTTTTCAAAAGTTGTTTAATCCGTCCTCCGATGAATTGCCTATCGAATCTGTCCTGGGATATCCTCAAAATTGCCATTCATAATATTATTTCAGAAAAAATAAATCTTTAAAACAAAAGAATGCCATCAGTAAACTTTCAATAAAAACAGCAAGTAAATGTTCTATCTTTGGTAGAATTGCTCTTTTGAAACGTCCAATTTTTCAATCATAATTGGGTTATTGGTAACAATGATATACCGATATGGAAAATGGCACTCTTCATTAAGAGCAATTAAAGACGGTTCAATATTGTTAGATGGAGTATTCAAAAATTGATATCTGTGTGGTGGACGATCATCACATCTTTCGTAAAGCAGTCTGTCAACTGGTAAAAACCTTTCCACGCATAGCACATATAAGTGATGCTGAAAATGGATTAAAGTGTCTTGAACTAGTAGCGCAAAAACAACCCCATGTAGTGTTGTTGGATTTGGAAATGCCCGTGATGAATGGGGTAGATTGTGCAGAACAACTCATTCTAAAATATCCTGACCTCAAGGTCATTATTCTCACAATGCACGACAATGAGAAATCCATTTTGCACATGATTGAGATTGGCGTGAATTCTTTTCTTTTAAAAAACAGTGATCCCGCTGAACTCGAGCGTGCTATCTATGCCGTTGTGGATAGAGATTTTTATCACAATGACCTTCTCGTTTCAGTGCTAAGAAAAAGCATGCGTAGTCAACTTAAAGCAAGACGTCCTGATTTTTCTGCGACTTCGGTTCTTACCGAACGTGAACAGGAAGTTCTGCGGCTTATCTGTGAAGATAATTCCACCAAAGAAATTGCTATACAACTTTCCATAAGCGAAAAAACTGTGTTTTCTCATAAGCTGAATATTCAAACCAAATTGGAAGTTAAAACCACAGTAGGCATGGTGCGCGCTGCCTATGAGATGGGTTTGATTCGTTAATAAGCAAGATTCTGACGCATTTTTCGCCTCTTTTTTCGCAAAAAACTCTTTATCTCAAATACTATTTACCTGATTTTTCTAAGACAATATACCCTGTTTTCTAAGAATATTCTTAGGTCATTTTACGAAATCGCCCAAAAACAGGCTTTTTTAATGGCAAATTAGTCCTATTCACAAGCCCAAGCACATCTATCCATTTTTAGTAAAAATCATAGTCCGATTACTTCGCGAACTTTCTTGCATCAGACTTCGGTCATTTTATGGGTTAATAGTTTATGAAGGTTCTAGTAGCACACCGGCAAGCAACAATTGCAGACCATATTAAAGATCAACTTCCGCAATGTATCGTCACCTGCGTGACGTGCGGATGGGTTGGCCTTGCAGAAACGCGCACGAAGCGTTATGATTTGGTTATTAGCAGTAATGACTTGCCGGTGGTTACTGGTTTTGAATTGGTACGTTCACTGCGCTTATTTTCTCTCAATATGCAAGTGCCTGTTATCATGCTTTCTGATGGTAGCGAAACACTAGGGTTTATAAAGCTTGCAGGACGCCTGAATGCCTCTATGCTGACATTGAAAGAAGTGCAGAAAATGAAATACACAGAACTCTGGCTAAACTAAAAAGGCTATGTACGCAGATTTGCATTCGCATCCGGCAGCATTCGCCTACGATCACGTTCGTCTTCAGGAGTCTGATGTCGCCCATCCCCGACATCCATGGGCCATACCACCCAGCCACCCTGATCGTTTGTTACGCCCATTTGGGCAAGCAGGCTACAGTCAAACCGATCTGGCCAAATGTCTTCGGTCAAATACGCGATTACTTTTTGCATCATTATCCCCGATCGAGAAAGGATTTTTTTCAGGCATCGGTGGGAGTAGTTTCAATAAGCACTTTATGCTTGAGTTACACGAGCGTTGGCATCATGATGGGGAAAAAGAAACAAGCAGTTGGTTGTTCAAACAATTAAGCAAGCGCTATCCTGATGCCAAGCTCAATCATTCAGACATGCTTTTTATCTGCTCACGGAGTATGAACCTTAAACCGGAGCAAGTAAAGAAATTACAAAACGGCCACTATGATTATTTCGAAGCGTTAAAAGATGAATATCAGTTTTTTCTTGAACGCTCAGGACAGCACACCACTACTTCGTATGAAATAAAAATCGACAACACTGGCATAGCACGTACCTGGCAAGGTGCATATACCCTTGCTGCTAACAGCAAGGAAATAAATATTGATCCTGATGGAAGCGAGATCTCGATCGTACCCACGCTTGGAGGCATACACTCATTGGGAGTAGGTAACCCAGAAGATCTAGACAAGCGCCCCGGTCAACAACCTAAAGACGTAGATTTAAATACGCTCATGAGTCGAATTCGACAACTCAAGGGTGAAGAAGCTCTTGATAATGGTCCGCTTAGTCGTTGGCAGCATAGGCCCTTCTATATTACGTTTGCACAGCATTTTAACAACACGCTCTCTGGCCACGCCAAAAGTTTTTCGGCTCCTGCCTCTTTACTGTTTGACCAACACAAAGGCATTGATGCAGGTGTTCACACCGGTTGCCTGGATGTTTGGCGCGAACTACTTAGTCTAACGAGTACACTCGAGCCAACGGATTCGCCTCGTATTCTTATCGATGTGCACCATATGAGCGCAGCGGCACGCCTTGCCTACTACAAAAACATTATTGAACCTCACAACCGCATCAATAATGAAAACCCCATACCGGTTATTGCCAGCCATGCGGGCTATGCCGCTACAGACTATCTGCAAGACCAAATTGACTATAGCAAAAAGGGGTTGGAGAACGATCGTAGCCACCGAAACGGATTTCTAAGATGGAGTATCAACCTGTGTGATGAAGATGTCCTGCAAATATTCAATAGCAAAGGAATGCTCGGACTTTCACTTGATTATCAGTTGTTGGGGGGTGGCGCCAATGCCTGGCTAGATAATATTCCTTTTGCTCCTTTGGCACGCAAGCGTAATCTTAACCTAATTAAGCGCACGCTGCAGCAGTTTGTGCGCATCCCTTTCGACTATCATATGACCGAGCCGCATACCATCTGGTATCGACTAGCACTGGGAAGTGGCTTTGATGGATTTATGCAACCTATGCAGAGGTATTCATCTGTATTACAGTTTAGCACCTTTGAACAAGACCTGGTGAAAATCCTCCACGATATGAAGCACGAAGACCCAATTTGGTTTGGTAGTTTCCGCCCTGAAGACCTTGCCCGTATGATATGCTTTAACAATGCTTATGAGTTTGTAAAAAAGCATTACTGATAACGTGTCTAACGTTGTGTTTAATCGACAAGCCCTCCTGAACGAAAGCGCAGGAGGGCTTTGTTTTGCAAACAATCCAAATAAGTTGACTTGAATCAAACTATGTTTTCAAGTAATATTGACAAAAAGGAATTCAATTATCCGTTAATAGTTATCTCGTTAATTTGATAAGTTTATTCGGGGCACCCCATTTAAAAATAACATTATGGCGGACATACATCTTGTTTTGCAAAAAACAATGTTAGATGAAAATCATACGATCGATTTATTTGACTAGCGCTTATACTTGAAACCCTATTACTACAGTTTACAACCAGAAGAAATAAACGGTTCCAGTTTAGACGAGTTATTAGTCTTAGGCTGGTATCGAATGCATCAAACCATTTTTACGTGCTCACATGTTGAGATGGGTGAGGTCTATCGCGTTCATTGGTTAAGATATTTTCTATTCGATATTAAAAATCATTCATCACATCGCAGGATCCGTAATCGTAATAAAAACTTTCGTCACCTTATTGAGGATTGTGAGATTCTTCGTGATGATCATATTGATCTGCACAATCGGTATCGAGCAACTATTGATTTCAATGGCGCCTTGAGTATTGCAGAATGCCTTTTCGGAGAGGACCCAACAGCTAAAAGTATTTACAACACCAAATGCATTTCGGTTTTTGATCAGGGCAAACTTGTTGCCGGAGGGTATTTTGATGTAGGGGATAAAGCAGCCGCATCCATTCTTCACTTCTATGATCCACTCTATAACAACTACAGTCTTGGCAAACTTCTTATACTTCTAACTATTGATTATTTGAAATTGAATAATTACGAGTTTTACTATCCAGGATATGTAGTAGAAGGCTTGAGTAAAATGAATTACAAACTCTTCCTGGGAAAAGAAGAAGCCCAGTATTTTGATTTGGAGACGGTAACATGGAAATATTTTCAGGAAAGTATTTTAATTAAACAACAAACCGATATCGATCGGGGATTTATTTAGTCCTGCTAATATTTTCTGATTTTGCATCCCTTTATTTCATTGTAGAAAATATCAAGAAAATTAATAAAGAGTGATGCCTGCTAAGGTGTTAAAGAATTGATAATAGCCTCTTGCTTTAGGCGCATTTCTATAAGGTTATAATA
>CAYGGY010000007.1:22807-120604 GCA_964349405.1 uncultured Ohtaekwangia sp. | reverse complement strand
TTTGTGAGGGGCAGATTACGCATAAGGGGGTTGCCGAGGCTCTTTCTCTGCCTTATGCCCACGACCCAGCGGCGCTTTCTGGTTGATTTTGGAGAAATTGCAAAAAGCCCTTGCGTTCATCCTGTATATTGATTAAGAGAAACACCACCAAAGCGCGGACGTAGTTCAGCTGGTTAGAATGCCTGCCTGTCACGCAGGAGGTCGCGGGTTCGAGTCCCGTCCGGACCGCCAAAAAAGCCTCTTTATGAGGCTTTTTTGTTTTTAGATTAAGTTTAGAATTATTACCAGGTAGTTGCATTAATGTTTTTTGCCGCTTTCAAAATGTCTCTTCGGCTTACCTGGCCTAACAATACTCCATTTTCAACAATTGGTAATCTGCGAATAGGAGTGTTCAGAAATTCATTGGCAGCCTCTACTACATTACTATCAGGAGATAAGATCTTTACTTTTGCAGTCATGTAATCAGCTACTTTTCGATTACTCATCGGTAAATTGTGATAGGCCTGATCCACAATAACTTTGAGGCAATCTTTTTCTGAAATAATACCCACCAATCGCCTTTGGCCATCTAGTACGGGAGCCCCAGATATTCTTTTATCGATAATAATATCGATAACCTCCTGAATGGTTTGATCTGGACTGAATGTAATCATGTCACTGGATCTTACCATATACTGCGTGACCAATTCATATTTTGACTTCCCACTGGCAAGTTCCTCTTTCGATTTCATCTCTGGTTTAAAGTTCATTTAGAATCGCGATTAGGTAGATGGATATACGATATTAGGTTCATTATAAATGTAAACCTTTTTACTGATTACGGCAATACACAATTGCTGATAATCAGCTTGTTGGATTTTATATCTAACCAAATTCTAACAAGCTAAATTCATATTCATACGGTCTGAAATTATTGATTACATTTATTATTGCAACCATAAATTGTGATGGATACACTGTTTGGTTTCGAAATTCCTATAGATGTTATTGTAGCTATTTTGGTGGTTAATACCATTTTACTGATTGTGGCCGTAGTGGGATTTAGAAATCTCAGACTTCAAATTAGGGATTTAAAAACCCTACTGGACAAAATAAAGACGAAACAAAAAGAGATACGAGAGTAGTATTGAATTAAGGATCGCAATTTCAAAATTCTATTAATTTTGTGCTTTATAAACTAACCAAGGGCAAATGAATCTGTTGGATTTTGAAAAGCCCATCGCAGAACTGGAAGGAAAGCTAGCCGATATGAAACATCTTGCAGATGACAGTGATGAGTCGGTGAAGAAAGCAATCCAGGCGTTGGAGAATAAGATTACTGATCTGAAAAAGGAGACTTTTGAAAACCTTACAGGATGGCAGCGTGTTCAATTATCGAGGCACCCAGACAGGCCTTATACGCTGGATTATATCTATGAAATCACGACTGATTTTATTGAGTTGCATGGCGACCGCACAGTAGGTGACGACAAGGCAATGATAGGTGGCTTAGGCACCATCGAGGGGCAAACCTTTATGTTGATCGGTCAGCAAAAGGGCCGCAATACCAAGCAGCGACAGATGCGAAACTTTGGGATGGCAAATCCAGAGGGATACCGTAAAGCGCTTCGCCTGATGAAAATTGCTGAAAAGTTTAATAAGCCCATCATTACCTTCATCGATACACCGGGAGCATTTCCTGGTCTTGAAGCTGAAGAACGTGGCCAGGGTGAGGCAATTGCCCGCAACCTTAAAGAGATGTTCATGCTTAAGGTTCCGGTTATCTGTATTGTGATTGGTGAAGGAGCATCCGGTGGAGCATTGGGCATCGCTATTGGCGATCGTGTATTAATGTTGGAGAATACCTGGTACTCAGTTATTTCTCCCGAATCCTGTAGTTCCATTCTTTGGCGCAGTTGGGATTTTAAAGAGCAAGCCGCTGAGGTATTGAAACTTACAGCCAAGGATATGCTAAGTAATAAACTGATAGACGGGATCATCAAAGAACCACTTGGGGGTGCTCATACCGATGTTAAGGCAATTGCAACTGAAGTGAAAAAGGTAATTCTTAAAAACTATAAAGAACTCGCAAAAATTTCAACCGAAGACCGAATTAGCCAGCGTATTGATAAATTTTGCGCGATGGGGGTGGTGAACGAATAATTCAAAATTTCAGATATAAAATTCTAAATTGAGGTCGCGCTAAGCGACCTCTTTTCATTCATAAATGGAGGTACGTGAGCCATCGATTTTGAATATATTATTTTGACTCTCAAATGAATCTACACGTTATTAATACTGGTTATTTTAAACTTGATGGTGGTGCCATGTTTGGAGTAGTACCTAAATCGATATGGCAAAAAACAAATCCAGCAGACGAGAATAATTTATGTACATGGGCTATGCGTTGCTTATTGATTGAAGATGGCAAGCAATTGATACTTATTGACAATGGATTAGGGGATAAGCAAGACGCGAAATTTTTTAGTCACTATTATTTACATGGCGATGACTCTCTTGCCAAATCACTTAACAAGACAGGTTTTGCAGTAGAAGATATAACCGATATGTTCTTAAGTCATCTTCACTTTGATCATTGCGGTGGAGGAGTAAAGAATGACGGTGAGAATTTGGTACTTACATTTCCGAATGCAACTTATTGGTCGAACGATGAGCATTGGCTATGGGCAACTAAACCCAACCCAAGGGAAAAGGCAAGTTTTATCCCCGACAATATACTGCCAATGCAGGAAAGTGGTCACTTGAAATTTATTGACTCAACGCAAGCCTCACCGTTTCCCCAGTTTGATATTTTTTATGCTTCTGGTCACACAGATAAAATGATGATTCCTAAAATTAAATATAAGAATCATACAATATGTTTTATGGCAGATTTGCTGCCTTCCACCGGTCACATACCGTTACCCTATTTGATGGGGTATGATACTCGTCCTCTGCTTACGCTTGAAGAAAAATCAAGTTTTTTAAATGAAGCTGCTGATCACGGTTATATTTTATTCCTTGAACATGACCCAGTGAATGAATGTTGCACTGTAAAGCATACAGAAAAAGGTGTGCGTTTGGATAAGACATTTAGTTTGAAAGACATTTTATGACATTGTCATTTACAATAAGTATATCCAATATCATGAGAATAAAAGGGCATTAAATGTGACCTTAATTAATAGAAAAACATGAAAATAGGTATTGTGCTTTCCGGTGGTGGCGCACGCGGTGTGGCCCACCTGGGCATATTAAAAGCACTGGAAGAATTAGGAGTGGTGATTGATTGTATTTCAGGTACAAGCGCAGGTGCCCTGATTGGTGCTTTGTATGCGCAAGGCATTAAACCGGAAGCGATTTTTGAATTGATTAAAAAGGTAAGCTTTTTAAATTCTGTACGGCCAGCTTGGGCAAGAACGGGTTTACTTAATATGGATGGCATGAAGGAATTGCTTCATAAAAACATTCCAATTGATAATTTCAGTAACCTGAATATTCCTTTAACGGTGGCTGCTACAGACATACAAAAAGGCAAGGTTCAATATTTTTCAGAAGGCGAGTTGATACCGGCTATCCTTGCTTCATGTAGTATTCCGGCATTATTTAATCCCATAAGTTTAAATGGGAATTTATATGTAGACGGAGGGTTGGTTGATAATCTGCCAGTAAAACCAATACGTAATCAATGCGAATTCATAATTGGGTCTCATTGTAATCATATCAGTAGCGATATGGATGTCACCAATGTGAAATTAGTAATTGAGCGAAGTATGTTGGTGGCGATTCACTCCAACACGGCAATAAGTAAGGGTATGTGCGATGTATATATTGAACCTCCGCGCATGGATCGCTTCAGCAGTCTTGATCTCAGCAAAGCACAGGAGATTTTTGATTTTAGTTATCACTTTACGATTCAAAACTTTCAGCCTCAGCATTTTTACAAAAACACAGCAGCATGACATCTGGTGAGAATTTTAAAAAACAAATACGGCAAGGCATTCCAGATGAGTTGCCAGCCCCCAAATCTTATGATAATTCTGTAAATCATGCTCCGCGCAGAAAAGATATCCTTTCAGTGGACGAAAAAAAGCTGGCCATACGAAATGCACTTCGTTATTTCCACCCAAGGCATCATAAAGTACTTGCCCCTGAATTCTATCAAGAGTTAAATGACTTCGGACGCATTTATATGTATCGGTTCATGCCGGAATACAAAATGTTTGCGCGGGCTATTGAGGAGTATCCACACCAATCATTACAGGCGGCAGCCATCATGTTGATGATTCAGAACAATCTGGATCCTGCAGTAGCACAACATCCGCAGGAGTTAATAACCTATGGAGGAAATGGGGCCGTGTTTCAAAATTGGGCGCAGTATTTACTTACGATGAAATACCTCGCTACCATGAAAGATGATCAAACCTTGCATATGTACTCCGGTCATCCGATGGGTGTTTTCCCTTCTTCCAATGATGCACCACGAGTGGTTATAACTAATGGTATGATGATACCCAACTACTCAAAGCAAGATGACTGGGAACGATTTAATGCATTGGGGGTAACCCAATATGGACAGATGACGGCTGGTAGCTACATGTACATTGGTCCACAGGGAATAGTGCATGGAACTAATATTACGATACTCAATGCCAGTAGAAAAATTTCAAAGCAAGGTGAGGGGATAACCGGTAAATTATTTCTGACATCTGGCCTGGGTGGCATGAGTGGTGCCCAACCGAAAGCAGGAAATATTGCAGGGTGCATTACAGTCGTGGCAGAAGTCAATGAAAAAGCCACTCAAAAAAGACATGCTCAGGGATGGGTGGACGAAGTTGTTTTGGATTTGAATAAGCTGGTGAAGCGAGTAAGAGATGCAAAAAATAAAAAAGAGGTAGTCTCCATCGCCTA
This sequence comes from uncultured Ohtaekwangia sp., assembly GCA_964349405.1. GTDB lineage: Bacteria > Bacteroidota > Bacteroidia > Cytophagales > Cyclobacteriaceae > ELB16-189. The sequence continues at coordinate 115,714 of CAYGGY010000007.1, read as the reverse complement.
TCAGGGAAATATTGTTGACGTATGGGAAAAATTTGACAAGGAAAATGTTTTTGTTGATATGGGTTCTGATCAGACCTCTTTGCATAACCCGTGGGCAGGTGGATATTATCCGGTTGGATTGAGTTACGATCAGGCTAATGATTTAATGAGATCAAACCCGGAGGGGTTTAAGGAACAAGTACAACAATCATTAAGAAGGCAAGCTTTAGCAATCAATAAACATACGTCTAAAGGAACTTACTTTTTTGACTATGGAAACGCATTCTTATTAGAAGCCTCCCGCGCAGGGGCAGAGGTAATGGCTGGGGATGAAATTAACTTTCGTTATCCTTCTTATGTGCAGGATATCATGGGCCCCATGTGCTTTGATTATGGCTTTGGCCCATTTCGATGGGTTTGCACTTCGGGTAAATCAGAAGATCTGGATTATACTGATCACCTGGCGGCACACGTGCTGGAAGAGATATTGAAAAATTCGTCTGCTGAAATTCAATCACAATTGAAGGACAATATTCATTGGATAAAATCGGCTAAGGAAAATCGATTAGTGGTAGGATCTCAGGCGCGCATTTTATATGCTAATTCAGAAGGAAGAATAAAAATTGCGGAAGCTTTTAACAAAGCAATTAGATCAGGAAAGATTGGCCCCGTGGTATTAGGTCGTGATCATCATGATGTTTCTGGAACGGATAGCCCGTATCGTGAGACATCTAATATTTATGATGGTTCCCGTTTCACTGCTGATATGGCTATTCATAATGTGATTGGCGATTCCTTTCGCGGTGCTACCTGGGTATCCATACACAATGGTGGTGGAGTAGGGTGGGGCGAAGTTATCAATGGTGGCTTTGGTCTTTTACTTGACGGAACAACGGTTGCTGATAGAAAATTAAAGAGCATGTTGTACTTTGATGTGAATAATGGTATAGCACGAAGGGCGTGGGCTCGAAATCAAGGAGCCCTCACAACTATCGAAAAAGAAATTTCTGAATCTATGATGGTAACGATACCTTACCTTGCTGATGATCATTTAATTGATCAATTGAATTGATGCTACGTCCCTTATATATATTGGTTTTTAAATTATTAGGCTGGAAGATTGAAGGCGATTTTCCTCGTGATGTGAGGAAATACATTGTGGCGGTGGCTCCTCATACCAGCAATTGGGATTTTCCATTGGGTGTGATGGCACGCAGTATTATGAAGATGAAGCATTCAAAATTTCTAGGTAAAGAATCTTTGTTCAAACCACCGTTCGGATGGATTTTTAGAATGTTGGGTGGATACCCGGTTGATCGTTTTAGTAGTCATGATGTGGTGCATCAGGCAATTGATATTTTTAATTCGCATGAAAATTTTATTCTGGCGTTGGCCCCAGAGGGTACCCGGAAAAAGGTGGAAAAGTTGCGCACCGGATTCTATTATATTGCTAAAGGTGCAAACGTGCCAATCGTGCCAGTAGGGTTCGATTTTTCAACAAAAACAATCGTGATAGGCCGTCCGCTGGTGCCTACTGATCATTTTGAAGAAGACATGAGTGTACTTCTTACTTTTTATAGAAAAATGAAAGGTAAGAATCCTGAATTGGGCCTTTGAAACAATTATTGATCACTTTTACCGTTATTAGGGCGATTCATTTATTTGCTCGATTAATATCTTTACGAAATTAAATCACACGAGAATCCTGCTTGCAAAAAACTGATAGAATGCGATATTAAAATTTAACGATATATGAAAATAAAAAATTTATTTTTACTTGTTTTATTGATAGCATTTACCACCACAGTTGGGTATGCACAGTTTACCAAGAAAGGTGCCTTTTTAGTAGGAGGGACTTCGTCATTGGGAACCACGTTTAATACATACAAATATAAATTGTCAGGACAAAGTACCGTTACTTCAGGAAAATCAACCAGCATTACCTTATCTCCGCAGGCAGGTTATTTTATAACTAATAATATTGCAGTAGGTGCACAAATTTCAATAGGAAATAGTACCTATAAAGAGGATGGAAGCGGGCAAAAAAGTATTACTAATTCTATTGTAATGTCTCCATTTGGTCGTTATTATTTTGATAAATTTTATGGTGAGGCATCGTTTAGTCTTGGGACATCCAAATCAAATTATTATAATAGTACTTCAAAAGATAAGATTTCAGGTTGGGGGTTGGCAGGAGGGTATCTTCTTCCTATAAATGAGTTCATTACGTTTGAGCCTCAGATTGGGTATGCTTCTACCGTATCAAAAGATATGAGTGATACAAAACGTTATAATTCCGGTTTATTTATTCGTGTCGGTGTATTTGTTTATATATCAAAAAAATAATAGGAAAGAACTTTCCTTTGTGCTGTTACATTCTAAAAAAACTACTGGCAGGCTATTTGTTATCTAGAAATATATACTTAATCCAATTTATTATGAAAAAGAATATTTTCGTCATCGCTTTAGTTGTGTTAAGTGGAATTGCATATCAGGCAGGTGCACAGGCACAATTTGCCTTAGGTATTAAGGGTGGACCTAACTTTGCGAATTTAGATGTAAACTCCAGTGTGGGCACTAATTACAAGAATAGGACGGGCTTTCACGCAGGGGCATTTGCACTTATCAAGCTAACCAAGATTGGGATTCAGCCCGAGTTGTTATTTTCCCGTCAAGGTTCTAACTTTCAATTCAACTCGGGTAGTGGAGCAGCAAATTTTGATTACATAAACATACCCATCATATTAAAATTGTACACCGTAGCCGGAATCAACCTGCAGGTTGGCCCGCAGTTTGGTTTTTTGTCGGGAGGTGAAATTAAAAATACAATTCAAGGAATCACCACGGTTCAAAACGCAAAAGACTTTTATAAAGGTTCTGATTTTGGTCTGGCATTGGGTGCCGGTTGGGATCTGCCTTTTGGATTAACTTTGGATGCGCGTTATAACCTGGGTTTATCTAAGATCAATGACGGTATCAATAACGAACAAACGAAAAATCAGGTATTTCAAATTTCAGCCGGCTTCAAAATTATTAAGTTAGGCAAATAGAATACGAGTTAAATTTCTCACAAATAAAAAAGCCAGCTCAAGGATGGCTTTTTTTATTTCCTTGCATATAAACTAATTTCGCTGCGAATTTTGTCTATGACCTATCAGGAAACGCTGAATTATTTGTATCAAAACCTTCCCATGTTTCAGCGTGTTGGAGCGGTTGCTTTTAAAAAGGATTTAACGAATACCCTTGCCCTTTGTGAGGCATTGGGTAACCCTCAACACAAATTTAAGTCCATACACGTAGCAGGTACCAATGGCAAGGGAAGTTCCTCGCACATGCTTGCCTCCGTGCTACAAACGGCCGGTTATAAAACCGGTTTATACACTTCGCCACACCTGAAAGAATTTACAGAAAGAATAAGGATTAATGGGCAAGAAGTTGATCAGGAATTTGTTGTCGACTTTGTAGAGAGGATTAAACCTTTGATTGAAAAAATACAACCTTCCTTTTTTGAAATCACGGTAGTCATGGCGTTTGATTATTTTGCTAATCAACAAGTAGATGTAGCAGTCATCGAAGTAGGTTTGGGAGGGCGACTTGATTCTACTAATGTAATTACCCCGGTGCTTTCGTTGATTACCAACATCAGTTGGGATCATATGGATTTGCTAGGTAATACATTGGAGAAAATTGGTACGGAGAAAGCCGGAATCATTAAGCCTACCATTCCAGTGGTAATTAGTGAGCGACAACCTGAAGTAGAAAACGTTTTCATAGCAAAATCTAATGAGTGTAAAAGCCCCATTATTTTTGCCACCGATCAAATTAATGTGACACGAAAGCCGAATGGTCTTTATTCAGTTGAGCATAAGAATCAACAATATGTATTTAAGTTAGATTTGATTGGAGCTTATCAAACCAAGAACCTGGCCGGTGTGTTGGCTAGTATTGAAGAATTGAGAAAAGCTGGATTTGAGATTTCTGACCAACACATTGTGGTCGGTTTGAAGGAGGTAATGTTGCGTACCGGGCTTCGTGGTCGCTGGCAAACAATAAATGAAAACCCGTTGATTATTTGTGATACGGGGCACAATGAAGGCGGAATCCGTGAAATCGTGCAACAGATAACTCAAACGAAATATCACCATTTGCATATGGTAATTGGAATGGTGAAAGATAAAGATGTATCTAAGGTACTTAGTTTATTGCCAAAGGAGGCTACGTATTATTTTTGTGAGGCTTCTATACCGCGTGCAATGCCTGCCAATGAGTTGTGTGCAAAAGCGGAAGACTTCGGGCTAAAAGGCGTGATTTTCAAAAATGTGAATGATGCCATTCAGGCAGCAAAAGAAAATAGTTCTTCCAATGACTTCATTTTTGTGGGAGGTAGCACCTTTGTGGTAGCGGAAATTGAAAACTTATAATCGTTGATTACTAATGAAGAGTAAACTCAGGCGTTTTGAAATAATTGCAGGCAGGGAAAATGTGATTGAACCAGGAAAAGAATTATTTCAAACAATAAAAGGCAACTGGAATAGCGTTCAATTCAAAAACGAAAACCCAATTACGATCGAATTCGCATGTGGTCGTGGGGAATATTCAGTAGGGATGGCTCGTGCTATGGCGAATCGAAACTTCATTGGAGTTGATAAGAAGGGCGATCGGCTCTGGAAAGGAAGCACCTGGGCGGTGGATGAGCAGCTTACCAACGTGGCCTTTTTGCGTACCGATATTTTATTTGTCGAGAGTTTTTTTGTGCCTGGTGAAGTGGATGAAATCTGGCTCACGTTCCCTGATCCTCGACCGCGAAAGCGCGATGCCAAACGAAGATTATCCAGCTCCCGTTACATTGATATGTATAAGAAACTGCTGAAGCCAGGTGGCTACTTTAGATTTAAAACAGACAACACAGACCTTTTCAATTTTACATTGGAAGAATTATCAATGAGAAATGACTTGGTGGATTTTGCCTATACACACGATCTCTATGAATCTGATTTAAGGCCGGAATGTTATGACATCAAAACCAAGTACGAGGAGATGTTTGCTGCGCAAGGTGAAAAGATAAAGTACCTTAGGTTTCGCTTTACAGAAGAATAGTAGATTAATCCATAATCTCCAGTTCTTCCAGAATGGAAGAAAGTCTTTCAAAATCTTTAAGTCCTGGCTTAAGCTCATTTTCTCCGGCCACATTTATTCCACTAATCGGTAATGTAAGTAAGCGATCCAATTCAAGCGTATCGGTTGAATTAATCAGGACTTTGAAGTGCGCGGTAATGTCGGCTATGATTTGTAAATCCTGATTATCGAGTTCTAATACCAAATAGTTGATTTTATCTGCATAGGGTAAAAGTTTATTTTTTTGTTCACCCCATGAAGATAATGGAAGCCTAATCATCCATTCCATGGTGGAAAAATGATTAATCAGATCCAATTGAGTAGAGGCAATTTCTAAAGTATCTACAGCATATTCTGTAATTGAACCAACGAGGGTTGCTTCTGTTACTTCCAATACTAATTGTGGGCCGTTTACCCAGTTGGTTATCTCTTTGAAGGTAACAGGATTAACAACATCTGCCGGAAAACTCAGCCAATCCACGCCCATGCCTGCACAATAGCGGGCATCGCTTAAGTTGGTGATATTTCCAGCTTTTACTTTGGTTTTAAGTGACATGGCTCAAATATCAAAAAGAAAAAATAACTTTGAAATGAAATTGCTCATAATGAGAAAAGGTTTTGGTGTTTTTCTGGTATTCGGCTTCATTATATTTTCCTGTTCCACCAAAGATCAGGTGATCCCCGATTTTGGTTTAGAATATTATCCCTTGCAAGTGGACAATTATTCTATTTATCAGGTAGATGAAACTCACATTGTCCAATCAATTGAAACCAAAACTTCTTATGAGCTTAAGGTAACGATCACTGACTCAAGCATAAATCAGCAAGGAGTAGTTACCTATATTTTGGTACGTGAGAAAAGAGCAAGCGCTTCTGATAATTGGGTAAGCCTCGACACATGGTCAGCGAAGGTGGTCAATAACAGCGTTATACAAAATGAAGGGAATGTGTTGTTTGTCAAACTAGTTTTTCCGCCAGCACTGAACGTAGCGTGGGATGGAAATCAATATAACAATCTGAAGGTGGATGAAAATCCATTTAATGTGAATTTGCCTTATGATGGTAATATTTTAACAGATAACAATAGTGATCAATATGTAATTTCAGAACAGCAAGAATCGATTACCTTGCCGTCCGGATTTGAAGCAGCTAATGCCCTAACAGTAACTCATAATAACTTTCAGGATAATATTGTTGGAACCGATCAGCGAAAAGAAGTTTATGCAAAAGATGTGGGGTTGATTTATAAAGAGATAAATCAATACATCAACTGTAATGGTTCAATATGTAATGGTGACAAAGCAGGAGTTCTTATACAAAGCCTGAAAGAGCATGGCAAGATATAAGATTATTGTACTTCTTTTTATTCTCACTTATTCTAATTCAGATGCACAATCAAACCAATATTTTATTTTTTTTAAGGATAAGATTGGCACACCATTTTCAATTACAGATCCATCCCAATTTCTTTCAACTAAAACAATTGCGAAGAGGCAAAAGCAAAATATCGCTATTACCGTAGAAGACCTTCCCGTAAATCCTGATTACGTGAACCAGGTTAAACTTACTGGTGCAGTTACCTACTTTACTTCACGCTGGTGGAATGGTGTTCTTATTGAGGCCGATGCATCCCTTATAGGAAGTATCAATTCATTGACTTTTGTAAGTGGCTCGATATTAATTGCGCCAGGTAAGAAAATAATAGGAGGAAGAGTACATACATCAAAGCAAAAGAAAAACACGAATGCCAGCCAGGTTGTTAACCAGACTCAATTACAACAAATTGGTTTAGACGAAATGCATACAATGGGATATTTGGGTGAGGGAATTCAAATAGCCATTTTTGATAGTGGATTTCAAGGTGTAAACCTAAGTACACCGTTTTCACTTTTGTTTACAGAAAATCGCATAAAGCAAACATTCAATTTTGTTAACAATACCAATCAGGTGTATCAGAATGATGATCACGGCACCGAGGTACTTTCGGTAATGGCCGCTAATACGGCTGGCATTTACACGGGAGGAGCTTACAAGGCAGACTATTTTTTATACATAACGGAAGATGTGAGCAGCGAATACCGTGTTGAAGAATATAATTGGACAGTCGCAGCCGAACGAGCCGATAGTGCAGGCGTAGACGTTATAAACTCTTCCTTGGGTTACAACCAGTTTGATGATTCATCGATGGATTATGCCAAGTCAGATCTGAATGGCAACACTGCCGTAATTTCTCGTGCCGCGCGCAAGGCAATTGAGAAAGGAATCTTGGTAGTATGCAGTGCTGGAAATGAAGGCGGAAATTCATGGAAATTGGTTACACCGCCTGCCGATGCGGAAGGGATCTTGGCCGTTGGTTCTGTGAGTGCGCTTAGAGCTTTAAGTGGATTTAGTTCGCAGGGGCCAACAGTAGATAATCGGTTTAAACCAGATGTTGTTGCGATGGGCTCAGGCACCAGTGTTATTAGATCCACAGGAGCACTTGGCACTGCAAGTGGCACTTCTTTGGCCAGTCCTTTAATAGCCAGCCTCGTAGCAGGTGTGTTGCAAGCCTATTCTTCCCTGAGTTCGCTTCAGATTTATGATGCAATCATAAACTCTGCCGATAAGGCAAACAATCCTGATAATTTAATGGGGTATGGATTGCCTCATTTCAGAGCAATTAAGAATTATATTGAAAGGGAGCAGTCACAGGAGTTAGTTAGTATTTATCCGAATCCGGTAACGGGCAATAGCATACAAATAAAATTGAAATCACTTGTCAATGCACCTCTTCAAATAGCCATTTTCGATTCGCAAGGTAGGCTTACAGAAGAATTCAGTGAAAATATTAGTTGGTTAAACAATCCATTGGAGTATGATCTCTCCAAACTTCAGGCAGGGCTTTATCTTATGCGTGTCCAGTCAGGCGCGCAAATCACTATTTTGAAGTTTGTGAAACTTTAGACGGAAAGATAACCTTTTTGCTCCCACTATGATGTTTGGTTTCTGATTGAGCTTATTACACATGTCAATCATAGGCTACAGATTTATGTTTCCAGTTGGACTTTAGTACCTCGGGGTGACGTAATTGGAGAAAATATTTAGGCTCTGATCAGAATGTTTGAAATGTAAAAGAGTGCAATAAAAATTGAATCCAACAGAAAGCAGTATTCAAGTAGTATTCAATTAAAGGATACTTTATCTTTGTGTAAATAAAAATTATTATTCACATGCCTATTATCGCACCCTCCATCCTGGCGGCTGATTTTGCCAATCTTGAACGGGAAGTAACTATGATCAACGAGAGCCTGGCAGATTGGATTCATGTAGATGTGATGGATGGCGTTTTTGTTCCTAATATTTCATTTGGGATTCCTGTCATTGAAGCTATTAAGAAGCATGCGAAAAAACCGTTGGATGTTCATCTGATGATTGTGCAACCGGAGCGTTATGTAGAAACATTTCAAAAAGCGGGTGCGGAAATTTTAACAGTGCATTTGGAGGCAAGTACGCATCTACATCGTACGATTCAGCAAATAAAAGCGGCTGGTATGAAAGCAGGGGTAGCCCTGAATCCTCATTCGAATGTAGCCTTGCTTAAGGATACCATTGCAGATATTGATTTGATCTGCATGATGTCAGTAAATCCCGGTTTTGGTGGGCAAAAGTTTATTGAAAACACTTATCAAAAAGTTGCTGAATTAAAAACCTTAATTGAAAGTCAACAGTCGAAAGCGCTGATTGAAATTGATGGCGGTGTAAATCAACAAAACGCCAAACCTTTGCTTGACGCTGGTGCCAACGTGTTGGTGGCTGGTAATTTTGTGTTTTCATCCCCAAACCCAAAGGAGGTTATTCAGCGTTTAAAGAGTATCTAAGGCTTACATTAGCCTGAATTTCGGATTAAACTATTAAAATTTTCATTATGAGATCATTAATACTTTTAATTCTTCTCTCTACGCTTTTTTCCTGTGCCCGCACGGTTTCAAGAATAGAACCAAATAAACAAATTGATTTAAGCGGCCGGTGGAATGATACCGACTCTAGGCAGGTAGCCGATAAAATGATAACCGAATTACTGAATAGTCCAAAGTTTAAAGATTATGCACAAGCTCTCGGTAGGAAACCCGCCATTATCGTAGGTCAAATTCGTAATAAGACCAGCGAACATATTGATGCCGACAACTATGTGAAGAAGTTGGAGTTGGCTATTTTTAATTCAGGTCTCGCTGATTTGGTGGAATCGGATGTGTTTCGTGATAAGCTTAGAGAAGAGCGGGCCCAACAGCAAGATTTTGCCGATCCTGCAACGATGGCTAGTTGGGGAAAGGAATTAGGAGCCAACCTGATGTTGTTCGGAGAAATGACTTCTGAGACTGATGTTTATAATAAAAACAGAGTGGTAAATTACATCACGACTCTTTTTCTCACCGATGTCGAAACAAGCAAGCGGGTTTGGTACGGACAACAGGAAATTAAAAAATATATAAAGAACTAATCTTTTATTTTCTTCAGAGTTGACTTTCTATTAGTCATGGGAATATCTAAAATTTTGTTCGTACGATTTAGTATTCTCTCCACGTTAGTTACACTTGGTTCTTGTGCAACGTATTATCAATCCAACTATAATTTTAACCAGGAATTTGAACGAGGTAATCTGACCAGTGCGCTGGCAACCCTGCAAGCCAATGCTTCAGAAGCAAATGGTAAAAGAGAGTTTCTGTTTTATGTAAACAATGGGTTGGTGTTGTCTATGATGGGACGTTATGAAGAAAGTAACGGATACCTTGAGAAAGCTTTTTTATTTGGAGAAGATTATCGCAAGAATTACCTCTATGAGGCCGCTTCTTATCTCACTAATCCTACGGTAACTACCTATAAAGGTGAAGATCACGAGCACCTGATGCTGTTGTATTATAAAGCCTTGAATTTTTTAAAGATGGGAAAAACAGAACAGGCACTGGTTGAATGCCGGAGACTCAACATTCGGTTGCAGCAGCTAAGCGATCGTTATGAAAGTGATAACAAATATCAACGAGATGCATTTGTTCATACGCTGATGGGTATTATTTATGAAGTAGACAAAGATTATAATAACGCCTTCATTGCTTATCGCAATGCGTTTGAGATTTACGAAGACGACTATTACAAATTGTTTCAGTTGAATGCACCAGATCAACTTAAAATAGATTTGTTACGTACAGCCTTTCTTAGTGGAATGACCGATGAATTTGAAAGGTATAAAACGGAATTTGACATGAATGACTTTGAATTTCATTCCCCGGAAGGAGGGGAGTTGATTTTTTTTTGGCATAATGGTTTGGGCCCGGTAAAAGCAGAATGGGGTATTACTTTTATGGTAAGCCGAAGGGATAATTGGATTTATTTTACGAATGCTGAGTTAGGATTAACATTTCCTTTTCGAATCGATAATTACAATGAGAAAGATAGAAGGGGATTGAGTAGTATTGAGTTTTTTCGGGTTGCCTTTCCCAGATACATCGAGCGCCCCACGTATTTTACTAATGCATCACTTTCGATTCTGGATGAAACGGTTTCACTTCAACTTCTTGAAAACGTAAACAAAATTGCCTTTAAAAGTCTTCAGCAGAGAATGAATCTGGAATTAAGCAAAGCGTTGATCAGGGTTGCGCTAAAGAAAGCGACCGAATATGAAGTAAAAAAAGAAGATAAGACCCTTGGTTCTGTACTCGGCATGATCAACGCGCTCACTGAAAAAGCAGATACTCGAAATTGGCAAACTCTTCCCCATAGTATTTACTATGCTCGCGTGCCGTTGGCCGTTGGAAAAAATAGTGTCAATTTTCGGTTACAATCACCATCCCGTGAGGCCACAGAACAGCAATTTACCTATGAAGCAAAAAAGGGTCAGATACTGTTTCATACATTTAGTTCGTTAGAAAGTGGCTATCCTCAATATGGTTATTGACGCGTTGGTGTTTTGTCTTCCATGATTACCTGATTATCTTTAACGCTTAAATTAACAATCCTGACAAGCCGGCTTTATATATCATGTTCGTTTTTACTGTTTCTATTTCTTTCGGAAGCAGTTCAGGCTCAGGATGATGAGAAGCCTACCTTTCCATTGGAGACGATTTATGCAAAGCGTAAAAGCTACCCACTGCGTACCATCCTGAAGAATGTAAAATTCAGCGCCAGTGTTGGGGTAGGTAATACGTATGTTAGTCATAAGCTGGATGGATTTGGAGTTTTTCAACGTACCGGGTACGATCCACGGATTTTCCCTTCGGGGGTGAGCGCTACCCCACGTTATTCAAATTGGGTAAATAAATTGGTGGGAGATACCCTTTCTGCACTACCAGATAGCTATCTCATTAGTTCCGATACCGCCAAACTTGGATTTAAAGGTAACGCGCTTAATTTCCCGTTACATGTTATGATCCATTATGAAATAAAGAAAATAAGGATAGGTGCTGGGTATGGATATGAAGCAATGTTTATAGGGAAATTAAATCCAATCACCCATACGGATAAGATTTCAAGCTTTCAGCCTGGCAACCCTTCCGGGATCATGAAAAAGTACTATGGCATGGTAGGATACTCTTTTTATAGGGTTCAGAATTATCTCTTTACAGGCAACCTTCAAATTGGCGGTTTCAAACCCGGTAAAAATTTTGACATGGGCCTTATTAAGAAAGGAATAAATGTAAATGTCGGTGTTACCATTGAACGTGAGCTTTCGGAATACTGGAGATTATTTGCCAGACCATCGCTCGATTTTAAAAATTATACACTTACCATTGTTGACAAATCAATCAAGCATCGTTTGAATGCGGCTTATTTGCAAGTGGGACTCACTTACTCTATTCCCGATTTGCCAAAATGTTTTCACAGCAAATGTAATATTCAAATGAACCATGCTCATGGTAACAAAGAATACCGAAGCAGGGTACATCCTTTTTATAAAAAGCAGAATCCGAATTATGGGGAAAACCACCCAACTCTGATCAAGTATAAGGGTAAAAACAAGAGGAAACTTAACCCGTATTAAACGGGATTCTACCGCTCACGTTCACGGGTTTTATTTACATTAAATCCTTTATTTTCCGGCCTCATTTTAATCTCACATTTCCTTAATTTTAATTATCTTGCACCTCCGTTTTTAGAGCCTTTTTTGATGGTTTTCATAAACGGATTTTAACCCCCTATACTACGTGGCAGAAGAAAGTAATTTACCCCCGGCAAGACAGAACATAATACCCATCAATATTGAAGATGAGATGCGGGGTGCCTACATCGACTACTCGATGTCGGTCATTGTTTCAAGAGCGTTACCCGATGTGAGAGATGGTTTAAAACCAGTGCATAGGCGCGTATTGTACGGAATGCTTGATTTGGGTGTTAACTATAACAAGCCTTATAAAAAATCTGCCAGAATTGTCGGGGAGGTGTTGGGTAAGTATCACCCTCATGGGGATTCTTCAGTTTATGACACGATGGTGCGCATGGCTCAGAATTGGTCGTTACGCTATACGCTGGTCGATGGTCAGGGAAACTTTGGTTCTATCGATGGTGACTCTCCTGCTGCCATGCGATATACAGAGGCTCGGTTACGCAGACTAGCAGAAGAGTTGCTTTCCGATATTAATAAAGAAACAGTAGATTTTCAATCCAACTTTGATGATTCGCTTACCGAACCTACGGTATTGCCGGGCAAGGCTCCGAATTTGTTAATGAACGGATCTTCCGGAATAGCGGTGGGTATGGCTACTAACATGGCTCCTCACAACTTAAGGGAAATTGTAGATGGTATCATTGCATACATCGATAATCGCGAGATAACGATTGTTGAACTGATGAAACATATTACTGCTCCTGATTTCCCAACAGGCGGAATCATTTATGGCTACCAGGGAGTGCAGGAAGCTTTCCTTACAGGAAGGGGCAGGATTGTAATCAGGGCGAAAGCTGAGATAGTCACTTCCAATACTGGTAAGGATCAGATTGTTGTTACCGAAGTTCCGTATATGGTGAACAAGGCAATGATGATTGAAAAGACAGCTGCCTTAGTCAACGAGAAAAAAATTGAAGGGATCAGTGACATTCGCGATGAATCAGACCGCGATGGATATCGCGTAGTATACGATCTTAAAAAAGATGCTATCCCCAATGTTGTACTGAATAATTTATTTAAATACACACAACTTCAATCTTCTTTCGGTGTAAACAATGTGGCCCTTGTAAAAGGAAGACCTCAAACATTGAACCTGAAGGATTTGATTGTACACTTTGTTGATCACAGGCATGAAGTGATCGTGCGTAGAACCAGGTATGAATTAAGTGAAGCCGAAAAGAGAGCGCATATTCTTGAAGGGTACCTGATAGCTTTAGATCACCTTGATGAAGTAATTGCGTTGATACGTAATTCCAAGGATCCTGAAGTAGCCAGAGAGGGATTGATGGTTCAGTTTAATCTTTCTGAAATTCAGGCAAAAGCAATTTTGGAAATGAGACTACAGCGCCTTACTGGCCTGGAACGTGACAAAATTCAAAACGAATACAAAGAAGTTAAAGCACTTATTGACCGACTAAACGAAATTTTAGCGAATGAGTCTGTACGCATGGGCATCATTAAAGATGAACTTGCCGAGATTAAAGAAAGATACGGAGATGAGCGCAGAACGTTAGTAGTTCATAGTGATGATGATATTACTATGGAAGACATGATTCCTAATGAAGAAATGGTGATCACCATCTCTAATCAGGGTTATGTGAAACGAACGATACTTTCTGAATACCGTACTCAGGGCAGAGGCGGATTTGGCTCAAAATCAGCCACTACCAAGGAGGATGATTTTACAGAACATTTATTCATCGGTCATGCCCATAATTACCTGCTCATCTTCACCGAATTTGGCCAGGTTTATTGGAAGAAAGTGTATGAGATTCCAGAAGGTACAAAAACATCCAAAGGGAGAGCTATTCAAAACCTACTAAACATACAGCCAGGAGATAAAGTAAAAGCGGTATTAAATGTTAAAGGCCTCGATGATAGTGAATACATTAACAACACGTTTGTCATTCTTTGCACAGAGAAGGGAACTATTAAAAAGACATCGTTGGAGGCCTATTCACGACCGAGGGCAAATGGCATTACAGCCATTACGATCAACGAGGGCGACCGCTTATTAAATGCTGCATTGACGAACGGTGCCAACGATATTATCATCGCGAAGAGTGAAGGCAAAGCTGTTCGCTTTAAAGAAAGTGATGTAAGACCGATGGGCAGAACCGCTACTGGTGTACGAGGCGTTACATTAGAATCCGATTTAGACAAAGTGATTGGAATGGTATGTATTTCTCGTGAAGATGCAAACCTGCTTGTGGTTTCTGAGAAAGGATTTGGAAAGAGGTCATCGATTGAAGATTATCGCATTACCCGCAGAGGAGGTAAGGGCGTGAAGACAATCAACATTACAGAAAAAACTGGCAAGCTTGTTGCAATTAAGGAAGTTGTCGATAATGATGATTTGATGATTATAAATAAGTCAGGAATTAGTATACGAATCAGTGTGGCCCAATTGAGAGTGATGGGGAGAGCCACGCAGGGAGTAAGGTTGATAAAACTTAACGAAGACGATGCCATTTCATCGGTGGAGAAAATTCAAAAAATTGAAGGTGATTTGACGGAAGAAGAGACTACAACACAACCAGAATAATTAACAAATCAGAATAAACTAACGTGAACTTAAACCTAAATTTTAAAATGAAAAAGATAGTAATCATGCTGGTCCTTTTGGTGCCATTTGTATCATTGGCTCAAAAGGCAATTAAACCCAGTGTAACAAATGCAGAGAAGGCGTTGCGTGCCGGTAAATTTGATGAAGCCAAAGCTATTATTGATATTACTACCACCAGCCAGGAATTCATGGTTGATAAAAAGGGTAATCCGTCAAAGAATGCTGCGAAGGCGTGGTATTTGAAAGGGCTTATCTACGCAGGTATTGATACGACAAAAGTGGAGAAATACAAATCATTGATACCGGATGGTTTCCCTGTAGCCAAAGAAGCCTTTGAAAAAGCTAACGAAATTGACAATGGAAAAACACCTGCTTTTGTGAATGATGCAGTTGGTTTTCCGATGATGAATGAACAGATTAATGCATTTCTTGCACAGAGTTATTTCAATACGGCCATAAAAGCATATCAGGATGAAAAAGATTACAAAAAAGCTTTTGAGTTTACGGAGCGTACGTTGTATTTCATTCCAAACGACACATCAATTTTAATGAATGCCGGGGTGTTTTTCGGCCCTTCGGCTGAGGAATGGGATAAATCACTCGGATACATAAACAAGTATCATGAAAAAGGCGGAACCAATGCGGATTCATATATCATGTTGTTCAGCATTTATCGCGACAAGAAAAAAGATAATGATGCTGCACTTAAGATAGCTCAGGACATGGTGAAGAAATTCCCTAACAACTCAGAGTTTCCAAAGTATGAGTTGGATATGTATGTAAAGATGAATCGCTTACCTGAAGCTAAGCAGGTAATGTTAAAACAAGCACAAGCTGAACCAGACAACAAAGAATCAAGATACTTTTTAGGTGTGATTAGTGCTGAATTAAAGGATCCTGTGGAGGCTCGTAAATGGTATGAAGAAGCCATTAAGCTGGACGCGAAATATTTTGAACCTCAACTTGGTTTGGCAGATATTATTTATTTTGATGCCAAAGAAGTGAAGGCTCAAATGAACCAACTTGGAAATTCGAAGGAAGATTTTAAAAAGAAGGTAGAACTAGATAAAATATATCAGGAGAAATTGAAAGTGGCACTTCCTTATTGGGAAAAATGCGAAAAACTAAGTCCTGACGATTCTAAAGTGTTGGATGCTCTTTATATAATTTACAATGATCTCGAGATGACGGCACAGGTTACTCGTATAGAAAAAAGGATGAAGGCATTAGGTCTTTTTGATTAATTCGATAGGCATTACTAAAAACAAAAAAGAGGCAAGCGCCTCTTTTTTGTTTTATATACATGATAGTTCACTTACGCATACAAGGCTTCTTTTTGTGCATTTACAGGTTCGCTGGAAATGTATTCGTCATAAGTCATTAGTTTATCAATATAACCGTTTGGTGTAATCTCGATAATACGGTTAGCGACTGTTTGAGTGAATTCATGATCGTGAGAAGTGAATAATACCGTGCCTGGGAAGTCCTTCAACGCGTTGTTAAATGCCGTGATTGATTCCAGATCAAGATGGTTGGTAGGTTCGTCCAAAATCAGCAGGTTGGCTCCGGCCAGCATCATGCGAGAAATCATGCAACGAACTTTTTCACCGCCAGATAATACACCACATTTTTTGAAAACCTCTTCACCGGAAAACAACATCTTGCCAAGGAAACCACGAATGTACACCTCGTCTTTGTTTTCATCATCGGCAAACTGGCGCAACCAATCAATCAAATTATCATTCGATTGGAAATAACTTTCATTATTAACAGGCAAATAGGCTGGCGTAATTGTTTGCCCAAACTTAAATTCACCTTTATCGGGTTTCAATTCACCAGCTAATAATTGAAACAAGGTAGTAATGGTTAAACTATCTTTACCAAGAAAGGCTATTTTCTCACCCTTGTTGACGAAGAAGTCCAGGTTTTTAAATAGGGTAATACCATTCAGTGAGTGAGTAAGATTTTCTACATGTAAAATCTGATCTCCAGCTGTACGTTTTTGTTGAAAAATAATTGCTGGATATTTTCGTGTTGAAGGCTGAATGTCGTCCAGATTTATTTTCTCCAGCAACTTTCTTCTACTTGTTGCCTGTTTTGATTTTGAAGCATTGGCGCTAAAGCGCATAATAAATTCCTGCAGCTCCTTCTTTTTCTCTTCTGCCTTTTTATTGGCAGAGGAGCGCTGTGATAATGCCAATTGACTGGATTGATACCAGAAAGAATAATTGCCGGTAAACAACCGTATTACTTTAAAATCGATATCTACGACATGCGTGCACACCGTGTCAAGGAAGTGGCGATCGTGAGAAACAACGATTACAGTATTTTTAAATTCCAGTAAAAAATCCTCCAGCCAGCTCACCGTATGAATGTCCAGGTCATTGGTTGGCTCATCCAGAATCAGTATATCAGGGTTTCCATATATAGCCTGGGCAAGCAATACCCTTACTTTTTGGGCTCCACTTAATTCCTTTACCAATTTATAATGGTCTTCTTCGATGATTCCCAAACCGCTGAGTAATGATGCGGCATCTGATTCAGCATTCCAGCCATTCAGTTCAGCAAACTCTGCTTCCAGTTCAGAAGCCTTAATGCCATCTTCTTCAGAGAAATCAGGCTTTGCGTAAATTGCATCCTTTTCCTTCATGATTTTCCAAAGAAGGGTGTGCCCCATCATTACCGTATCAAGCACCGGCACTTCATCAAATTCGTAGTGATTTTGACGTAATACGGCCATGCGCTTGCCGGGATCGATGGTAACAGAGCCACGGGTTGGGTCAATATCACCGGATAGGATTTTTAAAAATG
The DNA here is from genome assembly GCA_964349405.1 of uncultured Ohtaekwangia sp. GTDB lineage: Bacteria > Bacteroidota > Bacteroidia > Cytophagales > Cyclobacteriaceae > ELB16-189. The sequence continues at coordinate 98,108 of CAYGGY010000007.1, read as the reverse complement.
TTGATTTTCCGGCTCCATTCGCCCCAATCACCCCATAACAGTTACCTGCAGTAAACCGCAGGTTTACCTCGTCAAACAGTACTCGTTTGCCAAATTGTAATGAAACATTATTTGCTGCAATCATTGAAAAGTAAAATAAGCCGCAAAGGTACAGAATAGGTCGCAATTAAATTCTGAACCCTAAAAATTGATGCATATTGAAGGAGTCAAAGTCGCCATATTTGCACACATATTCTTTGATAATTATCATGTGAAATGATTTTTTAGTTGTGGATATTTAGTCGGAATAATTTTCCACTAGCGATGAAATCGGTTCCATTGATGGAAATAAGAGAAAAGGGATTTAAAAAAACGGAACAACGCATTACACACCTTATTTGGAGTGGTAACGAATATTTTGATCTTCTTGAAAAACTTATTTTCTCAGCGCAAAAACGTATCCATCTTCAAATTTATATTTACGAAGAAGATCAAACAGGCACTCAAGTTGCCCAAGCCTTAATGGATGCTGCAAAGCGAGGAGTTAAGGTTTTTGTTGTGGTCGATGGATATGCCTCTCAAAATCTTTCGGAACAGTTTATTAAACAACTAGAATTATCAGGAGTTCAATTCCGGTATTTTAACCCACTCTTAAGGAGCAAGTATTTTTATTTTGGAAGAAGGATGCATCATAAGGTTGTGGTGGTCGATGGATGTATGGCTTTAGTTGGGGGTATTAACATCAGTAATAATTACAATGATACGGTTGAACGTTCAGCTTGGCTTGATTGGGCTTTATATGTGGAAGGGGAGGCCGCTGCGAAATTGGAAAGGGTTTGCGAAGATTTAAGGAAATTTGAAATTCTTGAGATTACCAGAACCCGGCTTAGAAAAAAGAGATTAATTCTGCCTGATCAACCAATAAATATTCGCGTGAATGATTGGGTGCGTGGCAGGAAAGAAATAACTGCCAGCTATTTGAAGATGCTACGAAATGCCACGTCACGAGTGACGATTGTATCTAGCTATTTACTTCCAGGGAAAATATTGAGAAGAAACCTTCGCGTGGCGGCAAAAAAAGGAATAAAAATCAAGCTGGTCATGACCGGTATGTCTGATGTGGCTTTAGCGAAACACGCTGAACGATATATGTATCGTTGGTTACTGAGAAATAAGATAGAGATTTATGAGTATCAAAAAAATATACTTCATGGAAAAATGGCGGTTTGTGACGGGCAATGGCTTACATTAGGATCTTATAATGTAAATAACATCAGTGCCTATGCAAGCATAGAGCTTAATCTCGATGTTCATAATCCGGAATTTGCCAAACAAACAGAGCAAAGCATTGAAAAGATTATTCAGGATGATTGTAAAAGAATAACAGAAGAAGAGTATAAAAATCACACCAATTTATACCATCAATTCTTACAGCGAAGTGCTTATGATATTTTCCGGGTTATGCTGTTTCTATTCACCTTTTATTTCAAGCAACGAGAGTAACTTTTATTTTTCATTTCCTTGATTACCCTTTATTCTGGCTACCAATGATTCAACGGTTTGTTTATTCCAATGGGCAAAGCGTCCGCGTTGCATTACTAGTAAATTATCTTTTGGGTAGTTCAGGTAAAAATGAAAAGCAAAGGGTGAGTTAGGTGAATTCCAACCGGCAGTTTGTCCAAACCGAAGATCATTGAAAATAAGCGTGTCGGCTTTAAGTGCAACTGTATAATAACCTTGGGAGAATTTTTTTAATTGGCGCAGTGTATGATCAGTCTGCCATTCCTGGAGTAAATATTCATTCCGTTCAACATAAGTAAATTGTATGGAATCAGTTTTATCAAATACCGAACGGTAACCAATGTAATAACCAGAATCTATTTCGGCAACGGCAAACCAAAGCCATGTATTGAGTGGGGTAGGAGTTGTAAAATAACGGTGATAGTTGATGCGTTGTTTTGTGAGTGCTGCTTGCACTTCATGACTGACCTTATATTTAGTAACCAGAGCTGTTCCCAAATACATAGAGCTTATCAGAAAGCCTAATGCTGCGATCCTAATTCTATGCTTATTCTGTATTGGAATTAGCATCAACAAAATAAATGCTACTATCAGAATGGATGAATAAAATGGGTCAACCACAAATATAGTATGGAAAGAAATCCTTCTATTATCTAACGGTATGAGCCAGCCTACACCATAAGCATTGAATGCATCAACGAACAAATGAAGCCACAACTGTACTAGAAAAAACAAAAACCATCGCGTATTGCTTACTCGTTTTTGTTTGTCCCATCGTAAAGCTCCCCAATAAAAGATGAATGTAAATAATACAATAAAAAGTATGGAGTGAGTGAATCCCCGATGGGCTAATACATTATCAGCCGGAGCGAGCCATAGGGCTGCTAGAAAATCAATATCCGGAAAGCTGTTTACTAACGCTCCAATTATCAAGGCACGCTTGCCTATTTTTTTTCCTAACATCAATTCACCTACGGCTGCACCTAAGGCGATATGCGTAATTGAGTCCATTCAAATTAATTAATTAAATAAACGATTTGCTTTTTTAAGGAAGAATGATAAAAATCCTAAACCCTCATGATGGCCCTCGTTGCATTAAATATAATAGTAATGTATGTTCATTGCATGATCTTTATGATTGAAAACATGAATACAAAAGAAAAGACAATCGGAAAACCTATCCAGCATAACCTTACCGATAGATTAAATGCAGTACATCGCGAGTTAGATGAATTCACCTTGCAGCTAGCGTTAGGGAAGGTGGAAGCAAAAGAGAAATTTGAAGAACTAAAAAAACAATTAAAAATTCATTTAGGAAACCTAAGGATGGCAATAACAATCCAAAAGGTAGAGAAGCTTTCCAAAGAGTTCCTCAGTAAGCTTGATGAAGTGGAAAAGGAGTTGAATGCCGGTAAGGTTACAGACAAAGAAATGTTTATGACTCAAAAGCGACACATCATTAAAGCATTGATTTCTTTTGAGGATGACCTAAAGAAAATCTTCCTTAAAAACACGAACGTACAACATTTGATGCAAGAAATCGAAAACTTTAAATTAAGGATCGAGATTCTGCGACTCAAGCTTGTTTTAAAACGATTTACCATTAAAGACAGTTTTAAATCTAATAAAGAAAAGGTTCGCAAAAGTGTCCATAAAATAATCGATAAGGCACGCGAAAATATAGCTTCTGGTGAGAAACGAATGATGAGAGCAAGGAATGGCATAAATAAAACGTATCATTAAGCGTAAAACAATTGGGTTATAGGTAACTAAAGATTTGTGAAACATTAACTGCTCTTGGAACAGGAGTGCCCAATCGATACTACAATCTTATGACTTTCTTCGTATTTTAAGTTTTTTTCATCACTAACCTTTTATAAAGATAGCTAACCAAATTATAGCCTATTTAATAGTTTACCTACGCTTATAAAATTATTTTATTTAGTTCTGCGATTACCATATCTTTAAAAATTGTATTTAACAATTATGAAAATATATTCGGTGAGGAGGTCTTCTTTGTTTTTATTGTTTGTATTGATAGTTGGTGTTAACGCGTGTAAAAAAGAGGTAGTGGAACCAGTGGTTGTAGCAGTGGGTATTTATATCAATGAGGTGTATTCTGCCGGTGATGATTGGATTGAACTTTACAATGATCTTGATGTATCAAAAGACATAAGTGGTTTTGCCATTTACGATGACGCTACTCGGAAATACATGTTGCCTTCTGGCACGGCTGTTCCTGCAAAGGGTTTCCTGATCCTGAATTGTAATGACCTGGGGGTAGGGTTGGATACAAATTTTAAACTTACGTCAACAGGTGAAACGGTTTATCTTGAAAATGGGGCTGGATTGTTGATCGATAAAGTAGAATTTCCGGCATTGGATAATGGTCAATCGTATGCTCGTTTTCCAGATGGCTCGGCTACGGTAGCAATTACAGGAAACCCTACAAAAGGAATTTCCAATGGGAATAGTCAGGCACCTGCGGTGGTAAAAGTTAATCGCACACCACTGATTCCATCAATGGATCAAGTGGTGACCATAGAAGCAACGCTTGTATCCAACAGCAATATAGCTTCGGTAAAGCTATTTTATAGTTTGAATAGTGCTCCTTTCACGGCTGTAGCTATGGTACTTACGGGATCATCATACCAGGCCACCATTCCTGCTACTGCCACTACGGGCAAGATGGATTATTATGTGGAAGTAAGAGGAACTAATGACAAAACCAGTTATAGTCCGGCCGAGGCACCAACTAAAACACATGATTACTTACTGAATACCGATCCTCTACCGCTCTTGGTGATTAATGAATTCATGGCATTTAACACCAGTTGCTGCCCGGATAATGATAGTGGTATTCCTGAGTTTGATGACTGGATTGAAATTTACAATCAAGGAACCACTGCCGTAAACATAGCGGGTATGTATTGGTCTGACGATAAGACCAATCCATTCCGTTATAAAGTTCCGTCAGACAATCCTACACTCACTACCGTACCTGCAGGAGGATATTTGATTGTGTGGGCAGATAATACGTCAATCCAAGGACCGCTACATCTTAATTTTTCCTTAGCCAATGCAGGGGAGGACGTAGCGCTGTTTTACATTGATGGGAGAGCTATAGATTCGTATACTTTCGGAGTACAAAGTGAAAATATATCATTTGGCAGAACCACAGATGGTGCTCCTACCTGGAAAGCCTTCAGCAATCCATCACCAGGAAAGTCAAATCAGTAAGATGGACGGACTGAAAGGAAGAATCTTCTTGTTGACTCGTCTACTTATCTTGACGTCTGTTTTTTCTTTTCAGAATGTCCATGCACAAAACGCAGTTGATCATTGGGAAACGGTAGTGTATGACAGCATGATGTGGCGCTACATAAGCAATGCTGAACCTGGTGCTGATTGGAATAATGCTACTTTCAATGATCAAAGTTGGCTGCAAGGTAAAGGTGGAATTGGCTATGGCGACAATGACGATGGTACAGTAATTAGCCCAACACTCTCCGTCTTTTTGCGTAAGAAATTTACCATCGTGAATCGTGATAAAATAAAAGAGGCGATTCTGCATATTGATTATGATGATGGATTTATCGCCTATCTCAATGGTGTTGAAATCGCCCGCTCCTTTATGGGTAATCAGGTAACGGTGCCGTACACTCAGGGCAGTTCTGGTCTTCATGAAGCATTAATTTACCAGGGACAAATTCCTGAAGGGTTTTCTCTTACTACACAACAACTCAGTTTGCTTGTTGATGGTGAAAATACCCTGGCCGTTCAAGTACATAATGAGAATCTTGGGTCTTCCGATTTGTCGTCCAACGTATTTCTCTCGGTGGGAATATCTGATAATACAGTTTCGTATTTACCTACGCCCTCGTGGTTTGTAAATCCTGATCCATTTGAATCATCGAACCTTCCTGTAATTCGTATTAACACGAATGGACTTTCTATCACAGATGAAACCAGGATTGTAGCCGACATGGGGATAGTGGATAATGGATTGGGGAATAGAAATTATGTCAGTGGTCCGTTCAATAATTACAATGGAAAAATAAGCATTGAAATAAGGGGCGAATCTTCTCAGGGATTATTTCCAAAAAAATCATATCGCGTAGAAACGCAGGATGCGTTGGGAAATAATTTGAATGTAGCCTTGCTCGGCATGCCTGCCGAAAATGACTGGGTACTCTATGCTCCCTATTCGGACAAGACACTGATGCGTAATGTTCTGACGTATAAATTGGGGCATGATCTTGGGGCATATGCACCAGCTACCCGGTTAGTTGAATTAGTTTTAAATGGAGACTACCAGGGAGTATACGTACTCATAGAAAAAATCAAAGTGGATAAGAATCGTGTGGATATTGCAAAACTTAACCCTACTGATGTTTTAGGTGATGAAGTTACTGGTGGTTATCTTTTAAGAGTAGATAAGATAGATCCTAATGATTACCCAGGATGGCAAGCAACACCTGTTCCACAATTACCAGGTGAGAATTTGATAACATTTCAGTTTTACGATCCACATGGAGCTGATTTGGTAGAGCAGCAGCGTAAATACATACAAAATTACATGGTAGATTTTCAATCTTCCCTATCTATGTTAAGCTTTGGGAATCCTACTACCGGGTATACAAAGTACCTGGATATTCCATCGGCTATTGATTTTATGTTAATCAATGAGATTAGTAAAAATATTGATGGATACATTTTTAGCACATATTTATATAAGGAGAAAGACAAGCAGGGAAAACTTGGTAAGCTTTTCCTAGGACCGTTGTGGGATTTTAATCTAGCCTTTGGCAATGTTGATTATTGGACCAACGCCCAGGTTGCTCCGGGTTGGATGTGGGATGATCAATATCGTATGTTTTGGTTTAGGCGACTAATGCAGGATACCTACTTTACCAGCTCGATGAAATGTAGATGGAATGAATTGAGAGCCAGCTTACTTACGAATGATTACTTTACCTCAACCATCGATTCGATGGCAACTGTCTTAGGTGAAGCACAGGTTCGGAACTATAAGCGATGGCCCACATTAGGTACGTATGTCTGGCCAAATCAATATATAGGAAAGACCTATCAGGATGAAATTAACTTCCTGAAACAGTGGACGCAAGAAAGACTCAGTTGGATGGATATGAATATGCCTGGTAATTGTGATCTTATAACATCAACGAATGAAACAAAAGTATCAGAACGGATTAGTGTTTTTCCAAATCCTTTTAACAAGTCTGTTACCATTAAAGTAAATGGTAAATCAAACTTTGATCGAATAATGATTCATGATGTGTTGGGCAAAGAAGTATATGAACTTTCTTTATTTGGCCATGAATTTGTTTGGGATGGTACAATTTCATCTGGCGTTCTTGCTCCTGTTGGAATTTATTTTGTGAGCCTGATTCAAGGTGATCAAATTATTGGCAGAGAAAAATTGATTCTGGTCACTCATTAATTTTTGGGTTTACGACCAGAATTTACAAAGAGGCCTTTTATATAGTTCAAAATGGTTGTAATTTTATTTCAACACACCCCCCCCCAACCCCACCATGTATGAAAAAAATTATCAAGTATATTGGCTATTTCCTTGCGGTTATTATGGTCGCATTAGGTGGTTTGCTCTCCTACGTAAAGTTCTCTTTACCCAATGTAGGTGAAGCAGAAGATATTAAAATAGATTATACGCAGGAACGTATTGAACGTGGACGTTACCTCGCAAACAGCGTTACTGTTTGCATGGATTGTCATGCCAAGCGCGATTGGTCAAAATTCGCTGGCCCACCTATGGACGGAACATTAGGTATGGGAGGCGATCGCTTTGATCAGAGTGTTGGAATGCCCGGTGTTTTCTATGCCAAGAATATTACGCCAGCTGGTATTAGTCGCTATAGCGATGGAGAATTATTCAGACTCATCACATCAGGGGTAACGAAAGAAGGCAGAGCGATGTTTCCATTGATGCCATATCCTTATTATGGTCGTATGGATAAAGAAGATATTTACAGCATCATCGCTTATGTACGCTCTATTCCTGCGATCGAAAATCAGGTGCCCGATTCTGAACCAGATTTTCCCATGAACTTTATTCTTAACACCATTCCACAAAAAGCTGTTCATCAAATCAAACCGGACAAGACAGACCTGCTTGCCTACGGTGCTTATATGATCAATGCGGCAGGCTGTGCTGAATGTCATACCAAAGTGGATAAAGGACAGATAATTCCTGAATTGATGTTTGGCGGTGGTCGTGATTTTAAATTTCCCGATGGAAGCGTGGTGATGTCAGCTAATATTACACCCGACAAAGAAACAGGAATAGGTACGTGGACACAGGAAATGTTTATTCAACGTTTCAAAGTATATGCCGACTCATCGTATGTTTCTCCTTCTGTGGCAATGGGTGAGTTCAATAGTGCAATGCCGTGGACGATGTACGGAAAAATGAATGAGGAAGACCTGATAGCTATTTACGCATATCTCAGATCGGTGAAACCAATTTCTAATTCTGTGGTTAAGTTTACGCCAGCTACGAAATAAATTTTAAAAACGAAGATTATAAGGTGCCTGATTATTATGAGATCAGGCACCTTTATTTTTGAATGAAGTTTTTCTTCCGGTCTCCAACACGCGCATTGTTTCGCGAACAGCAATGGCAGGCAAGCCTGATTTGTTTTTCATAAATTGTTCGAGCGCAATGCGGTGATGTTTTATCATACTGCGAAGTACCCATGATATTGCTTTTGTTATTAAAACTTCTTTTTCGCATTTGAGTTGTTCAATATTTTGAAATGCCAAGGAAGCCAGACGCGAATCATTTGATTTGCGGAGGGGAGTACACAATAAGACCAAGGAAGCTCTGCGTATTTGTATGTTTTTACTTTTTGAAAACTGAATTAGTAAAGGCTTCCATGTTTTCCATTGCGAAAGAATTTCTGATTCTGAATAACGTCCGGTGCAAAGAGAATCTACCTCTGCCCACCCTTGCAGATGGGTAAGCCAGGTATTGAATAAATTGGGATCAAACGTTCGTTGATCAGGGGTTGAATAATCCAGAAGAATACCGACCATGCATTTTTCGGTGGAAGATTCACCTTTGATGAGACAGGTTAACAGTGGTGTAAATTTTGAAACAGGTAATTCATAATGATTTTTCATCCATTCTTTAGCAATTTTTCGTAAGGTTGGTATACTAATCGGATAACGTGGGTGACTGTTACCAAGATAGCTATTGATAAAAGTATGCTTGGTTGGTTTGCCTGATACCAGTTGAATTTGCTCAAGAATTTCTTTATGAAGTCGATTCATATTTTAACAAATGGTATTTTACCGATGTGGATTTTAGATTTTCTCTTTCTCTTTCTCTTTCTCTTTCTCTTATAATGTCACGGATTCAATACTTTCTCATTAATCGAAAAAAAATTACGTGATTATAAGCAGTGAATCAGTCTCCATCATAAAAAAGTATGTAAGTTGAATAAATATTACAAAATATTTTTTAAGTCACAGAATTTATGGCTATGAAAAGGTGCCACACCGGAAAACGGTTATATCATACCGAACAATTGGCAGAAGATGCGTTGATTGAAGCCCATATTCATTTTGATTACCGGTCAGGAGGTGGACCTGTGGCTGTTTATCAATGTGATGAATGTGGCGAATTTCATCTTACATCACGTGAACCGATGAATGCACGTCTGGCCCAACAGTTGAAAGATGGCACCATACAAAAACAAAAAGAAGCTAGTCGTTGGCAGAATAAGTTTAAGAAATGGTAGTGTTGTGTTATTGCTTTATAGATTGTCAACTTAATCTTATTTCAATTTTGATTCCGCCAACTTTTTAAAGTTGTTTAAGATGGCTTGCCAACCGTGTCTTTGAAGTTCCAGAGAATGAGTTTGTTCCGCATCAAAGGTTTCAACTACTTTTGTATGGTTGTTCTCAGCTAAAAAATCGATTGTTACTTTTCTGTCATCGCCAAGGGAATAAGTGATTTGTTTGTAAGGAATCACTGCTTCATAAACGCCAGCGAAATCAAAACCCATGCTGCCATCTTTGGCTTCCATTCGATACGAGAAAGTGCCGCCTGTTTGTAGATCGTTTACTGCTTTCGTGGTATGCCAATCATCTGAAGCGGTGTTCCAATGTATAATATCGCTTGGATTGGTCCAAGTATTCCAGGCAGTTTCGATAGGTGTATTAATAATGGCAGATACTGTAATTTTTGTTGCTTCCATATTTATTTTAATTATCTGTTTTTATTGTTGATGAATATCCATTGCATCCTAACTTGATTGGTGAAATTTTCATAATAGTCTTGCTGAAATATATCCCTAAGGTCTATACGTATAAGCCACTTTCCAACAAGGCATCAAATTGTTTTTATTTGTTTCAATTTTGGTGTCGGGTTAATGGGAATTATTTTGGCGAAGTTAAGATTAATTCTCGTGGACTCAGGTGCATTCATTCCAATTATTATATTGATACCTACATACCTGTATGTCATTTATTATAAAGTTCCGGTTATATATCTGGATGACTTTATGTTTCGGCTTACTGAAAATGATATTATCCTATTTTGTTTTAAGTCCATATATCATGACCGCCCGTTAAACTATGAACAACATTCGTTGATGTTTATGCACAAAAAATCACAGTCTTACAAAGAATGAGAATAGGATGGTTGTTATATAAAATTCACGTTGTATCAACGAATTTACTATGTGAAAGATCACCTTCTCTATCATCCGACTTTTTACTTTGCTTCTTTTTTACAATCTTCCAGCAATTTAGACTCCCTTCATTCAATGAATACAACCACATTAGACAAACTATTAGGCATTGATTATCCAATAATTGTTGCACCTATGTTTCTGATCTCCAATACAAAAATGATTAAGGCTGCGCTGGCAAATGGAGTGACTGCCGCTTTTCCTGCCTTGAATTATCGCACAGATGAAGAATTGCGGGCTGCGATCAAAGAAATAAAAGCATTTTCATCAAAGCCTTTTGGTGTAAACCTGATTGTGAATAAATCCAATCTTAAATATAAAAGCCAGTTGCAAACATTGATTGATTTGAAAGTAGATTTTATCATTACTTCATTGGGTAATCCAAAAGAAGTGATTGATCAATGTAAGCCATTAGGTATAAAGGTATTTTGTGATGTAGTCGATCTGGCCTATGCACAAAAAGTGGAAAGTCAAGGTGCCGATGCGGTTATTGCTGTGAACAACCGGGCAGGTGGACATGCCGGAAAAATTTCTCCCAAGGAGTTGGTTACCTTGCTTACAAATAATTGTAACATACCTGTTATTTCAGCGGGCGGTATTGCACATGGCAAAGATTTGAAAGAAGTGATGGATTGGGGTGCAGCCGGTGCTTCCATCGGCACTATCTTTATTGCTTGTAACGAGGCGGATATTTCACCAGAATATAAGCAAGCAATGGTGGATTATGGAGAGAAAGATATTGTGATGTCTACCAAACTCTCAGGTTCGGCCTTAACTGTAATCAACACACCCTATGTGCAACAAATGGGAACGAAAGCAAATTTCTTAGAGCGTCTTTTGAATAAGAATAAATCGTTAAAAAAATATGTGAAGATGATTATCGCTTACCGCGGAATGAAACAAGTAGAGAGTGCAGCATTAGGCGCAACCTATAAAACGGTGTGGTGTGCTGGTCCGGCTATTGAGCATGTGAAAAGCATTAGGCCAATGGGCGAGATCATTAAAACATTGACGAAAGAATACGATGAAGCAAAGTTTATCAAGTTATAATTTATGTTCTAGGATTTTAATGAACAATATATATTAGTCGATCGATGAGTTTAAACGTCAAGTAATGTTAGATGAAAAATCACACTGGAATAGAATTGCGCCAAGTTACAATGAAGAAATCTTTGATGTATTTCAGAGTGACAAGAAACGTAAGCTGCCAAAATATTTTAAGAAACATGCTGGATCAAATAAAACAGCCATCGACTTTGGTTGCGGCAATGGGAAGTCTTTTCCCTACATAGCGCCTCAGTTTGAACACCTATTGGCGATTGATATTTCCGAAGGATTATTAAAACAAGCCAAGGAACGAGGATACACAAATATTGAAATTCAACAACAGAATTTAACAGACAAAAATATTGTATTACCGGCTGCCGACTTTGCTTTTTGTTGCAATGTGATCATGTTTCCAGTCATCGAAAAGAATCTCATCATGATTGACAATATTCATCGGGCATTAAAACCAGGAGGTACTGCGGTGATTGTATTACCCTCACTTGATTCAGTATTTTTTTCTTCCTGGCGATTGATTGATCTCTATCGCAGGGAAGGTGTGAAGTCAGAAGACATCCCAGCCAGTGAGTTCCATTATTACAAAGGCAGCAAAAGAAATCTGCTTCAAGGTATCGTGTATATTGATGGTGTGCCCACTAAACATTATACGGAACCAGAAATACAGGTAATATTTAAGGAGGCAGGATTTAAGGTAACCAAAGTGGATAAGATTGAATATGATTGGAATACAGAACTTTCCGCTCCTCCCACCTGGTTAAAAGAGCCCTATCCGTGGGACTGGCTTGTGGAGTGTAAAAAGTACTGACCATTCCTCCTAATTATCATTATATCGGAAGTGAATTTTACTTAGATTCGCACCTCAAAATTTAACTAACAATTCTATGAAGTTCTACCTGCGAATAGTTCCGTTGCTAATTATTATCGCCACAATGGGCGTTTTTCAATCCTGTAAAAATGAGCCACCTACCGATCTTGCCAAAGAAAATATAATACCTAAACCGGTTTCAGTAGTTGCTACAGGAAAAGGTTTTTCATTAACCAGCACCACAGCCATATTGGTGAAAGGTGAAAATCAAGAAGTGCTAAATGTAGCCAATATGCTTTCCGGTGAATTGAATACGATTACCGGATTCAGTGTTAAGGTAGCCTCTACAACGGGAGCACCTAAGGAAGGAAATATCTATGTAGTGGTGGGTGGTGCTGATGAAAAAGTAGGTGCTGAAGGTTATAATCTTACTATCTCCGAAGACTTAATCACGATTAAGGCAAATAAACCGGCAGGTGTGTTTATGGGCGTTCAAACGTTATTACAACTTATTCCTGCTGCTAAAGCAAACACTCCAAATGATCGTTACCGAATCGCTACCGGAACGATAATCGACTATCCTACTTATAGCTGGCGCGGTTCTATGCTGGATGTGGCGCGTCATTTCTTTAGTGTAGAAGATGTGAAGCGTTATATTGATATGATCAGCTTTTATAAAATGAATGTACTGCATCTGCACTTAACGGATGATCAAGGCTGGCGTATTGAAATTAAATCATGGCCTAACCTTGCGTTGCATGGAGGTAGCACAGAAGTAGGTGGTAAAAAAGGGGGATATTATACCCAAGAGCAATACAAAGATATTGTTGCCTATGCTGCTCAACGATATATCACAGTGGTTCCGGAAATTGATATGCCCAGCCATATCAATTCTGCGCTTGCATCCTATGGTGAACTAAATGGAGGTACCATTGTGCCTGCAGAAGGAAAGTATAAAGGACCCGCTACCACACAAGGCATCCTGGATGGAAAGACCAAACCCACTGAATTATATACGGGTATTGAAGTAGGATGGAGCACCTTGCGACTTGAAAAACCGGCCACGTTCAAATTCGTAAATGATGTGATTCGTGAATTGGCAGCGATAACTCCCGGTCAATACATACATATTGGTGGTGACGAAGCACATGTTACCAAGAAAGAGGACTACATCGAATTTATTAATCGGTTTACGGAAATTGTAAAAGCCAATGGAAAGCAAATGATTGGTTGGGAAGAAATCGGTCAGGCAAATATTGATGGCAATGTGATTGCCCAACATTGGGATTCTGAAAAACATGCTCAGGCAGCAGCCAGCAAAGGAGCAAAAATAATTATGTCGCCTGCGAAAAAGGTTTACATGGATATGCAATACGATTCAACCAGCAAACTGGGAATGCATTGGGCTGCCTTTATTGAAGTGGATGAATCATACGATTGGGATCCTGCAACACGAGTTAATGGCATTGAGAAAAGTCAGATCTTTGGTGTAGAAGCTCCCTTGTGGAGTGAGACTATTTCAACGATGGACGACATCGAATACTTGTTGTTTCCCCGCGTGATTGGCGTTGCCGAGATAGGTTGGTCGCCAGCCGAAGGCAGAAGTTGGGATGAATATAAAGTAAGATTGGCAAATCACGGACCTATAATGAAAGCGAAAGGAATCGATTTCTATCGGTCATCACGTGTGCCTTGGGTAGACTAAAATAAAAAAATAATAATGAAAGCCCGGTTGAAAGATCGGGCTTTTTTATTACCCCTATGTTGAAAAACAAAAACTAAGAAATAAAAGAAGAGGTAATTTTTACCAGATGTAATCCAATGTGCAAGGGCCTGGATAGGTATGATTTTTGTCATCGTTTTACTTGTTATTTTTTTGTAGCATTGATCATGAAAGCACGCAAAAGGGTTGTGAAAACCGTAATCTTCATTTTGTTTGTGTTATTGTTCACCGCTTGCAGGATTCAAGTAAAAGAATCCTATGATCACACAGTCGATTTTAGTAAATACAAAACGTTCTGCTGGATGTCCGGATGTGAATTCAAGTTCAATGGTCCCGTTTATTTAAATGATAGTTTATTAAAGGAGAGTCTTAAGACAGCCTTGATTGAGGAGTTGGAGAGCAAAGGACTGAAACAGGATATAAATAATCCTGACTTATTGATTGGATTTACCATTACCGTCAAAGATGAGCAAGCTATCATTTATCATCGTTCAGAAGATTCTCCATTATACTATCAACCACTGGATACCGACCGAGACGTAATTAATTATTTAAAAGGAACTTTACTGATAGGCATGGCTGATAAAAAAGAGAGTCGTATGGTTTGGCAATCACAAGCCGTTAGCTACATGGAGATGAATCCGGATTTTTCAGAGAAGAATATACATAAAGGAATAAAATTAGTATTGAAAAATTTTCCACCTAAGCCGGAAAATAAATAGAAAGGATTATTCATCGCTTATTACTGCGGCTTTTATTTCATTAAAATAATTGACTAACACTTTCTTATTTGAGATCTGCAATCTGAGTAGATCGTATTGAATATTGCATAAGTAAAATGGAGTATCACTATTCCAAATAAATTAATGAAAATTCTGATTTGATCTTTTGTGTATCTTTGAACCTTGGTGCTTGTGAAGTGCCTAATATTTTAATTGAAAAAGAGTATTTATGAGTGAATTAGAATCTCAATTATCACTATCAGGTGAAAGAGCCGAAGTATTTGCTTCGGTAACTTCTTATTTAGTGGATAATGGATTTACCATTGTGTCACAAGACTTTACGCGGCCGTGGGGAGGATTTTTTGTATTGGATGAATCACAGGCTCAGGCATTTAGTAAGAAGTATTTTCCCGATGTAGACTTTTCTTCATTGAAAATAAGCGGTAAGCTAAGCCCCAAAATTTTAATGGTGGAAGCAAACAAAAGATTGTCATGGCAATATCATCACAGGAGAGCCGAGATATGGAAGTTAGTAGCAGGTGTGGCGGGTGTGGTCACCAGTGTAACCGATCAGGAAGGTTCGGCTCATGAATTGAAAGTAGGAGAAATCATTCGGTTAAAGCAGGGCCAACGCCATCGCCTATTAGGGTTGTCAGGTGGATGGGGAATGGTTGCCGAAATATGGCAACATACCGATACCACTAATCCTTCTGATGAAAGTGATATTGTAAGGGTGCAGGATGATTTTGGCAGGTAGTCTCGATAATTTTATAAATCAATTTGTTAATTCTATAACTACCTTTTTTATGATCTGACGTTATTTGTAGTACAATTTAGATGAATAGCAATGACAAAATTTAAGACCAATATTAAGTGCTCGGCTTGTGTGGAAAAGGTAACGCCTTATTTAAATGAAGTAGTCGGTGAGAATAAGTGGCAAGTGAATTTGGTGGATCCGTCACGTACCTTAACGGTAGCAGAAGTGGATGAAAAGAAAGTGATCGAGGCTCTTAAGAGGGCAGGATATAAAGCAGAGCAAATCTAAAAATCTAATTAACAACTTGTTAACAGCTTTTTTATTACATTTACTCCGTCAATGAAATTTTTCAAATCCATAGTGTCGTCTTTGCTCGCCTTGTTGGTGCTTGTGTCTTCAAGCAGTTTCACGGTGAAAATGCATTTCTGCGGAGGCCATGTACAAAGTGTTTCATTGATTGAAGATGCTGATGCTTGCCCAATGGACGTCCAACTTCCTCCTTGCCATAAGAAGATGGTTGTAAAGAAATCGGGATGCTGTGAAGACAAGCACGTTGCCTACGAAGGCAAAGATTTCAACACACAAGTTCAGGATTTTTCAATACTTAGTTGGTATGCTACAAACTGGATTGCTACCCTTCCTATTATTATGGAAGTAATTCAGGTGAATGAAGCCTTGGCCTTTTCAAATCACACTCCTTACAAACCACCTATTGTCGAGCGCGATATTCCTGTGTTCGTTCAATCTTTCCTTATTTAATTCATTGCTGATTTTTTTGTGAGCATCCATTAATACTAATGGATAACGTCTCACTACGTGTGTCTTACTTCTTGATACTATTCAGTTATGATAGAAAATTTAATTTCATATTCACTTCGTAATCGCTTTCTGATCCTGATGATTGCCATCGGGTTGTTTGCCTGGGGCATTCATTCCGTGAGCATGAATAAGATCGATGCCATTCCGGATCTTTCCGAAAATCAGGTGATTGTATTCACCGAATGGATGGGGCGCAGTCCGCAGATTATTGAAGATCAGGTAACATATCCACTCGTCACCAATTTGCAAGGACTCCCACAAGTAAAATATGTGCGTGGTGCTTCCATGTTTGGAATGAGTTTCGTCTATGTCATTTTCAATGATGATACCGAAGTATACTGGGCCCGCGAACGAGTGCTTGAGCGACTTAACTATGCTACCCGATTATTACCACAAGGTGTAACTCCGACACTCGGTCCAGATGGGACCGGTGTAGGCCATATTTTATGGTATACCCTCGATGCGCCAGGAATGGATCTTGGCGAACAACGTGCCGTGCAGGATTGGTATGTAAAATTTGCCTTGCAGAATGTTCAGGGCGTAAGTGAGATTGCATCCTTTGGGGGATTTCAAAAGCAATATCAGATAGCGTTAAATCCCAATAAGCTTTCGTACTATAATCTCTCCGTTCCTGAAGTGATTCAATCCGTGCGATCCAATAATAATGAAGCGGGTGGTCGCAAGTTTGAAATGAGCGACATCGGCTACATTATCAAAACCACGGGGTATCTCAAGTCGGTGGAGGAGATTGAAAACATTGCTGTGAAGACGGTAAACTCCGTGCCGATAAAAGTGAAAGATGTTGGTACGGTGCAGATGACCGGTGAATCACGCCTGGGAATTTTTGATCAGGATGGTGAGGGAGAAGTAGTGGGAGGAATCGTGGTGATGCGCTATGGTGAAAATGCCGATGAAGTCATTCATCGTGTGAAGGCAAAGATGGAAGAAGTGTCCAGGGGATTTCCGAAGGGTGTAAAGTTCAATGTGGTGTATGACCGCAGTGAACTGATTGAGGAATCAATCTCTTCGATTAAGACCACGCTAATTGAAGAAATGATGGTGGTGTCATTGGTGGTGATTCTCTTTTTATTCCACTGGCGAAGTGCGGTGAGTATCATCATTCAAATACCCGTTACCATTGCTACCAGTTTTATCTTATTGAATGCGTTTGGGATTTCCTCCAACATCATGTCCTTGACGGGAATCGTATTGGCCATTGGTGTGATTGTCGATAATGGAATTATCATGTCAGAAAATGCCTATAAGCATTTATCGATGCGCTATGCAGAATTACATGGACCTATTCCAGATCTGGAACGGCTATCAATCATTGAGAAATCATCCAAACAGGTTTCTCGCGGTGTCTTCTTTTCAACCATCATTATCATCACTTCGTTCCTGCCTGTGTTTATGCTTAGCGGTCAGGAAGGAAAATTATTTCATCCCTTAGCATACACGAAGACTTTCATTATGCTGGTGGATGCGATTCTGGTAATCACATTGGCACCGGTACTCATTTCCTTTTTCATGAAAGGAAAATTCAAGGATGAAAAATCGAACCCATTGAACCGTATTCTTGAAAAAATTTATGAGCCCGTGGTCCGGGCTTGTATGAATTGGCGCAAGACTACGATCGGTGTGAATCTATTGGCATTGGCAGTCAGTATTCCATTGCTCTTCAGCATGGGCAGCGAGTTCATGCCACCACTTGATGAACAGTCAATTCTATTCATGCCGGTGACCTTACCGGATGTTTCCAACGAAGAAGTGAAACGCATCCTGCAGGTGCAGGATAAGATCATTAAGTCAGTACCAGAGGTGGACAAGGTGTTGGGCAAGGCGGGGCGTGCCAGCACGGCCACTGACAACGCGCCTTTGTCAATGATCGAAACGATTATCATACTCAAACCAAAATCAGAGTGGCGCGAGGGTATCACCAAAAAGGACATCATCAATGAGCTGGATGGCAAGTTACAAATTCCAGGTGTGGTGAACGGCTGGACTCAGCCCATCATCAATCGCATCAATATGCTGGCAACAGGTATTCGCACGGATGTGGGTGTGAAAGTATATGGGCAAAATCTTGACAGCATTTATTCACTGTCAGAAAAAGTAAAAACTGCATTGGAGGGTATTCCCGGAGTAAAAGATTTGTATGTAGATCCGATTACAGGTGGAAAGTATTTAACCATTGATATAAACCGCGAAGCATTAGGTCGTTATGGATTAACTGGGGATGATGTGAATCTCATAGTTGAGTCAGCCATAGGAGGAACCCCGATTGGTCAGACCATTGAAGGAAGACAACGTTTTTCTATTAGTGTAAGACTAGCGCAGGATTATCGCAATAGTCTATCACAACTAGAACGCATTCCGGTAAAGACTCCTTCCATGGGTATGGTTCCACTTTCAGCCGTAGCCAATATTCGATTTGAAAACGGGCCACCGATGATTGTTTCCGACAATGCTTTGCTTCGCGGAGCCGTGCTTTTCAATGTACGGGATCGTGATTTAGGCAGCACCGTAAAAGAGGCCATAGAAAAATTAAATAAAGAAATGGGCATAATGCCTAACGGCTACTTCCTGGAATGGAGTGGCCAATACGAAAATCTGATTCGAGGTAAGCAAACCTTAATGATCATTTTGCCTGTTGTATTGTTGATCATCTTCATCTCGCTCTATCTCGCATTCAATTCATTGCGTGAAGCATTCTTTAGTTTGATCACGGTGCCTTTTGCATTGATCGGAGGCGCTTACATGGTGTATTTCTATGGAGTGAATTTATCCGTAGCGGTTGCGGTAGGATTCATCGCTCTTTTTGGTATTGCCGTTGAGACCGGTGTCGTAATGGTGATTTACCTAAATGACGCTATGAACCAATTGGTAAAACTTCGTGGCAATTCCAGCGAAACCATTTCGCGCGAAGAGCTAAAAGAATTTGTCATTGCCGGAGCGGCCAAACGTTTACGACCAAAACTTATGACTGTTTCCGTGGCGCTATTTGGCCTGGTGCCAGTGTTGTGGGCAACCGGTGTAGGCAGTGATGTCATGCAACCCATCGTATTACCGATGATTGGTGGTGTACTCACATCATCTACTCATATTTTATTAGTAACACCACTCATCTTCCTGATGACGAAGGAATATGAATTAAGAAAATTTGGAAAACTTGATGTGCATGAAACGAAACATTGATTTCAGAAGTAAGAAACAAGAAGCAAGAAATAAGAATTTCGCTTCTACTCAATTGTCAATTGTCAATTGCAAGTTGTCAATTATTTTATTCCTGTTGATGTCGATCACGAGTTCTGCCCAGGTCATTAGCCTGGATAGTGTACTTTCTGCTATCGACAAACAAAACCCTATGTTGCAGGAGTATGACAGCAGGGTGAAGGCGATGAATGCTTATACCGAAGGAGCAAAAGGTTGGATGGCACCCATGATAGGAGGTGGACCGTTTTTCTATCCTTATCCAGGACAGAGGTTAATGGATGAACGCGACAAAGGTATGTTTGTAGTAAACGTAGAACAGGATATTCCTAATCCGATCAAGCTGAATGCAAAGAAAAATTACTTTGCTTCAAAGGCAGCGGTGGAAGAGAAAGGACGTATGTTTCAGTTCAATCAATTACGTGCTGAGGCCAAAGAAAATTATTATCAATGGCTGGTGTTGGAAAAGAAGGGGAAAGTGTTGCTGGAGAATAAGCGTATTGTTGAACTCATGTTGAAACTGGCACGGATCCGCTATCCTTATAACCAGGGGAGTCTGGGTAATATCTACAAAGCAGAGGCGCGTTTTCATGAAATAGATAACATGATTCTGATGAACAGCGCAGAGATTGAAGAGAAGGCCTACCGACTAAAAGCATTAATGAAAATCTCCGGAGAGGTTACCTTTCATGTTGACACCACGACCCAAATCTTTTTTGATGCTAATAAAGTATTATATGATACGGCTTCATTGAGTGCGAATCGCAGTGATGTACAACAGATCAATCGCTCCATAGAAGTGATGAAACAAAATCAGTTGTGGCAGAAGTCACAGGCGAAACCTGATTTGAGAGTTCGTTATGAGCACATGCAGCCGAGAGGCGATATGGTTACACAGTTTTCATTGATGGCGATGGTATCCATTCCCATTGCACCCTGGTCTTCAAAAATGTATAAATCCGAGGTGGCAGGAATGAGTTATGAAATCGATGCCATGAAGAAAGGCCGTGAGGCGATTTTGATTGAAGCGCGAGGTATGGTTGCCGGCATGGCCTCACAACTGGTGCGTATGAAGCAGCAACTCGAAAACTATGATCAGAAAATCATACCGGCTTTGAAGAAGAACTATGAAACATTGCTGCTGGCTTATGAAGAAAACCGTGAACAGTTACCCATCGTCATTGATGGCTGGGAAGCGATGAACATGGCCCAGATGGAATATTTAAATAAGATGCAAGAGTATTATTTAATGATCGTGCGTTATGAGAAAGAAATTGAAAAGTAAGTTGTTAGTTCAAAGTATAAAATTTAAAATGGAAAGTGTTCTGGATACGTTCAACGTTCAACGTTCAACTATTAATTTATTTATATTAATGGTTATCATGATTGCGTGCAGTTCAACAGAAAGCGGTCATGAGCATACTGACACTTATACATGCCCAATGCACCCAACCGTAGTTTCAGATAAACCTGGCGTTTGTCCGGTATGTGCGATGGATTTGGTCCGCACGGGTAGGCCTGGTGAAGAAGTGAAAATTACGGAAGACTTAGCGAAGTTGATTAAGTCACCCAACGAAGCGGTACTTGCTTCTATCAATACGGCAAAGGCTGAGTATAAATCGATGCCGGTACTTTTAACTATTCAGGGTGTGGTTACGTATGATACCCGTAACATCTACACCATTCCTGCTCGTGTAGGTGGAAGGCTGGAGAAAGTGTTTTTAAAGTATAATTATCAGCCGGTTCGCAAAGGACAGAAGGTGGCCGAGATTTACAGTACCGAATTAGTAAATGCACAGCGTGAGTTTTTATACGTAATTAAAAACGATCCCGGTAACCAATTTCTTATTGATGGTACGAAGACTAAGTTACGATTACTCGGAGCTTCAGAAAAACAAATCGAAGAGTTGATGAAGAAGCAAGAAGTAACCTATACATTTTCAATCTTTAGTCCTTATGATGGTTTTGTTATTTCAGAAAATCAACTCGCTCCGTCAGCGCCAGCCAATGTTTCAGCAAAACCCGGATCGAATGGGGGCGGCATGGGGATGGAGGGATCTGGAAATACGTCAGCCACGTCATCAGGTACCAATTCCTCTGGCAGCGCTTCCACCTTTGTGAGGGAAGGAAGCTATGTGGCAACAGGGCAAACATTATTTCGGATAGTAAATACCAATTCACTCTGGCTCGAGTTTAATATTCCGTTGGCTTACGCATCGCAGGTTAAAGTAGGAGACATGCTGGAGTGGTTAGATCATGATGATAAGATTAAATCGAAAATTGATTTTGTCGAACCTTTCTTTACGGATGGTGAAGATTTTGTTAAAGTACGTTCTTACTACAAGGGTTTGGATGTTTCTGTTGGCCAATTGGTGGAAGCTTTTATTCAGTCAACATCGCGTGAATCATTATGGATATCCAAAGACGCCTTGCTCGATCTGGGGCTTGATCAAATTGTATTTGTAAAAGAACGAGGCTTGTTTAAACCGAAGAAAGTTAGTTCTGGTGTTCATGCTGGTGAATGGATTGAAATAGTGAGCGGTCTAACTTCTTCCGATGAAGTAGCCGTCAACGCACAATATCTTATGGATAGTGAAATTTTTATTAAAACATCAAATTGATATGAGAGTTTTAATCACTGGTATTTTTTTTATCGGACTTTTTGCCTGCTCGCAGGAGAGTAAACAATCCGGGCGGCATGATGATGCCGCATTGGAAAAGAAAGTGGTCAGCAGTAAATTGATGCTTACCGAAAGTCAGATCAAACTGGGGAATATCTCTACGCAAACAGTAAAGAAGCAAGACATCGGTCAGACATTGCCAGTCAATGCACGTTTGGTTGCGGATGAAGAGTTAACAGAAGTAATCAGTTCTCGCGCTGCGGGTAGAATCGAAATGTTATTTGTTAAAGAAGCTGGCCGAAAGGTCAATAAGGGAGAGGCATTATATGAACTATACAGCGAGTCTCTTTTAACTATTCAAAAGGAATATCTGTTGGCGCTGGAGCAATATAAATCAATGAAGGCTATTGATAGCCGTTATGAAGATTATCTTAAATCGGCCAGGAAGAAACTTCTGCTATACGGCCTTACTGATAAACAAATAGGTCAACTGAATACGATGAAAGATATTCATCCGCGAATAATATTTTTGGCTACGGCTACTGGTATTGTAAAAGAAATTAAAGTAGCGGAAGGTCAATATCTCAATGAGGGAGATGTAATCTACCAACTCGAAAATATTAATAAACTATGGGTTGAAGCGGAACTGTATCCATCCGAATTACAGTATGTGAAAACGGGCGACCGAATTTTAATTCAGGTCGCAGGCTATCGTCATACTCCTGTAGAAGCTAATATTACCTTCTTAAGCCCTGAATACCGTTCAAACACACAGGTAACAGTACTACGAGCCTCCCTGAATAATCCAACCTTACAATGGAAGCCAGGGATGCAGGCGCAGGTATTTTTAAAACATTCTGAGAAAACTTCGTTAGCTGTTCCGGCTGATGCGGTGATCCATGATCAGCACGGTACACATGTATATATTCAAACCGCTACCAATACCTTTGCACCCCGAATGGTAAAGACGGGGGTTGAAAACTTTGATACCGTTGAAATTACAGATGGATTGAAAGAGGGAGACACAGTGGTAGTAAGCGGAGCTTACCTGCTTTATAGTGAACTCATTTTAAAGACAGGAACTGACCCTATGGCATCTCATCATCATCATTAAATCATAACTAAATCTTAATATTCAAATCAAATTACTATGAAAATCAAATCACTTATCATCACCACCGTAAACGCAGCGTTTGTAGTCTTTGTGTTGAGTAATTGCTCTGGCAAAAAAGAAACCACTGAACCTCAGCAAGACGAAACCGTGCAGGCAAACACTGAAGAATCTGCGGCACCGGCATCAACTCCTCAATTTCAGGTGGATACCACTTTTCAACTACAACTGAGTGGTGTGTTCACTTCATACGTTTCATTGAAGGATGCTTTTGTGGCTACGGATGCTGCCAAGGTAAAAGCCGCGGCTGCCAAGGCTCAAGAGTCACTTTCAAAGACCGATATGAAGTTATTGACGGGTGTAGCACATAACGATTGGATGAACTATACTGTTAATTTGGAATCTGCTTTGAAAGAGATTCAGTCATCGGATGATATTGAAGCGCAGCGTACTTCCTTCAGCAAACTTTCTGATAGCTTATATAAGAGTATCAAAGCGTATGGTTTGGGTGGTGCTACTGCATTTTATGAATTCTGCCCGATGGCTTTCAATAACACCGGTGGATATTGGTTGAGTGATGTGGCAGAAGTTCGCAATCCATACTTTGGTGATAAGATGTTGAAGTGCGGATCGGTAGCAGAGAAGTTGAACTAATAAACATACGGCAATCTTGTGCCCTCTGTGATGGTAAGTATGACGCAACGATTACAAGATTCAAAATAATTAAACAATGCATCGAAGGGATTTCATAAAGCTGTCAGCAAAATCAACGGTCACGGCATGGGCAGGATCTTCGGTTTTACTACAGGCGTGTCATACAGACGAAGACATGATGGGAAAACCCAATTGGATTATTGAGGGTAGCTTTGATACACCGTTATTTATTCCACATAAAGTTTCTGGTACAACTTCTTTGGTGGCTCAATTCTCTGCCTTCAGAATGGTAAATGGAAGCGCTTCAGCTACGATGGCTTACGGCAATGGAATATTGGGCCCTACGATTGAAGCGCAACGCGGAGATACTTTGAGCGTTAATCTACTTAACAATCTTTCTGATCACACCAATATTCATTGGCATGGGTTGGTACTTCCTGCTGATATGGATGGACATCCTGAGGACTTGGCCATGCCGGGTGGTTCATTTCAATATCATCTACCTATTCTGCAACGCGCAGGAACCTATTGGTATCATCCTCATCCACATGAGGCAACAGCGCGCCAGGTTTTTATGGGTATGGCTGGTATGTTCCTCGTTAGAGATGAAGAGGAAGCGGCATTGAACTTACCAGGTGGTGAGTTCGAAATTCCGGTGGTCATACAGGATAAAAGATTCATGGGGTCCTCCTTGGTTTATATGCCTGCTGACGAGGAAATCATGACAGGATACCTCTGTGAAACCATTTTAGTGAATGGTGTCCACGCTCCCTATAGATCAGTGGAAACAAGGTGGTATCGCTTAAGATTGTTGAATGGATCAACTGCGCGCGTTTATCAATTAGGGTTTAGTAATCAATTGTCATTTTATCTCATTGGTACCGATGGCGGTCTTCTCGAAAGTCCTGAAAAATTGACAAGCGTAATGCTGGCACCGGGTGAACGCGTAGATGTTCTCGTAAACTTCAAGGATTTGCCTGTGGGTAGTGAACTATTTTTAGAAAGTTCTAAGTTCAGTGAGTTCAATGCACAAGGAAGACAAGGATTTAAGATTATGAAATTCCGGATAGAAAAAGTCTCGACCGATTCCTTTTTGTTGCCACTAAAACTTAGTACGATGACTACATTGATATCATCTTCTGCAACGAAGGTGCGCACTATGGATATTTCAAAGTTAGTGGGAGGAACAGGTTCGCACGGCAGTGGTACCAAGCACGGCATTAATGGAATGACATTTGATGTCGATTATTCGGCATTTTCTGTGGAGAAGGGAAGTACAGAAGTTTGGGAGTTTGATAATTTGATGGGTGATGAAATTCATCCTATGCATATCCATGGTGTTCAGTTTCAGGTATTGAAACGAATTGGTGGAAGGAATCAAATCTTTGCTTATGAAATGGGATGGAAAGATACAGTACTGATCATGCCGCGAGAAAAAGTAAGCGTAATCATGACCTTCCCATCATATGTTGGAAAATTTGTCTTCCATTGTCATAACCTGGAGCACGAAGACGATGGCATGATGCTGAATTATACAATAGTTTGAAAAATACTAACCAAATTAATGATGAATAGAATTTATAATGTTCGATCACAGATTATCTTCATTTTACTGATTACACTGGGTTGCACTTCTGCAAAGGAACAACCGGAAGGGAAGGTTGTGTTGGAAAATATTGAGTTGACCACTTTGAATGGTGAAAAAATTAATCTTGCTGATCAACGTGGGAAAACGGTGTTTATCAATTTCTGGGCTACCTGGTGCCGTCCTTGTATTCAGGAAATGCCAAGCATTGCCGCATTGCAAGTGCAGCTTGAAGGCAAAAACATTGAATTTATTTTTGCTTCCGATGAAGAAGTAGAGAAGATTCAAAAGTTTATGGAGAGCAGAAATCTCAACTCAAATTTTGTGCGCGTGGAGAATCCAGAGTCAATAGGTATTGAGGCCTTGCCAACGACATTTA
The DNA here is from genome assembly GCA_964349405.1 of uncultured Ohtaekwangia sp. Taxonomy (GTDB): domain Bacteria; phylum Bacteroidota; class Bacteroidia; order Cytophagales; family Cyclobacteriaceae; genus ELB16-189. The sequence continues at coordinate 72,419 of CAYGGY010000007.1, read as the reverse complement.
TTTTTGATGGAAAAGGTAATCTTGTGTTTTCTGAAGTTGGATATAAAAAATGGGATGCCCCAGCTGCAATTGAAATGGTGAAAAATCTAATTGACGATCATGAATAAGTATATATTTTTATTTGCAGTCGTGATATCGGCATGTTCTATCAGCGATAAAAAATCGACTCAGCAAGTTGCTATCACATATATCGATACGCCTGCTACAACGCCTAGTGGAGAACCTTATTTATTTACTGATCAAAACGAAAATACTTTTTTGTCCTGGATTGAAGAAGAAGAGGGTAAATACTTTCTGAAATTTTCCAAACTCGAAATGGGTAAATGGTCAGCGCCACGTGTTATCAGTTCTGGTGAAAATTGGTTTGTCAACTGGGCCGACTATCCGTTGATCGCAGCGAACGGACAAAAACTCATCGCTCATTACCTGGGTAAAAGCGGAGAGGGCACCTTTGCTTATGATGTCATGCTCACTACTTCGCAGGACGAGGGCAACACATGGAGCGTACCTAAATCTGTTCATGATGATGCGAAGCAAGCGGAACATGGTTTTGTTTCACTATTGCCCTACGGAGACAATTTCTTAGTGGTCTGGCTTGATGGTCGCAATACGGTGATGGAAGGTATGGAACATCATGAAGGTCATCATGGACAAATGTCTATTCGGGCTGCCATTGTGGATAAGCAAGGCGTGAAGAGCAATGAATGGGAACTGGATAATCGCACGTGTGACTGTTGTCAGACCAGCACAGTACTTACCGATAATGGACCGGTGGTTATTTATCGAGATCGTTCGGATGAAGAAATCCGCGACATGTCAATTGTGCGTTTTGTGAATGGACAATGGACAGAACCTACAACTATTTATGCCGACAATTGGAAGATTGCGGGTTGCCCTGTAAACGGACCGAGAGTTTCTGCTTCAGGAAATACTCTGGCCATTACATGGTTCTCATCTCCGGAAGGAAATGCCAGTGTGCGTGTTATTTTTTCTACGGATGGTGGAGCAACGTTTGGTGAGCCGGTAAAACTGGACGAAGGTAAGGCGATTGGCCGTGTAGATGTAGTGATGCTGGATAATGATAACGCCATGGTGAGTTGGATGGAAGGATCGGAAATCAAAGCCGTGAAGGTAAATCGCAACGGATCAAAAGATTCGTCCATGACCATTGCCTCATCTTCTGATGCACGTTCTAGCGGATTCCCTCAGATGACAAAGTCCGGTAACAAATTAATTTATGCCTGGACGGATGATAAAGAGAAAATTATAAAGACTGCGAGTGCTCCATTGTAATCAGTCGGGTTCAACCCCAAGGGGTCGAACAGGAGCATTTTTAGTAGGTATTAATTCACCCGTTTTCTGTGTTTCTGTAAATCGCACAAATAAATCCAACCAATCAAATTTAGAAATGAAAAATTATATCGTATTACTTTGTTTACTCTCGGTTTGTGTTCTGATGAGTTGTACAGAAAAGAAGAGTGTTGAAGAGAAGGTGACTGAACAACCAGCACCACCCGCGGCAGAAGTTGTAGATGAAGGTGTTGTGATTGGCAAGCAACTTCAGGAAGATACGTTGAAAGGAAGTTTTAAGGCTTATGCAAAAGGTAATGTTGGTGAGGCCGAATTTAAAATTACCTATCACTCTCCGGCCGTCAGAGGTAGAATTGTTTGGGGTGGACTTGTTCCATTTGACAAAGTTTGGGTAACCGGAGCTCATATGGCTACCACTATTGAAAGCAATATTGATTTTATGTTGGGTAACAAAATAATTGTTGCTGGTAAGTATGGCTTATTTACCATTCCCGGAAAGGATAAATGGACTGTCATAATCAATAAAAACTGGCAGCAGCATCTTACTGACGAATATGATAGTAAAGATGATGTAGCCCGCGTGGAGATTACACCTTCTCAACTTCCTGAGAATCAGGAGCGACTTCAGTTTGAGGTTATTTCCCAATCAGAGGTTGAAGGTGTCATCCATTTTTCTTGGCAGAAATTGCAACTTCGAATACCAGTTACTATGGTTATTGTGAAACTTGATTAGATAATTGTGCGAATCCGGTATTCTTCGTAATTAACGATCCGGATGAGTGATCAATCAAAACAAATCGGTTTGTGGACTACCACTTCGTTGGTAGTCGGTAATATGATTGCCTCCGGCTTATTCATGTTGCCTGCCACACTGGGAATTTATGGTGGCATCAGTTTAATAGGCTGGCTCATTTCAGGAGCCGGTGCCATTTGTCTGGCATTAGTATACAGCTGGTTAAGTAAACTTAAGCCCTTGGCAACCGGTGGCCCCTATGCTTACACACGTGAAGGTATGGGCGACTTCGCAGCGTTTTTAGTCGCATGGGGTTATTGGATTTCAGTTTGGTGTACGAATGCAGCGATATCTGTTGCATTCGTAAGTTATTTGACAGCATTCATCCCCGCCTTAGGTACCAATCCTATACTGGCGGTTGGTACCGGGTTGGCAGCGATCTGGTTCTTAACATGGATCAATACAAAGGGAATCAGGGAAGCCGGTGTTGTTCAAGTAATTACCACTGTATTAAAACTTGCTCCTTTGTTGATCATCACCATTGGTGGACTTTTTTATTTGAATGCTGATCACTTTATTCCTTTTAATGTTAGCTCTCAATCCAATCTCTCAGCCATTACCAGTACCACTACACTTACCTTATTTGCTTTTCTTGGTCTGGAGTGTGCCACGATTCCTTCAGGAAATGTAAAGAACCCGGAGAAGACTATTTCGCGTGCCACCATCATTGGTACACTACTTACCACTTTTGTTTATATAGCAGGAACCGTTGCTGTAATGGGTATTATACCACCGTCAGTTCTACATGAATCACAAGCGCCCTTTGCCGATGCAGCGGCTTCCATCTGGGGAGAAAATGCCCGATATCTGGTAGCCGGAGGTGCTGTTATCTCTACCTTCGGTGCGCTCAATGGTTGGATATTGGTACAAGGACAAATGCCGATGGCAGCCGCACGTAATCATTTGTTTCCTCGTGTGTTCGCAAAAGAAAATAAAAATGAAACTCCTGCCCTTGGGCTGGTTATCTCCAGCGTACTAATTTCAGTGTTGACCACCATGAACTTTAGCAATAGTCTTGCTGATACCTATAAGTTTGCCATTTTATTGGGTACACTCACCTGTTTGGTAGCATACCTTTTTTCGATTGTCGCCTTTGTGCTGATTGATAATAAACAGTCTGGGATACGATGGGGTAAGATGTTCGTTGCCTTACTTGCTTTTCTTTATTCAATGTGGGCGGTGATTGGCTCAGGAGAAGAAACGGTGTATTGGGGTTTTATTTTGCTCATGGCTGGCTTACCATTTTATGTCTGGATTCAATTACAACGAAAATCATAATATGAACACGACCTATCAATCCGAATACGGAAAACTGAAATCCGTTTTTGTAAAACGACCTAAAGAAGCGTTTGTAGATGAGAACCAGATTTCGTCACAATGGAAGGAGTTGAATTTTTTATCGAAACCTGATCTCGCGAAAGCGGAAGTCGAATACAACGCCTTTGAAAAGAAGATCGCACATCAAGGTGCGGAAATTCTCACCTTGCCTTATGACTCTTCGGTAACAATGGATTCAATCTATTGTCGTGATGCGGCTATCACTACAGATCATGGCATGATCATTTGCAACATGGGCAAAACTGCTCGTAAGAATGAACCAACCGCAGAACGGAAAGCATTTGAAAAAAATAAGATTAAAATATTAGGTGAGATCACACATCCTGGCACTGTCGAAGGTGGTGATGTCGCGTGGATTGATCAACATACACTGGCAGTAGGTCATACCTACAGGACCAATTGGGAAGGGATTCGACAATTGAAACACTTGGTGGAGCCTCATGGAATAAAAGTGTGGGTGGCCGAGATGCCGCACTACAAAGGGCCATCCGATGTCTTTCATTTAATGTCAGTGTTAAGTCCGGTAGATAAAAATCTGGCAGTGGTGTATTCACCCCTCATGCCTATCTCGTTCAGAAATGGATTAATAGAGCATGGCTTTTCGTTTGTTGAAGTACCCGATACAGAATGGGATTCTATGGGCTGCAATATTTTAGCGATTGCACCGCGCGAAGTAATTATGGTAAAAGGAAATCCAATCACCAAACAAAGACTGATCGATGCGGGATGTACGGTGCACGAATATGAAGGACAGGAGATCAGCGTGAAAGGTGGGGGCGGACCAACGTGTTTGACACGACCATTGGAAAGATATAGTTGATTGTTCGAATATGAATTGAAATTTTGAACCTGAAATTTGAAATTTAATTATGAATTCATTTTTACATTTTTTTGAGATCATGCCTACCTGGCAAAGAGCAGCCTGGATTGTAACTTGTTTGGTAGTGTGTTGGATATTGGAAGGTAACTTTCCATTATTCCGGTTCGACTATAAAAAGTGGAAACATGCAGCAGTGAATTTTGTTTTTCTTTCCACCACCATGATCATCAATGTAGCTTTCGGTATTGCCACCGTGGGGATATTCGAATGGATTAAGGCCAACGAGTTTGGAATCACCCACCTGGTTGATCTTCCGATTTGGGTCGAGTTGATCCTGTGTATTCTCATATTTGAATTAATGGCTCAATACCTTGTACATTATTTACTTCATCGGGTAAAATGGATGTGGAAGTTTCATATGATACATCATAGCGATACACACCTCGATGCCACATCGGGCACTCGTCATCATCCGGGAGATTTTGTGATGCGCGAAATGTTTGCGCTGGTAGCGGTCGTTATCACGGGGGCTCCGGTAGGCTATTATTTCTTCTATCGTTTCTGCACGATATTCTTCACCTATTTCACACATGCTAATATTTCTCTACCTATCTGGCTTGATAAACCCTTGAGTTATATTTTCATAACTCCCAATGTGCATAAGTTTCATCATCATTTCGAAAGACCGTGGACCGACTCTAATTTCGGGAATATTTTTTCCGTGTGGGATCGTCTCTTCGGCACATTCGTATATGACGATCCGAAAAAAATCCATTATGGATTAGATGTGTTAGATCCGAATAAGGATGAAGATATTGGGTTTCAGTTTAAACTGCCGTTTGATAAATCGATCAAGACAGATTACTGAATCTGGTTTCTAGATACAGGATTGATTCTCTAGAGCATCAATTCATTACGATCAAGCATCAAGTATCTAGTTAGCTATCGGTGCTGCCAAACAACGATCCGGAATAGCAAACGCATCCGTCAATGGTACGGCATCCTGCCTGATTTCCCAGCAAAGTTGATTGACTACTTTGCGGATGGCTTTGGTTTTAACACCTTCCATATATCCTTGCTCGAGGTACCAGCCTTTGTTTTTATCGATCTGCGATAACGCAAAGAGATCACACAGTTTTTTTAACACCGATTTGCAGCCGGCATCGTTGGTGTTTTCAACTTGTGAAATAAATTGTTCAAGAATGATGCGTTCGATATAAGCGAAACCAACCTGAACGAGATGATGCTGACAAACATTAAAGGCATCAAAGGAATCCATGCCGCTATCGATGTGACGTTTCAAACGTTTTGCCGCAGAAGTTAATATGTCACGCTCCCGGTATTTGAAGGCGTGTAACTGAAATTCCGGATCAAGTAAATGTTCTTCATTGGTATTTCTTATCGTGATGGGATTCATTTCGGTGATGCTTGTCTTCGCCTGGTCTGCCACATAATTGAGTATGTTGAAGACATTCATGTTTCCGAACTCCTGCTTAAACTCCGTGAGTCTACTTTTGGCAACTAATTGCATCAACACCGTGTTGTCGCCTTCGAAGGTGGTGAAGATGTCGGTATCATTTTTTAGCGCATCAATTCTGTTCTCTGATAAATATCCTTTGCCACCACAGGCTTCACGGCATTCTTGCAGCGTAGCAGTAGTATTCCACGTAGCAAATGATTTGAGCCCCGCAGCGAGCGCCTCAATCTCTTGCATGTTTTCTTCCTTGCGGTTGAGATAACGATTAGTGAGATACTGTAATGAAAAATGGAGTGCATACGTATTCGCCAGCAATGGCATCAATCGTTTTTGATGTGTTCTGTAATTTAGAATAGGAACTTCCGTGCCGCCTTCCGGTCCGAATTGTTTACGCTGATCGCCATAGCGAATAGCAATGGTTAACCCTGACTTTGATGCCGAATTTCCTGACCGTGGGATTCCGATCCTTCCACCCACCAATGTGCCTAGCATGGTGAAGAACCTGCGGTTGTCACTGGCTATCGGACTTTCAAATTTTCCTTCTTCACTCACGCGGGCAAAGCGGTCGAGCATGTTTTCTTTTGGTATGACCACGTTGTTGAAATTAATCACACCATTGTCCACTCCATTGAGGCCCATTTTTCTCCCGCAGTCTTTGATGGTAACGCCTGGATGAATTGTTCCTTTCTTATCCCGTAAGGGAACAACAAAGGCACTCACACCATAATCTTTTCCATCCAATATTAATTTGGCAAATACGGTAGCCATTTGTCCGTGTAACGCAGCATTGCCTATGTATTCTTTACTTGCTTGTTTGTTGGGAGTGTGGATAATGAATGTTTTTGTTGCGTGATCATACGTAGCAGTCGTTTCGATGCCCTTCACGTTTGATCCATGATTGGTTTCGGTCATAGCAAAGCAACCGGGCAGTTCAAGCGTGCCAATGTCTTTCATGTATTTTTTATGATGATTTTCGGTGCCGAGCAGATATACACTCATGCCCCACAAACCAAACTGCACTCCGAATTTGATCACCATACTTAAATCATGATAACTGAGTGTTTCCATGATGGCGAAGTAAGCGGCCATATCACCTTGCCCTCCATATTCTTTCGGGTAGGCGATGCCACCATAACCTTGTTCGGCAAGGAACTTACACCATTGTAATACTTTTGCCCGATATAGTTTGAGATCACCCGGATCAATGTATTCAAACTCAGGATCAGAAAGCAAGGTTTTCACTTTACGGATAATGGCTGCATTTTCTCCTTCCAGAATTTTTGTCATTTCATTGACTTCGAAATTCTTTCTGGTAATTAAATCAGAAGTAATGGTGGCATGAGTAGATTGGAAACTAAAGGCTGCTTCATAACTGATCAATCCTAATGTGGTTTCTATTTTAGCTAACGAGGATTTTTCCTTTTCAAGTGTAATGCTGATGGAGCCATCACCATGTAATGCTGCCAGTTTCATTCCCAGGTCTACCAGGCTGTTTCCGGTAGAGCCATTCGTTACTTTCTTTATTTCCTCGCGCCAGGCCATGAACTCATCAGGCGATGGCGGACTAGCCGGATTGATTTGTTCCAACAGAAAATTACGCTCGTCAGTGCTTATCCAGGACTGACTTTCAATCAACCCCTGTAACGTGGCGATCTCACTGGGTGTGATAACGGCATCTGACCACACCGTATAAAGAATGGGTAGAAATACATACAGGTCAGGGTTCTTTTTTAACAGGGGTGAGGCTAGCATAAGATTCTTATTAAGTCCTATATAAAAATACGGATTAATTGGGAAGGATTATCAGAATGATAATTTGTATTACTGAAAAATGGTTTAGCTTAGATATGCGTATATGCACATTGTTCACCATATTAAGCATAATCAAAAGAACCGGCAACGGATATGGGTATCAGGTATGTTTGAAAACGATGCGAAAATTATTGTCGGTAACTGTTGAGTAGGCGGCATTAATATGTACATGATTTAAACGTTATACTATAAAAAGGATGGAAGAATAGGTATAAATTCTCCAGCGAGTCTTCGCTATGCATATTTATTGTTCTAAAATTATTTTATTATTTAAAGATGAAAAACACCATTCAAAAATCCATGTCGCTTGAGCTCAAGGAGAAAACTATTTTTGATCAGGCACAAAAATATGCCTATGAATACCTGGATACCGTATTCGAAAGAAATGTTTATCCTGATGAAGGTGCATTAAATAATCTATCCCACTTTGATGAACAATTACCTGATGATCCGACCAAGGCAAATCTGGTACTTGAATCATTAAATCAATATGGATCGCCTGCTACGGTTGCAGCATTAGGTGGAAGATATTTTGGATTTGTTACGGGCAGTGCTGTGCCGGTTGGTATAGCGGCTAAAAGTCTGGCTACCTTCTGGGATCAGAATTCTGCCATGCAGGTGCTTTCACCGTTGTCATCTAAACTGGAATCGGTGGTGGAGAATTGGTTGAAGGAAATATTCCATTTGCCAGCGCAAACTGTAGCAGGATTTGTCAGTGGAACTTCCATGGCAAACTTCTGCGGCCTGGCTGCTGCCCGATACAGAGTATTGAAAAATCAGAATTGGGATATCAATAACAAAGGGTTATTTAATGCACCTCCCGTTCGAATCGTTACCGGTAAACAGGCCCACTCAACAATTCACAAAGCAATCGGTTTATTAGGATTTGGAAAAGACAATGTTGAATGGGTGGATGTGGATGAACAGGGAAGAATCATTCCTGAATTGATACCGCCATTGGATAACAGCACCATATTAATTCTGCAAGCTGGGAATGTAAACACAGGTTCGTTTGATCCTTTTGATAAAATTATGGAGAAAGCGATGGCAGCCAACGCATGGGTGCATATTGATGGAGCCTTTGGTCTATGGGCTGGAGCGGTAAAAGAATTACAACATTTAACCAGCGGCATAGAGAAAGCAAACTCATGGGCCGTTGATGGGCATAAAACATTAAACACCCCCTACGATAATGGTATTGTGCTGTGCAATGACAAGGAAGCCATTGTTTCGGCTTTGCACATGACGGGAAGTTATATTGTTGTGAGTGACCAACGCGATGGCATGTATTATACTCCGGAAATGTCGCGAAGGGCAAGGGGCATTGAGTTATGGGCAACCATGAGGTATTTAGGTAAAAACGGAATTGCTCAATTGATTAATGGTCTTCATATAAGGGCTGTTCAGTTTCACAAAGAGTTAAGTGACATTAAGGGGTTTGAATTACTCAACGATGTTGTATTCAACCAAGTGCTGGTTCGTTGCGAGACCGATGAATTAACAGAGAAAACAATGATGCGAATACAGGCGTTGAGAGAATGTTGGGTAGGCGGTTCTATGTGGGGTGGAAGAAAAGTAATCCGGATCAGCGTATGTTCGTGGGCCACCACAGAAGCCGATGTAGCGCGTTCCGTAAAATCTTTTCAAAAGGCGCTGAATGAAATCAGAGTTTGAATGGCTTGAATGTAACGATTCATTAATAGTAGAAAGTGATAGGAGTGGTTTTATGGATTGTTAACAGATGACCTTGATAATAAAAACAGTGGCAAAGTTACAATACATGGTGCCTTCCAGCTTTTTCGACAGCGTATCAATTATGTTTCCAATAACTACCCTTTAACTTAAAACAAAAATCCCCGATGCAAGTCGGGGATTTTTGTTTGGGTTTCTGTTATTACCAGATCCGTATCCGGTCTTCTGGCTTCTTATATAACTTATCACCGGGTTTCACATTAAATGCTTTGTACCATGCGTCCATATTCACCGGTGCACCGATGGTACGATACTCACCAGGAGAGTGTGGGTCGGTCACGATCAGTTGCGCTTTGGTATCGGAAAGTGTGTTGGCTCTCCACACTTGTGCCCATGCCAGGAAGAAACGCTGATCAGGTGTGAAGCCATCGATCTTCTTGTTTGATTTTCCTTGGTTAGTCATTTTAAATGCTTCGTAGGATGCATTCAATCCGCCCAGGTCGCCTATGTTTTCACCTAAGGTAAGTTTACCGTTCACATGAAGCGAATCTAACACGGTATAAGCGTCATACTGCTCTTGCAATTTTTTGGCGCGTTCTTTGAATTTATTCAAGTCGTCTTCCGTCCACCAATTACGCAATGTTCCATCTTTATCATATTGGCTGCCTGAGTCATCGAAGCCATGTGAAATTTCATGACCAATTACGGCACCAATGCCTCCGTAGTTAAAAGCATCATCCGCATCGGGATGGAAGAACGGATATTGAATGATTCCAGCCGGAAAAACTATTTCATTATTGACCGGACTGTAATAGGCGTTAACCGTTGGAGGTGTCATGCCAAACCGCTTTTTATCAACGGGCTTACCCAATTGACTTACCATGTCAGTATAGCCCCAGCGACTCGCATTACGTAGGTTTTGTAAGAACGATTGATTAGTGATTTCAAGTCCTTCATACGTTTTCCACTTTTCAGGATAACCAATTTTAGGTGTGAAGGCATGTAGTTTATCGAGTGCTTTTTGTTTTGTGGCATCACTCATCCATTCCAGTTTTTTGATTCTGATTTCGTAGGCCTTTACCAGATTTTTGATCATTTCATCCATACGTGCTTTTGCCGCTGGCTTGAAATGTTTTTCTACATACAGTTGTCCTAGCAATTCGCCAATGGTGCCATCGGTCAGTGTGGACATGCGCTGCCACCGTGGTGTCTGCACTTTTTGTCCACTCAATGTTTGAGTGTATGCAAAGTTTGCATCAACAAATGGCTTGCTCAAATAAGGAGCGGACGCGCGTAAAACATTCCATTGTAAATAGGCCTGCCACGTTGCTGCCGAAGTATTTATTAGCAAACTATCGGCAACCGAAAAAAACCTGGGGGAGTTTACAACAATACTATCTTGTCCTACTGCCTTTAATTTTATAAGCGTTGATGGCCAAACAAAGGAGGGAGTCTTTTTACTGAAATCCGCGACCGAAAATTTATTGTATCGCTTGTACGGATCGCGCATTTCCACACGACTCATTTGTGCGGCAGCCAATTGCTTTTCTAGCGTGAAGATGGTTTCCGCTTTTTGTTTTGCTGTAATTTCAGATTCTCCCGCAAGGGTAAAGAGTGTGGTTGCGTAGGTGTTGAATGCCGCCTGAATTTTCTTTGTGCGGGCATCTTCTTTCAAATAATAATCTCGATCAGGTAGTGTAGTGCCGCCTTGTGACAATTGTACCACTATATTTTGTGGATGCTTTTGATCCTGGCCAACAAAGAAACCAAATAGCGGATTGGCAATTCCTTGCGTGCGTTGGAAAATAATTTCATCTAAAACCTGAGCAGTGTTTTGCACCGATCCTGCTCTTACATAGTCAGGTTGAATAGGAGTGAACCCTGCTTTTTCAACGGCAAGACTGTCCATAGCCGCAGCGTAAAAATCCCCCACGCGCTTTTTTACTGAACCAGGAGCGGCACTTTTATCAGCTGCTGATTCTGCCAGAATTTCGCGCACCGCTTTTACATTGAAATCGCGAAGAATCGTAAAACTGCCCCACCGGGTTTCTTTGGCAGGTACCGGGTTATTTTTCAGCCAGACGCCTCCGGAGTAATTCATAAAATCATCACCGGGCTTCACAGTAAAATCCATGTTGGCAGGATCGATAAGCTTAGCTTTCGATGCTTCTTGTTGAGCCCATGCGCCATCAAAGGCAAGCATTGCTATCAATAAAAAAATGATGCGAACGTTTATTTTATTGTATTTGGTGTTTATCATATAGTGCAAATTAAAATGCCGATAAAAGTAAGAATAATTTGAATTATCAGTTCCAGGAACAAGGACCGGATACGTAAATTATCTGAACGGTGTCTGTACCTGGAAAACAAATTCTTATTTTAGGAGATTGATGAAATTTTACTTGAGCAACCCTTATTTATTTATGCAACCATTAAAACGATTGACGATAAGTTTATCTTTCTTTTCAATCTTGTTATGTTCTTTCGCGCAAGCGCAAACCAAACAGCCGGATTGGGTAAAAGTACAGGAAGAAACCATGAAACATTTTCAGGCCATCCTGAGAATTAACTCCAGTATCGCCACTGGAAATGAAGCTCCTGTAGTTGATTATTTAAAATCAGTATTGGATAAGGAAGGTATTTCTAACCAGGTTTTTTTCAATGATCCCAGGCATCCTAACCTGGTTGCGCGATTAAAAGGAAACGGAAAGAAAAGACCCATATTAATGATGGCTCACACAGATGTCGTGAGTGTTGATTCAACTAAATGGACTCATCCTCCATTTTCGGCCACACGCGAGGGTGGGTATGTTTACGGCAGAGGAGCGGTTGATGATAAAGATAATGTGGTGGCATCACTCATGGTGATGATTCAATTAAAGAGATTGAAAATAACACTTGACCGGGATGTAATTTTTCTGGCAGAATCAGGTGAGGAGGGGAATACAAAAGTGGGCATTGATTTTATGGTGAACGAACACTGGTCTGAAATCGAATCAGAGTATTGTTTTGCCGAAGGAGGAGGCGTTAGCAGAAAGGCCGGTAAAATAGATTATGCTGGAATTGCTACCACCGAAAAAGTGCCACGCGGTGTAAAACTTGTAGCCCATGGCACAGCAGGACACGGGTCGGTGCCGCTTCAGGATAATGCCGTTGTTCATCTATCACAGGCGATAGCAAAAATAGCTGCGTGGCAAACACCGATGAGATTAAATGAAACCACCCGCAGTTTCTTCACCCGACTTGCTGCTATCAGTCCTCCGGTGGAGGCTGCGCGTTATCTGGCGCTAGTCAACGGAACAGGTGCTGATGTGGCGCAGGAATATTTTGCATCTAAAGAACCACGAGTTTATTCAGCCTTGCGTACCTCAATATCTCCCAATATCGTAAAGGGTGGTTATCTGGTTAATATTATCCCCAGCGAGGCAGAAGCGTCACTTGACGTTCGTGCTTTGCCGGATGAAGATATGACGAATTTGTTAGCGGAAATGAAGCGCGTGATCAACGACTCACAAATAGAGATCGTTACAACCAACAGGAATGTAAGACCCTCCGCGCCTCCGTCAAGCCTGGATACGGAAGCCTTTAAAATGGTAGAAAGTACAGTGAAGAAAATTTATAATGCGGTATCCATACCTACGATGTTGACAGGTGCCACCGACATGGCTTTTTTACGTGCCAAGGGAGTTGCCTGTTATGGTATAGGCCCGATGACTGATATGGAAGATGGCCCCAAAGGGTTTGGGGCACACAGCGATCAGGAACGGATACTTGAAGAATCCTTAAATAAATTTGTCCAATTCAATTGGGAAGTAATCTATAATCTGGCCAAAGCAAATTAAAATAGTTAATCGGATCACGCATCTTATATGAAACTAAAACGAAGAGAATTTATTAGCGTTTCTGCTTTGGCAGCCGCTACGGGCATTGCAACAGGAATTAGTTCTTGTACGACTGGTAACCAGCAGGAAGAAAACAAAACCGAGAATAATATCACATCTATGACTGGCGATGTTGTTCCGATTACATTAGATGAACGTAAAGCCCGGATTGAAAAAGCACAGAGGCTGATGGCTGAACATAACATGGAAGCTCTTGTATTGGATGCCGGATCTTCGCTGAAATATTTTACAGGTATTAGCTGGTGGCCAAGCGAACGTACAATGGTTGCTATTATTCCAGCCAACGGTGAAGTGAAATATATCTGTCCGGGCTTTGAAGAAGAGCGACTTAGGGAATTAATCAAGCTCGGAACGGAAGTTTATGCCTGGCAAGAAGATGAAAGTCCTTACAAATTGATCGTTGATACGTTTAAGAAGGCGGGGATTACATCAGGTACGATTGGCATTGAAGAACAACTGCGCTTTTTTATATTAGATGGGATGAGAAAAGAAGCGGCACATTTGAATTTTGTGAGTGGTGATCCAGTGACCGTACCGTGTCGCTTAATAAAATCACCGGCTGAGATTGCTTTGATGCAGAAGGCCACGGACATTACCATTGCCGCAATGACCATCGGAATCCAAAGGTTAAAAGAGGGGATGAGTCCTGCTGAATTTGAAGCGATTGTTACGGAAGCGCATATAAAACTAGGAGCACAACCTGCCTTTGCGGGTGTTAACTTTGATAAAGCTTCCGCCTTTCCACACGGTAGCGTGCAACCACAAAAATTAAAGAAAGGTGATATTGTATTAATGGATTGTGGATGTAAGGTAGAAGGCTATTGCTCGGATGTCAGCAGAACGATCGTATTTGGTGCAGCACCAACACAACGTCAACAGGAAATATGGGATCTGGAGAAGAAGGCACAGTCAGCTGGATTTGCTGCTGCTAAAATAGGAGTGGCGCTCGAAGAAGTGGACGCGGCTGCGCGAAAGGTAATAACCGATGCAGGTTTTGGCCCCGACTATAAATTACCCGGTTTACCGCATCGTACCGGTCATGGCATTGGCATGGATGTGCATGAATGGGGAAATGCCGTAAGAGGAAATAAACTATTATTGCAACCGGGTATGTGTTTTAGTATTGAACCAAATATTTCTATTGTGGGCGAATTTGGTGTTCGCCATGAGGATTGTGTTTACATGACAGCCGAAGGGCCAAAATGGTTTTCACAACCTTCGGTTTCAATTGATCAACCATTTGTAAAAAGTTAATCGTATCTATTTTATGAAGTATCTAATAACCTCTTTTCTGGTTGTTGTATCTTTTATCTCCTTTTCACAATCTTCAAAGATCAACCAATATGTTTTTGATCAGAAAAATCAGCACCGTTGGTTGAATCAATATCAGGAACTGTTAACGATACCCAATGTATTGGGAGATTCTGTTAACATGATTCGTAATGCAAATTGGATTAAAGATTTTCTTGTGAAGAATGGAGTAAAAAGCCAGTTACTTCATTCAGGAAAACCAGGTTCGGCACCAGTTGTGTTTGGAGAAGTGAACACACCAGGTGCAACGACCACCATTGCTTTTTATGCACATTATGATGGTCAGCCCGTTAACCCAAAACAATGGGCGGAAGGGCTGGCTCCATTCACACCAACCTTAATGACAGATCGGTTGGACAAAGGAGGAAAGATCATTTCTTTTCCAACGGTAAACGAAGCGATAAATCCACAGTGGCGTTTATATGGGAGAGGATCTTCGGATGATAAAGCAGGTGTATTTGCGATCATCGCGGCCTATGAATCAATTGTCGCCAGTGGATTGAAGCCGACTGTTAATATCAAATTCTTTTTCGAAGGCGAAGAAGAGGCTGGATCAAAATATTTATCAGAAATCTTCAAAATCCATAAAGTCCTTTTGAAAGCCGACCAATGGATTATTTGTGATGGACCACGCCATATTACAGGAAAGAAACAAGTGTTGTTTGGTGCCCGAGGCGATGTAAACGTGGATTTAAAAGTTTATGGTGCTACCCGTCCACTTCATAGTGGCAATTATGGAAACTGGGCTCCTAATCCGGCCATGCGTCTTGCGCAATTACTGGCTACCATGAAGGATAAAAATGGAATGGTGACCATCAAAGGATTTTACGATGATGTAACTCCGCTTTCTGAAATTGAAAAGAAAGCGATGCGTGCAATTCCTGCAGTTGACGATATTTTAAAAAACGACCTGATGGTGTCACAGCCTGATGGCGGTGGAAAATCCATGACCGAATTACTTACCTTACCTACCCTAAATATTAATGGTATGCAAAGTGCCAATGTTGGCAACATGGCCGCCAATGTAATTCCTACAGAAGCAACTGCTGTGCTTGATTTAAGACTTGTTGTCGGTAATGATGTTGAGAGACAAGTAGCAAAGGTAATAAATCATATACGTGGTGAAGGTTATCATGTTATCGATCATGAGCCCAGTGACGAAGAAAGAATGAAGTTTCCTTTTATTGCTAAAGTGATGAAACGCGGCAACGGATACAATGCTCAACGCACGCCCATGGATCTCCCGCTGGCACAGAAAGCCATTACTGCCATAGAAACTACGATCAAGTATGATATGGTCCGTGTTCCATCCCTGGGAGGCAGCCTTCCACTTTATTTATATGAACAGCTTTTGCAAACAAAGCCCATCACTATTCCTATCGTCAACTACGACAACAATCAGCACGCTGAAAACGAAAATGTTGTACTACAATATTTGTGGGAAGGCATTGAAACAATGGCTGCGTTAATGAGAATGTAGGTCTTCCATTTTTTAGCAGTCTTCAGATTAAATCGAAACTACTTCAATTTACTCTACATCCTTTTCGATAATGACTTCTTCATAACTTTCCACCAATTCCGTTTTAATTTCATTGTCATAATCTTGCTCATTCTTTTTAAGTGCCACCGGACTGGCACCGGTTACACTTATTCCGGAAATGGCCAGTATAATTAATATTCCAAGACCAATCAGTCTTAAGATTTTTTTTAATGATTTCATTTTAATGAATTGAATACGCACGCGCAATGCTTATAAAGCAAGGCTTGCGTTGATTGAAAATAGATTTACAAAGAGGAGGATGGTTATCCTTTCAGAAGATGAAGGTCTTCGTCTGTTGTATATGCTAGTGAAGTGTGTACGATTTTAATGGTTAGTGAGAGCAGATGCTTACCGCACATTTTCCATATCAAAAAATGGGTATTTGAGTGCCATGAAATGCGTGTGAGGAATGATAAATCATTGTTGAATCTGATGTTATGTTTTGCAACAATATCGGTAAAAACTGAAAGGGATTTCTTTTGGTGTTTTTGATTATAAACCTTTAGGGTTAATTCAGTTTGTTTGTAGTGCCTTAATGGAATTCTTGATATATTTCCATAATTAAATACGCCTGTACTGAAAAGTATGGCAAAGGAAACCAGCCAGATCAGAGGTGTTTTATTTGGCAAGGAAGAAAACTGATTCATGGATTAAAGATACAATT
Source organism: uncultured Ohtaekwangia sp. (assembly GCA_964349405.1). GTDB lineage: Bacteria > Bacteroidota > Bacteroidia > Cytophagales > Cyclobacteriaceae > ELB16-189. The sequence continues at coordinate 55,759 of CAYGGY010000007.1, read as the reverse complement.
TAAATATTGAACTTTATTTTATCTGCAAATTCATTCAATCTTACCGTTTCGAGCAAGGCTGCTTCACCTAACTGGGCCCCACGCATTTAAATAAAGGATTAAATCAACTTTTACCTTTTGCCTCATTTATTGTTTTTCTTGTGGCAGAAGGTTGGAGTACGACAGCATCAGAAAGCCCCACCACGTGTTTGTGTCCTTCCAATGTAAACCGGAATCAATGCGATGTCTGATCAGATCATCCTTGGGCATGCCGCTGGGAGACTATCGTTCAGTTGTTCCGAATAATTGCGAATGACATTGCAGTGCCCTTCGGTGGATTTCAACTCTGCTTCATAAAGTAATTCCTGGGCCAGGTATCTACTGTTACACAATCCTTTAAGCCCCAATTAATATGGGTTATTGTTGAATACTCAGGGTCGTTATTTTTAAGACTTGAATGAGTTCAAAACGGATGTTAGTTATTATCCAATAATTACCTGGAAGATGATTATCAACCTTTGTTACCAGATTTTATCCAGTAAATATTATGATATGTTAATAAAAAAAAATTGCCTTTTTGTAATTAACTCGGAGTTTACTATTATTGCGGACAATTATTAAAATCCATGGGAAGAGGAGATAAAAAAACAGCAAAAGGTAAGAGAACCATCGGTTCTTTTGGCGTAGCCAGAAACAAGAAGAAAATTAAGGCACAGTTGAAGAGAAACGCTTCCACGAAGCCCAAAACAGCCGAAGTAGCAACCGCAGAGGCAAAGCCTAAGAAAGTAGCAAAGAAAAAAGCTGACGCATAATATGATATTGAATGTTCAAATCGCTTGGTGGTGGCACAAATCGAACTTCGATATGTGAGCAGCCTTGCTATGTAACAATAAATTTGCCGAAGGCCCGCTGTTCACAGTGGGCTTTCTTATTTTATAATTGGTTAGAAACAAAAAAATAGATACCTGGTGACATGACTTTTCAACTGAAGACCTACTCAAAAAAAATGCTCGCGGATACCTTAACCCCGGTGAATATTTACCTCAAACTGAGGGATGTATATGCAGGCAGCATCCTGCTGGAAAGCTCAGATTATCACGGCCATGAAAACAGTCTTTCATTTATTTGCTGCGATCCTATGGCCACCTTTCAAGTACATAATGAACAGGCAGATATAGCGTTTCCTGGCAAATCGTTGAATAAAATTGCCATCAACAAACCTGGCCAGGTTACCGGGTTGCTTGAAGAGTTTATAAAGTCATTTAAAGTGGATGGTTCGGTACATTCCAAATATCCGCATGACGGCCTCTTTGGATATATGGCCTACGATGCCGTTCGGTATTTTGAACAAGTACCCATTCAAAAAACACGAACGGATGTACCTGATATTATTTATTCTCTTTTCAGATATGTAATTGTAGTAGATCATTTTTATAACGAGTTAACGCTGTTCGAGCATGGTATCGAAGGCAGCGAATCTGAAAGTACACTTGATCAGCTGGAGCAACGGATTAATAACAATCGTGTAACAACTTTTCGGTTCACGCGCACGAATGAGGAGGTTTCAAATTACAGCGACAAAGAGTTTTTGGAAATCATTGAAAAAGGGAAGAATCATTGCTATCGTGGTGACGTGTTTCAGATCGTACTTTCGCGCAGATTTACGGCTGGTTTTAAAGGAGACGAATTCAATCTGTATCGTAGTTTACGTTCGATAAACCCTTCGCCCTACTTATTTTATTTCGATTACGGGAATTTTAAACTGTTCGGTTCATCGCCAGAGGCACAGATTCAAATAGCAAAGGGGAAGGCCCATATTTATCCGATTGCCGGTACATTCAGAAGATCGGGCAACGATCAGGAAGATGCCGTGCTGGCAGAAAAACTATCAGCCGATGTAAAAGAAAATGCTGAGCATGTGATGCTCGTGGATTTGGCGCGCAATGATTTAAGCCGCAATGCCAGTGAAGTACATGTGGAAGTTTTCAAGGAGATTCAATATTACTCGCACGTAATCCATCTTGTTTCTAAAGTGACGGGCACATTAAATCCCGAAGCATCGGTCATCCAGATTGCAGCCGATACGTTCCCTGCAGGCACACTATCCGGAGCACCCAAGCATAAGGCGATGACCTTGATTAATGAATATGAAAACGTTAACCGAAGTTTTTATGGTGGTGCGATAGGCTTCATTGGTTTTGATGGATCATTTAATCATGCCATCATGATCCGAACTTTTTTGAGTAAAGATAATGCGTTGATCTATCAGGCAGGAGCAGGAGTAGTGGCTAAGTCATCCGCAGAAAGCGAGTTACAGGAAGTGAATAATAAATTGGAAGCCTTGCGTAAGGCGATGGTGTTAGCTGAAAAAATTTAATTCATGAAGATTTTAGTATTAGATAATTACGACTCATTTACATACAATTTGGTACACCTCATTCGTGAGAATGGTTATGCCGTGGATATTTTCAGGAATGATAAAATTTCATTGGTGGAAGTGGCGCGATATGATAAAATCTTACTTTCACCAGGGCCTGGCATTCCCGATGAGGCGGGAATTATGAAGCAAGTGGTGCGCGAGTATGGACCAACGAAAAGTATATTAGGGATTTGTCTAGGTCACCAGGGTATCGCTGAGGTGTATGGTGCCACGTTGTTTAATATCCCCAAGGTACTTCACGGAGTAACATCACTGACGGAGATTAAGGATCAGGATGAATATTTGTTTAAAGATGTCCCTGTTAAATTCCAAGCCACTCACTATCACTCGTGGGCTGTATTGCCCGAAAGCATCCCACCAGAATTGAGGGTAACAGCTGTGAATGATGAAGGAATGATCATGGGACTTCGTCATCTTAAGTTTGATGTGAAGGGTTTACAATTTCATCCTGAATCGATCATGACACCCGAAGGACCTAAAATGATTAAAAACTGGTTAAAGAATTAAAGCGATAACCTTTACCCCCGATTTACTGACTTTCTAACTTTCAGACTTCTATATGAAACAGATATTAAATGAATTGATTGATAACCGCTCCCTCACCAAGGAAACGGCACATCGTGTGTTGGTGGAATTAGCTTCAGGAAAATATAACATGAGTCAGACCGCTGCCTTTATGACGGTTTATATGATGCGCAGTATTACTGTGGATGAGTTACAAGGCTTTCGTGATGCGATGTTGGAGTTATGTGTGCCTGCACACTTTGATCAACCCGTAATGGATGTATGTGGCACGGGTGGTGATGGAAAGAACACCATGAACCTATCAACGCTTTCATCGTTTGTGGTGGCAGCGGCCGGGCAGCCAGTAGCGAAGCATGGAAACTATGGAGTATCGTCTACGTGCGGTTCGTCTAATTTACTGGAGCACTTCGGTTATAAATTCACCAATAATGTAGATGAGTTGAAGCGTAGTCTGGATCGTGCCAACATTTGTTTCATGCACGCTCCTTTGTTTCACCCCGCTATGAAAAATGTAGCACCCATCCGTAAAGACCTTGGAGTGAAAACATTCTTCAATATGTTGGGACCAATGGTAAACCCTTCATTTCCTAAACGACAACTCGTGGGTGTGTTTAGTTTGGAACTGGCCCGTCAGTATGGCTATCTCTATCAGAATACTGATAAAGATTTTTTAATACTTCATTCCCTGGATGGGTATGATGAAGTATCGCTCACAGGGGCATTTAAATTTTTCTTTAATGAAGGTGAGCGCATTGCCACACCGGGCGATCTGGGATTGCCCATCATTCATCATGAAGACATTAAAGGTGGCAATACCGTGCAGGAAGCGGCTACGTTGTTTATGAATGTATTGGAGGGTAAGGCAACTGCAGAACAGAATGCAGCGGTGGTTGCCAATGCTGCCATGGCACTTTATTGTGTGAATAGAAAAGATGGAATGATCAAAGCAGTTGAGAAAGCAGAAGATGCATTGAAGTCAGGTAAGGCATTAGCATCCTTTAATAAATTAATGAATTCGTAGGTTATGAATATACTTGATGAAATTATTCAGCATAAGCGTCTGGAGGTTGAAGAGAGAAGAGGTTTGTATCCAGTTAAACTGCTGGAACAAAGCATTTACTTTCAATCACCGGTGGTTTCGTTAAAGAAGTACGTACAGCGCGAAGATAAATCTGGCATTATTGCCGAGATAAAAAGAAAGTCGCCTTCGAAGGGAGATATCAATCCCTATGTTTCAGTAGAGCGAACCTCTATCGGTTACATGCAAGCAGGTGCATCAGCACTGTCAATCCTTACCGACAAGAAGTTTTTTGGAGGTACCAATGAAGATTTGATGCTGGCACGAAAGTTTAATTTTTGTCCGATTCTCCGAAAAGATTTTGTGGTGGATCAATATCAGATCATCGAAGCAAAATCCATAGGAGCAGATGCGATACTCTTGATTGCAGCAGCCCTCGATCCCAAGGAGATTTCTTCACTTGCTAAATTCGCACGTTCGCTGCAATTGGAGATTTTGTTAGAGGTACACAATGAAAAGGAACTACAAGATAATCTTGATGCTGAAGTGGATCTGATTGGTGTGAATAACAGAGATCTAAAATCGTTTATTACTGACATTGCGATTTCAAAACGCCTTGCCGGGATGATTCCCGATCATGTTGTGAAAGTTTCGGAAAGCGGAATTGAAAATACAGAGACAATACTGGAACTTAAAAAATATGGTTACCAGGGTTTTTTAATGGGTCAGAATTTCATGCAACACAGTCGCCCTGAAAAAGCTTGCAAAGATTTTATTGATGAATTGAATGAGAAAATTAAAAGTTGATAGTTATACGTCAATGGTAGTTTTGCGTTGAGGGTTAAAAGATGAGCGTAAAAATTAAAATATGTGGTATGCGTAATGCTGAAAATATTCGGCAGGTGAGTGCATTACAACCAAACTACATGGGTTTTATTTTTTATGAGAAGTCTCCTCGTTATGTAGGTGCTGATTTCATTATGCCATCTGGATTCCCAAAAGAGATTAAGCGCGTTGGCGTGTTTGTTAATCATACAACACAATTTGTAGTAGATGAAATTGGCCGGCATCATCTTGATTACGCTCAATTACATGGCGATGAATCGATGACCTATTGTGAGGAACTGAAAGAATATAGTATTAAGATTATAAAGGTCTTTCGGGTAGATGAAGATTTTGATTTTGCAAACACAAAACAATTTGAATCGGTAGCGGATTTTTTTCTGTTCGACACAAAAGGGAAGCTATACGGTGGAAACGCGCAACCTTTTGATTGGACATTGTTAAATCAATATAATCAGGCTGTTCCATTCTTTTTAAGTGGGGGTATTCAATTTGAAAATATTATAAAATTGGCAAGTCTTTCCTCCTTAAATATTCATGCTGTCGATATTAATAGTGGCGTAGAAGACGAGCCGGGATTAAAAAATGTGAGTAAAATTTCAAAAATTATTAACCAGTTGTATCTATGAAATTTGATGTTAATGAACAGGGTTACTATGGTCAGTTTGGTGGCGCATACATTCCTGAAATGTTATATCCCAATGTGGAAGAACTCAGGAAAAAGTATTTATCGATTATGTATGAGCCTGAGTTTCAAACTGAATTTCATAAACTTTTAAAAGATTATGTGGGGCGTCCTACCCCACTGTATCTCGCCAAGCGATTATCGGAAAAGTATAAGGCTACCATTTACTTAAAGAGAGAAGATTTGTGTCACACGGGTGCGCATAAAATTAATAATACGATTGGGCAGATTTTGTTGGCGAAGCGACTCGGTAAACAAAAAATCATTGCTGAAACAGGAGCAGGTCAACACGGGGTTGCGACCGCTACCGTTTGTGCATTGATGGGTATGGAGTGTATTGTGTACATGGGTAAGTTAGATATGGAACGGCAGCGCCCTAATGTAGAGCGTATGCGTATTTTAGGAACAAAAGTAGTTCCGGCATTGTCTGGAAATATGACACTGAAAGATGCTACTAACGAAGCGATGCGTCATTGGATTAATCACCCAACCGATACGCATTATATCATTGGTTCAGTGGTGGGCCCACACCCTTATCCTGACATGGTTACACGGTTTCAGTCCGTGATCAGTGATGAAATAAAAAATCAATTGCAAGCTGAAATTGGAAATCCATATCCTGACTATGTGATCGCATGTGTGGGGGGTGGCAGTAATGCGGCAGGTGCTTTTTATCATTTTCTATCTGACGAACATGTGAATTTAATTGGCGTGGAAGCAGGAGGCAAAGGAGTAGACACAGGAGAATCAGCGGCCACTACGGCTTTGGGTAAACCAGGTGTGTTACATGGCAGTAAGACACTATTGATGCAGACATCGGATGGTCAGGTGATCGAACCCTATTCAATCTCAGCCGGATTGGATTATCCTGGTATTGGTCCGTTGCATGCACATTTGTTTGATGTGGGTCGGGTTCAGTTTTTAAATGTAACGGATGATGAAGCCATGAATGCCGGTATTGAGTTGAGCAGAACCGAAGGAATTATTCCTGCCATTGAATCGGCACATGCAGTAGCCGCGTTGCACAAGCTAGCGTTAAATAAAGATGATGTGGTCGTGATAAATCTTTCGGGGCGAGGCGATAAAGATCTGGAAACCTATATCCGTTGGGGAAAATATTGATCGGTGGATTTACGTGTTAAGATTTACGATTAGAAATTTTAGAGTAACGGTGTGTATGAAAAATAAATTAACCTTTTATTTCACATTATTAATTCTTTTGAGTTGTACTTCAAGGCAATCATCTGATGTTGTGTTGGACTTCAATGCCTATAAATCAGAAATTGAACAATGGCATCAACACCGAATTGAAGATTTAAAAAGTAACAATGGTTGGCTCAACCTGGCGGGATTATTTTGGTTGAAAGAGGGAGTGAACACCTTTGGCAGCGATGAAAGTAATGATATTGTTTTTCCAAAGGATAAAATTCCAGCTAAAGCAGGTATTTTTCATCTACATAATGGTATGGTAACGATGACTACGTTGCCTGAAATCGAAATTCGGGCAAACGATAAACCAATAAAAACTGGAGTGGTTTTCCATTCAGATTCAACACGGCACCCCAAGTTAACATACGGATCACTCCAATGGTTTATTATCAAACGTGATAATCAATTCGGAATTCGCCTGAGGGACTTACAAAGCGCAGTTGTAGAACAGTTTCATGGCATTGATCGATATGAAATTGACCCTGAATTTCATGTCGAAGCAGTTTTAGAAATTCCTTCTTCACTAACGAAAATCGATATCACAAATGTATTGGGTCAAACAACATCACAAGATTCACCAGGCACCTTAATATTTACCATTAAGGGTAAGCAATATCGTCTGGATGCGTTGGAAGAAGACGATGAGTTGTTCGTGATTTTTGGCGATCCTACCAACGAAAATGAAACGTATCCTTCAGGACGATATTTGTATGCAAATCGTCCTGGTGCAGATGGGAAAACTTTTCTTGATTTTAATAAGGCACACAATCCTCCGTGTGCCTTTACACCGTTTGCGACTTGCCCTTTGCCTCCTACACAAAACGTACTTCCGATAGCCATTACAGCTGGCGAAAAAAAATATAAAGGTTATACACACTAATATGAAAAACAGAATTACAGAACTTTTCAAAAAGAAAAAGACAAACATATTATCCATATTTTATACTGCTGGATTTCCCGGTTTGAATGATACCAAACTTATTGCTGAAAGCCTGGAAGCCTTTGGTGCTGACATGATTGAGATAGGCATTCCATTTTCTGATCCTATTGCCGATGGACCAACCATCCAGGAAAGTAATAAAATCGCATTGGATCAGGGTATGAATCTTACTTTATTAATTGACCAGGTAAAGAGATTACGTTCAACAGTAACTATTCCAGTGATTTTAATGGGTTACCTAAATCCGGTAATGCAATATGGAGTAGAGAAATTTTTCCGCGATGTTGCTGATGCGGGGGTAGATGGATTGATTTTACCCGACCTTCCATTATATGAATATGAAAATAACTATAAAGCACTGGCTGAGTCGTTGAATTTAAGTGTTTCATTTTTAATTTCACCAACTACCTCCGAGTCACGCATTCGTCTGATCGATTCGATGAGCAGTGGATTTATTTACGCGGTATCTTCTTCCAGCACGACAGGAGCGAAGCATAAATTTTCAGAGGAGCAGGTTTCTTACTTCGAAAAACTTCAATCGCTGGGTTTAGTAAATCCATTCCTGATTGGATTTGGTATTTCTAATTTTCACACGTATTCACAAGCATGTTCTCACGCAACTGGTGCTATTGTAGGAAGTTCTTTCATCACTGCGATTAAAGATAGTAAGGACCTACCCTCTGATATCAAATCATTTGTTCAATCAATAACATCAGATAAACACAAACCATGATTATACAACTATATAATTCAATCTCTGTCAAGGAAAAATTAGTGGTTATTGATAAAGTTAAAACACTTCAATACAAAGTTACGGAAGTGATAACGCAACATGGTTCTTACCTTATCGGGATTGGAAAAAAAGATTTTGATATACGTCAATTAGGACACCTGCCGGGTATTATGGATATACATCGCGTATCAGATGAATATAAGCTGGTGTCGCGTAAATGGAAAGTAGACCGCAGCGTAATCGACTTGGGAGATGATGTTACCATTGGTGAAGGCAGTCTTTCCATTATGGCGGGTCCGTGTTCAATTGAAAATGAGATGCAGGTAGATCAAACGATTAAACATCTTAAAGAAAACGGAGTGAGTATCATGCGGGGTGGCGTGTTTAAGCCTCGGAGTTCACCCTATGCCTTTCGCGGATTGGGTATAGACGGACTAAAGATGTGGTATCAAAAAACGCGTGAAGCCGGGATTAAGATTATCACGGAAGTGATGCAGGTAAGTCAGATTGATGAAATGTATCCGTATGTAGATGTGTTTCAGGTGGGCGCGAGGAATACTCAAAATTTTAATTTGTTGGACGAGCTAGGTCAAGTGGACAAACCCGTAATGATCAAGCGGGGCATTTCTGGTACCATAGAAGAATTATTGTCTTCTGCCGAATATGTTTTTTCTGCCGGTAATGAAAAATTGATTTTGTGTGAACGAGGTATTCGTACGTATGAAAAGGCAAGTAGAAATACATTGGATATAAACGCAATTCCAATCTTGAAAGAAAAAACTCATTTGCCTGTGGTTGCCGATCCATCACATGGAATAGGCTTGCGGGAATTTGTAGAGCCGGTAGCGTTAGCTTCTGTAATGGCCGGAGCGGATGGAATTATTTATGAAACTCATCAGAAACCCGAAGAGGCATTTAGCGATGGACAACAGACACTTGATTTTAATGAGTCAACTTCGATGATTCGAAAGCTGAATAAAGCCTTCGAATTGATTCATTCATTTTAAAATGAAAAACCCTGTTGATGGCAGGGTTTTTCTCTTTTAAACAGTCATTTGAAAAGTCATACATCCTATTTTTTTATTTAGGTAGGTTCTTAAAGAGCCCCAAAGATAGAGTATGTTTCAAGGCCTGTTGTTCGTTAATCTGTGATTATTTTTTAATGCACAGAGATTTCTTTTTTAGGCGGAACTTTGGTCAATTCTTTCTTGGCAAGATGTAGCTTCAAAATACCATTTTCATAATGGGCATCTATTTTTTCATCATTTACATTATCGGGTAATGTAAATGATCTGGTGAATGCGTTAAAGCTGAATTCCTTCCGTGTGTAGTTCTTTTTCAATTCTTCGCTCTCAGCTTTTTTTTCTGACGAGATAGTCAATATCCCATTTTCAATGGTGATATTGAAATCATTTTTCGTCATCCCTGGTGCCGCCATCGCTACAACAAATTCTTTATCATCTTCCAATATGTTTACTAGGGGAAGTGGTGGAGCAGATGCCATCTTCAACAAATCGCTGTCAAAAAAACGATCTGTTTCAAAAAAGTCAGCCAACCATCTTTTGTTTAATAAAGATGGGAAATTCGATTTCTTTACGAGTGTCATAATTATCTCCTTTTTTAAGTTTAAAATAAATATAACTGATTCAAGTCGATGAGATCAATGACGGTTGTCGACTGATATCATGATTTTAATCCATTAAGTGATCATTGATTTTTACATTGATAGGTAGTAGCAGGCTTTTATGAATGAAAATGATTAAGTAATTTGAAGAATGTTAATACTTAAAAACAGCCGTTCCATGTTGGTTCTGATCGTAAACAGTTTTTAATGATGGATCAGTATGAATAGAACGGTTACGGTAAAAAATAAGAAGGACGTTAAACTAGGAGTTAGTGACGAAATTCTTTTGCGTGCCTATGAACTTATGATAACCGCGCGTGAAATGTCACAAACGTATGAACGAAATAAGGACGTATGCAGTAAGTATGTTCATAGTACTTCGCGTGGTCACGAGGCTATTCAACTTGCGGCAGGCCTACAATTGACTAGTTGTGATTATGTTTCCCCCTATTATCGTGATGAGTCCCTGTTATTGGGTATTGGTCTTTCTCCTTATGAATTGATGCTTCAACTCATGGCAAAGCGTGATGATCCTTTTTCAGGAGGTCGCACCTATTATGGTCATCCGGCACTAAAGCGAGAAGGCTTTCCAACGATCCCACATCAGAGTTCTGCTACTGGCATGCAGGCAATTCCTGCCACAGGTATGGCTCATGGTATTGCCTATCTTGATTCGCAAGGATTACTCAATAGTCATGTAAAACCGATTGTATTATGTTCATTAGGTGATGGGGCTGTTACAGAAGGTGAAGTGTCAGAAGCATTTCAAATGGCTGTATTAAAGAAACTTCCCATTATCTATTTAGTACAGAATAATGATTGGGGTATTTCTGCAACTGGAAAGGAAATGAGGACCATGAATGCCTTTGAGTATGCTTCAGGTTTTAAAGGTCTTGAACGCAGAGAAGTTGATGGCTCTGATTTTATTGCCAGTTATGAGTGTTTAAAGGAAGCGATTGGATTTGTTAGAACATCCCGCAGTCCAATTTTAATCCACGCCAAGTGTCCTTTGCTCGGGCATCATACTTCCGGTGTAAGAAAAGAATGGTATCGTGGTGAAAACTTATCGCTTCAGGAGATCGATGATCCGTTGCCGAAAATGGAGAACGTATTGTTAAGCCGCGGTTTAAATAAAAGTGCACTTAATAAAATAAAAAAAGTAGTTGGCGACAACGTACTTGCAGATTATCTGAAAGCAATTCAATCAGCGGATCCTGACGACTATGATTCTCATGAGTTTGCACCAACAACGATACTAAATGAGCAAGGCAATCGTTCGCCAACGAAAAGTGAGAAGGTAGTCATGGTGGATGCGGCACTTCATGCGGTGGAGGAAATTTTGAAAAAACATCCGGAAGCTTTGTTTTATGGTCAGGATGTGGGAGTTCGTTTGGGTGGAGTATTTCGAGAGGCAGCCACCTTAGCTCAAAAGTATGGAAACCATCGTGTGTTTAACACACCCATACAAGAAGCTTATATTATTGGTTCTACGGTAGGTATGAGCACGGTAGGAGTAAAGGCGATTGTAGAAATACAATTTGCGGACTATATATGGCCAGGCATCAATCAACTGGTTGAAGAATTGTCGAAAAGCTGTTATCTCACGAAAGGAAAATTTCCGATTCAATCGTTGATCCGTGTGCCGATTGGTGCCTATGGAGGCGGTGGCCCATATCACTCAGGAAGCATTGAATCAACACTATTAACCATTCGTGGGATTAAGGTAGTATATCCATCTAATGCAGCAGATATGAAAGGATTAATGAAGTCATCTTTTTATGATCCTAATCCCGTGGTGATGTTGGAGCACAAAGGCTTGTATTGGAGCAAAGTGATTGGAACCGCTGATGCAAAAACGATCGAGCCTGATGAAGATTATATTATCCCGCTGGGTAAAGCCCGCATCGTAAAAGAAGCAAGTGCAGAAAAAATAACATCTGGTAATTCCATGGTTATCATTACATATGGAATGGGTGTTTATTGGGCGAAAGAGGCAGCGTGCGATTTTGATGGACAAATTGAAATTGTTGATTTACGCACGTTAAATCCCATTGATTGGAGTTGCCTTGTTGATGCCGTGCAACGACATGGAAAAGCATTTGTTCTTACCGAAGAACCTTTATTAAATTCTTTTGCTGAGTCGTTGGCAGGAAGAATTTCGAAGGAATGTTTTCATTGGCTCGATGCACCAGTATGGACATTGGGTGCTTCCAACTTGCCTGCGATACCTTTGAATATTGAATTAGAAAAGATGATGTTACCAAATACGAAAAAGGTAAAAGAGGCAATTAAAAACCTGTTGGATTATTGAAATCTTAGTGTAACAGAGAGTCAAATTTCCTCCTGGGTTTGGCACTTTTAATTTCTTTGCTCTTGGTACTTTTTCCTTTTTGTGATTGTCGGTAAGTACGAGAGAGAGAATAATCAATTGAGAGAGAAATTATTTTTTCGTTTGCACGCATGTTATCAACAAATCCAAGTGTGCGATTAAAGGCGCTTTCCTTGGCGCCATAGAACGTATGTCCGGATGTAAAACGAAGTTCAATGATGAATTTTTGTAATGCGACCGTGGGAGCATCTACTCCAATACCAAAGTCTATTCCGAACAGCCACCGATTTATATTGGTCAGGTACATGGTGTTAAAATCGGGTAGATCTGGATTATCAGGTTCTTTGGCAAAGACTACATTGTATTTATATGATCCGCCTGAAGTCACTTTCCCCCTTCCATTCATCCAATAGCTGACCTTGGGACCAATATTAAAAAACCAGGTTCCTCTAATATTACTGGTCCATTTTAATGGATATGCTTTTCTGAGCATCATGGATCCATCCAGAAATTGATAGGTTGCACTGTTTGTCCATGTGTCATGATTAAACTGAATCCTTCTTCCTCGTTGTGAAAAACCACCTTCGGTTTGAAAGGAAAAGTTTTTCTTTAATTGAAAGTTCACTAACCCGGCAGCAAAAAAACCTGGTTTCCATAAATTAGTGAATTTTATGTTGTCGTCTTTAACGCCAAACGAACTTTTTGATACGGTAGCCCCGGTTTTTACTCCAATCGAAAACTTTTGGGAATGGACAATATATGGATTGGTCAAGCAAAAAATCAGTACACCAATTGTAGTGACATAGATAACAGATTTCTTAAAGGTCATGTATGTGTTTTACGTAGCTGCCAAGTTAATAATTTTTTTGATGCTACTTTAAAACTATCAAAACAGCTTTAATAAAACGCATTTTATTTACCAATAAGACGGGCAATCCAGCCCCTGGTGAAACTTGCTTATTTTAAACCGATAGTTTAGCATGATTTCATGGGTTCCATTAGAATATAGCCGTAAATCTGATGCCGTGAAGTCATAGGCATAGGCCACATGAAAATTCTCATTAAGCTGTAAATCAAACAAACCAAGCATTGAATCGCCTAATCGATACGATGCACCAAACCCAACCACATCGTATAATACCGTAATAAAAGTCACATCAAAACTTAGTGGCGCCCTGTCTTGCACACGTACTAAAGCAGAAGGTACAAATTTTACATCCTTAGAGATCTTCTTGGTAAAGCCACCTGATAGATAATAATACCGATAGCGTTGGGCGGCAGTTTGGAAAGCAGTTTGAGCATTTAGTATTTCACTATTCAAAAAATAAGGAACCGATACCCCCAGATATCCCTTCTTGTTTTTGAAAAACACTCCAGCACCAAAGTTTGGATTGAAGGAACGAAAGACTCCGAATTTATCATCCTCACGAGAAATGGTCAGTGTAAAATCAGATCGCAATGAATTAAATCCTCCTTGAAGTCCAAAAGATAAAGAAGCTGATTTATCCACCCGGGATAAGGGGAGTTTGTATGAATACATAAAATACAAAGAGGACTCATCGTGAACCCCAATCTGATCTTTGCCAGCAAGAAAACCGATTCCCACCCGGTTTTGTTTAAAGCCGGTATGCGAACTGACGGTAAATGTTTTGGGAGCTCCTGGAAAGTTAACCCATTGGTTTCGATAGATAGCGGTGGCACTTAATTGAAGGTGTGTGCCGGCAAAAGCTGGATTGATCAGTAATGGATCAAACATATACAAGGATTGTATGGGGCGTTGTTGCCCCATACTTGAAAATGTGATAGCTATGATCAGGAGAAATAATATAACCAGTCTTTTCATCATCTTACTAATTCAAGGTATCCAGTGACAGGTCTTGATCCGTCACGTTTATCAATGATATAAAAGTACGTACCATCCGGCAATTTGTCACCTAAGAAATAAACACCATTTTCTCCAACACCTTTGAATATCACGTTCGTATTGTTATATCCATCCGCTTCGTACACCTTAATACCAGAGCGGTTAAACACTTTTACATTATTGTTCGGGAAATTCTGCAAGCAATCAACAATCCAGGCGTCATTTTTATTGTCACCATTTACGGACACCAGGTTGTAGGAGAGTATCTCTGTTTTTACTTCGGTAGAGGCACTTCCTTCACAGCTTTCGGAAGTAATAAACTCGGCCGTATAAAATCCTGCTGGCAAGTTATAAACCTCCGGTCCATGTCCAATATTTCCGTTGGTTAAATTGTCGTACCAGGAAATATCGGTGAGTATTACTTCCTGATTGTTGAGCAACTCAAGAGTGACAACACCAGTAGGCGTGAGACAGAATGCAGGGGTAGTGGTAAGACTAACATCAGGCATAATTCTGCCATCTTTTACATTCACCGTAGCTGGTTTGGAAACACATTGAGTAATGATATCGGTGGCGGTAACACTATATGCGCCTATTTCCCTATCAAAATAATCAGGTCCTGTAAAATCCGGACTAGTTTTGACGGTGCTGCCATCGTACCAGCTAAATGTATGTGCAATCGTTACTCCATTTACATTTGCGGCTACCCAACCGTTAGGGATTAAGCAATTTGTCCGATCCCTTATAACCGAGGCTGTTGGTGCTGCTGGGTAGACTCTTCCATCAGCAATTTTTCCACTTTTATCAGTATCACATCCGGTTAGTTGTGTAGTTACCCTCACGGAGTAGTCACCGGCTACTTGCCCGATTAACCTGTTGTTACCCGTTACAATTGGTGTTGCATTGGTAGCAATGGTTGCCCCATTATACCAATCGAATATATAGCCTGCAACTTGATTTCCATCAGCCGTGGCAGCCAATTGACCATTGGCGATAGTATCATCGCAATTAATATTAGGATTTTCAGGTACAATATCGACTACAGGATGAACCCTGCCATCAATGACCTGTTCTGATTTCGCAGTTACACATCCGGTGTTGTTGTCTACCACTCTAACGGTATAGATGCCTTCTGCAAGCGTATTAGGCCCTACAAAGTTTTGAGGGAAGCTAGGAACATTTGGCAGATTAGGAATATCTGGCGTAAGCGTTGGTAAATTAGGATCACTTGCTTTGTCACCCAAAAAGAAGTCTGCTGTAAAGTTTAACGGGAACGGATAAGCAGGATTGATGTTTATGATTCCGGCAAATACAACTCCGTCTTGACCTACACACAAGGTTCTTTCTGAAGAACTTAGTGCTAACTGAGGGAAGTAATGTGGCGCATCATCAGGGATGATATATAACGCATCCTTGGTACAACCCGTTGTAAGATTTTTAACCTGTAAGGAATAATTTCCTTCTTTCAAGTCTGAAATCGTACTGGTAGAAGCAAAGCTGGTTCCACTTAAATCCACACTTGGGTACCACGTAAAGGTATAGTTTGGATTAGTATCATTCTGACTATCGGCTGTAGATAGTAAAACTCCTGTACCGAATGAATCATCACAGCTTATTTGAGGCGTAGTCAGTGTGATTTCAACAACCGGATAAACAATATTGATATCCAGTAATTCGACTTCCGTGGGAGCTGACTTACAATCCGTAGTCAGATCTTTTACCAATACATAATACTTACCTTTTGCAATAGGAGTCAACAATGGCGTAACTGTTCCCAAAATACTGGTTGGAACAAAACTTCCATTATACCATTCATATTCGAAATTGGGAGGTGCTATGGCCGCCCCTGATAATGCAGGGCCACCGCCAATAGAAATACTTGTCACCTCGGCACTTCCATCACCAATACAGGTGGTAGGCTCAAACTTGTTGACATTAATAATATTCGGAAGACTAATGTCTCTGTCAACGGTAACATTAACATCTGATGTAAAATCGCAACCGGTAAGTGTATTATGTACGGTTAGTATATAATTACCATCCGGTGAATCAGTCAGACTACCAATGTTCCCCGCAGCGGTTTGAATAATTGTTGAGCCTGCAGCAGGAGATGCAATAGGCAATAGTACATTATTATATTTCCAACCAAATGTATAGGTGTCAATAGTATTATCCTGCTCCAAGGCAGTTGCGTTTACTTCACCATTTGGTTTCAATATACTGCAACTTGAATTGGCAACTGTCGTGTATGAAAGCTTAGGCAATAAACGTTTATCCCGAATATCGACTTTGTATGGAGCTGATGAGCAAGTGCGGCCTGGTCCACCAGTCATGCGGGTAGCCACTACATAATAGGAATCAAATCCAATCGTATTATAATTGACGTTATTCAACAGTACGGATGGTGAATTACTCAAAATGGTATTCCCAATAGTAGTACGATCGTATGAAAACACAAAATCACTTATAGGGAAGTCTCCTGTCAAGTTGCTTTGTACAGTACCAGTTCGGTCAATTACTTTCACTTCATTCACTAATAATTGTCCATCAGGATTACATAACACCTGATCGGTAGGGATTACCAATTGGGTAAATACAGGTGTTGAATTTCTGAAGATTGTGGTTGATCCAGTAGAAGTACAACCTGTTTGTGTATTGGTTACTGCCACGGTATAATCTCCGTCTTTTAATCCTTTTGGATTATCGCCATCCCCATCGGTTCCGGTTTCGTCACCATCATTGGTACCTGCAATGATTCCAGAAATTGCGGCTGGTGTTGCTGAAATGGTCCAATTGTAATTGTACACAAAAGGAGTCGGAATGAAAGGCAAATTGACAGACGCATCCGTTACTTTAACTTTTACTTCACCTTCAAAGAAAGTAGGGTCACACGAGGTATTTGCAAAAGGTGTTATTGCTACAATCGGTAAAATCTGTTTGTTCTGAATATCTACCTTAAATGGTGGCGAAGAGCATCCAAGACCTGGTCCATTGGTTACACGTGTAGCCACTACAAAGTAGGTGTCGGCACCAATACTTGGGTAATTACCAATATTCAATTGTGTGCCTGTTACTGCTGGAATTGTACTTGCCAGTATATTACGTGAATAGGTAAAATTAAAGTCACCAATAGGGAAATCTGTTGTGCTACTCTTAATCGTTCCGTTCCTATCAATTACCCTTACTTCATTAACTACCAACTTTCCGTCCGCCAGACACAACACCTGGTTGGTAGGGGTAACTAACTGTGTGAATACAGGTGTTGAATTTTTCAAAATGGTGGTGGAACCGATGGAGGTACAACCCGTCTGTGTATTGGTTACAGAAACAGTATAATCTCCTTCAGCAAGTACTTTAGGATGATCACCATCGCCATCAGTACCGTCCCGATCCCCATCATTGGTTCCGGCAATAGCTCCAGAAATAACGGCTGGTGTTGCCGAAACAGTCCAATTGTAGTTGTAAACAAATGGAGTCGGAATGAATGGTAAATTCACTGAGGCATCCGTCACATTTACTTCAATCTCACCTTCTAAATCGGCTGGAGTTGATGAGCAAGAGGTATTGGCAAATGGCGTTAAGGTCACCACAGGTAAAATCTGTTTGTTTTGAATATCTACTTTAAATGGCGGTGAAGAACAACCAAGACCAGGGCCATTGGCCATACGCGTAGCTACCACATAGTAGGTATCAGCGCCTATGGTAGGATAATTTCCAATATTCAATTGAGTACCAGTAACACCGGCAATGGTATTGGCCAGCGTATTTCTTGAATAAGTGAAATTAAAGTCGCCAATAGCGAAATCGGTATTGCTGCTCTTGGTCGTTCCATTTCTATCGATCAATCGTACCTCATTCACTATTAATTTACCATCAGCTGTACACAGCACCTGGTCGGTAGGGGTAACTAATTGAGTGAATACAGGTGTTGAGTTTTTGATGATCGTAGTTGATCCTGTAGCAGCACAACCGGTTTGCGTATTAGTTACGGAAACAGTATAGTTTCCTTCTGCCAATAATTTAGGATGATCACCATCATTATCAATTCCAACGCCATCATTTTCACCACCACCAAAGCCATCACCATCGTTGGTTCCAGCTATTATTCCATTAATAACGGCTGGGGTAGCTGAAGTAGTCCAGTTGTAGTTAAACAAATAAGGTGCTCCTAAAAGAGGTGCTGGTAAGTTTACCGATGCATCGGACACGTTCACTTTAATCTCACCTTCCAGATCAGCAGGAAGCGAAGAGCATGATGTGTTTGCAAAAGGCGTGAGGGTTACCACCGGGAATATTCTCTTGTCCAGAATGTCTACTTTAAATGGAGGAGAAGAACAACCCAGACCTGGACCATTGGCCATTCGGGTAGCTACTACATAGTAGGTGTCGGCACCAATGGTAGGATAATTACCAATATTCAATTGTGTACCTGTTACCGCTGGTATTGTAGTAGCCAGAATGTTACGTGAATAGGTGAAACTAAAGTCGGCAATCGCAAAATCGGTATTACTGCTCTTGGTCGTTCCATTTCTATCGATCAATCGTACCTCATTCACTATTAATTTACCATCAGCTGTACACAGCACCTGGTCGGTAGGGGTAACTAATTGAGTGAATACAGGTGTTGAGTTTTTGATGATCGTAGTTGATCCTGTAGCAGCACAACCGGTTTGCGTATTAGTTACGGAAACAGTATAGTTTCCTTCTGCCAATAATTTAGGATGATCACCATCATTATCAATTCCAACGCCATCATTTTCACCACCACCAAAGCCATCACCATCGTGTGTACCTGCTATACCTCCATTGATCACACCTGGAGTTGTTGAAGCTGTCCAGTTGTAATTATAACTAAATGGTGTTACAAATGGTACGGTAGGATTTACCGAGGCATCCGTCACTTTCACTTTGATCTCACCCTCTAAATCGGCTGGTGCAGATGAGCATGAGGTATTGGCAAATGGCGTTAAGGTTACTACCGGGAATATTCTCTTGTCCAGAATGTCCACTTTAAACGGTGACGATAAACATCCAGCACCCGGGCCTCCATTAATTCTTTTTGCAGTGACGGTATAGGTGTCAAAACCAATAGGCACGTTAAATCCGCCAGCGTTAACATAATTTGCTGAATTTAAAGTTGTTCCTGCTGTGGTTTGAGTGAACACGCTTGCATTGCGTTGCCAGTTAAATTCAAAATCGCTGATATTGGGGGCGGAACCACTATTAAATGTTTGAGTCGTTCCACTTCTATCATTCAATGTTACGGTAGACACCGTCAAGCTTCCATCGGGTCCACATAAAATCTGATCCAGCACCACTACATTCTGAATGAACACAGGTGTTGTGTTTTTCAATATTGTGGTAGAACCTGTGGCAGCGCAACCGGTTTGAGTATTTGTAACCGATACTGTATAGGTTCCTTCTTTCAATGATTTTGGATGGTCATTATCACCATCAGTACCATCGCCATCGCCATCACTTGTTCCTGCTATTATTCCACTGATTTTTCCAGGCGTAGCTGACACAGTCCATTCGTAGTTATAACTAAATGGTGTCACAAACGGAATGGTAGGATTCACAGAGGCATCAGTCACATTTACTTTGATTTCGCCCTCAAAATCTATTGGTGTAGGTGAACAAGCGGTATTGGCAAAAGGAGTTAAGCTCACGACAGGGAACTTTCTCTGATCCTGCATAATCACTTGATACGGGCCTGAAAGACATCCTGCCCCTGGGCTACCTGCTCTGCGTTTTGCAACAACGGTATAATTGTCAAATCCTAGAGGCACACCAAATCCAACAGCATTGTAATTGCCACTGTTAAGCGTAGCGGCTCCAACAGGTCCTACCGTTGTTTGTGTAAAGGCGCTGGCACTGCGTTGCCATAAGAAATCAAAATCACTGATGTTAGGAGTTGAACCACTATTAAAAGTTTGAGTAGCTCCTGTACGGTCATTCAAGGTTACTGTTTGCACGGTAATGCTTCCATCAGGGCCACAAAGAACCTGATCGATCACAGTAGCATTTTGAACAAAAACGGGTGTAGCATTCTTTACAATAGTTGAGGTGGCAAGAACAGTACAACCGGTTTTATTATTGGTGATTGTTACTTTATACGTACCATCAATCAACTGCTTGGGATAGTCTCCGTCTCCGTCAGCCAATTCGTTTCCATTGTTGGCAACTGTGGGTGCGATCACTTCAGGATTTGCACCATCCCAGGTATAGGTATAGGTTCCTGCAGCAAAAGGAGCGGCCGTAGCATCAGTCACCTTTATTTTAATTTCGCCTTCATCTGTTCCAGGCAAACAAGAAGTATTGCTGAATGGTGTGAGTTGTGCAGCGGGATTGAGGTGAACATCTTTCACATCCACGCGGTAAGGCAGCGAAGGACAGCCAACACCCACAACGGCTGCGGCAGTTCGTGTAGCAACCACGTAGTAAGTACCTGCCTTCATCGCTGGATAATCAACAGTGGCAGCCGTAGTGCCGTTCTGGTCTCCATCATTACTGAGTGTGCGAACCGGAATAAGGGTTGCGGCAGCATCCTTCAATTCAGTGCCTCCGGTTAAGGTTGCATTATTATACCATTTGAAACTATAGAGCGCGTTGATATTATCCGGACCTTCTATATCGGTTTTGGTGTTTGGTCCGCCCACTCGATTGTCAGTAAGCTTGATTTGCTTGATATTTATCAAGCCATCATTATTACAAATTCGTTGATCAATCAGGTCTTGGTCCTCAATTGCGATAACATAAGGGGATGGATCAATGGTAGTTGAATTTACCACCTTGCACTTGTTGGTAGCATTGGTGGCTGTAATGGTATACACACCGTCTCCCAATTGACCGATATTGAAATTATTGCTCTGCGCCAATTGAGGTGATGCAAGACCAGCATTAGGTGTAGTCCACGCATAATCAAAACCACCAGCAGCATTTTGCTGACCCGCCAAAACCGGATCTGCATCTGCAGCAATCGTAATTGTTCCATCACCTATTTGACCATTGGCAGCGGTTGCTAAGCAGAATGAATCAAAAAACGGAGTTAAGGTCATATCTGGTGAAATGTGTTGATCCAGAATCACTACCTGCTTTATTTCAGTCTTGCAACCAAAGCCAGGAAGCGCGGGATTATTTTTCATGCCTTGCACATAGAAAGTACGATTACCGCTACCTAATCCCGTGGCGGCCATTGGCCAGAAGTTACCTGGAGTACTCGCAGTAGCATGTGATTGATTTAAAAGTTCTCCGGCTGTGTTTGCGCCATTACCGGTTGCTTTATATACCAAGGAGGACAAATCATTGTTTTGTGCCCAAGCGAATTCAAAGATACCTGTTGATTCTCCACCTGCCAGCGATGCTAATGCTTGTCCATTGGAAAGTGGCATACAAGCGGTCTCAGGTGTAAGGGCTATATTAAGCGCACTCGGAATAGACTGTTGATCCGGTATCGATGCGACAATATTTGAAGAACACTTACTGAAATCATCTTGTATAGTGAAAGTGTAAGTAGGAACAGACGAGGCAGGCTCAAACCCATCAAGCAGTCCCGTTGATTGACCAGAGTCTCCATTTCCTACATCAAGGGTACCAAAGCCTGGTGTAAGACCAGTTACCGCAGGAGTCAAATTCGAAACGAAGTAATTTTTGGGTTCAACGTCACCACTAGCATTATTTGCAGTGAGATTTACCTTTCCATTGGCAACAGCCAATGGATCACAGGAAGTATTAGGCAGAATTTGAGCAATCGTGATAACTGGGGGCAATACCTTCTTAACTAATACTTTATTTGCTCCTAAAGGACAAGTAGGATTGTCACCATCAATAAGTTTAACATAGTAAGGACCCTCTGCCAGGTTAGCAACAGGCAGAGTTGTATTGATTGGAGATAACCCTAAAATACCTTTAGAAGTGGCGGGGTTCGTATCGTCATTGCCTGCAAATATTTCAAGCGAATATCCACTTACACTCGTTCCTGATGATACTTTAACAGCAAGTGCTCCATTTGAGATATCACATCTTGTTATATCAGTTGGTACGATATCTATTACAGGGATTGTTGAAGTTGGAACGTTGTCTGTTTTGTACGTACCGCAACCGTCTGGATCTCTTACCACAAGTGTATAGGTGGCAGGACTTATTGAATTATCCACTGGTGTATGATTTATGCCGAGATTAGGTCCGTTATCTGCATAAATTTGTCCTGAAGAAAAAGTTGGTGCATTGTTGAAAAAATTAATGGGAGCAACATTGGTAGGTGTTCCAAAGTACCATTCATAGGTATAGGATGCAGCAGGTAATGGTCCAACAGCGGGATCGATACCACCAAAACCAGTTCCGCAAATACCAGGTGAAGCAAACAGTGTTAAGGTAATATTGCTTTTTACAGTATTGTCAATTATTTGCTGTGTTACAGGAACTGATTCACAAAGTGTATTTTTATCAATAACCAGAGCAGTTAGGTACCCAGGAATCAAATTCCCATAGGCAATTGGTGCCGAATTTACGTTGGTTCTATTGGCAGGATCAACAGAGGCTTTTAATACAGCCGGATCGGTCGGGAATGCTGCCCCACTCAATGTAGATGTGAAATTATAAAAGATGTCATACTTAGTAGGTGGTGATAAGCCAGCGATTGAAGCCGTAGCAGAACCATTTGGGGTAATACAACTTGTAACAGGAGTTACTCCAATAAAGGATATGGTCGGGTATACGATCTGATCAGAAACAACTTTGGTCTGCACGGTTTTACATCCTGTAGAAGTTGTGGTGGCCTGAACAGTGTAGTCACCAGCAATTAATTGGGAAATGGTATTGCCGGCAGGTATATGTGCAGTTCCAATACCTATTCCATCAAACCAGTTGTAGGTATCACCTAGGACGGGTGTAACAACCAGTTCACCATTTGGAGTACCACTACATGTTGATTGAGGTGTAACGGTTACGGTTATTACAGGATAGGTTAAATTATCAATAATATTTTCTGAGTCATTCGCTGATTGACAACCGGTGATATTATCCAATACAAATGCAGTATATGGACCACCGGCTAACAACTTAGTATACGTTTCACCATTTGCACCAGCAGCAATGGCTGGAGCAGCACCACCACTCCACGTTATTGAATAGCCAGGGTTTACGCTTCCAACGGTAGCCAGAAGCTCACCATCCGGATCGATCGCGGGCGTATCACAAATCGTATTATTTTTTGTTACTGAAACGGCAATGGTAGGAGTAACTATTGCATCTACTACCGTTACAGACGTATTTCCTGCACATCCGGTTGTTTTATTGATCGCCTCTACGGTATAGCTTATAGCGGGTCCCTGCAAGGTATTTCCTAATAATGCATTGGTCGATATTGATAAGCCAGCAACGGTAACGCCATTATACCAGTTAATGAAATAATTGGTGGTAGCGCCTCCATCTATTGTAGTAACCTGCGCACTACCATTAGGATTAACACAGTTAACGTTTGGTGTAGTTGCTGTAACGATAGCAGGAATGGTTAAAACATCCTGCACTTCCTGCACCAATGGATCGGATGTACATCCTAAATCATCGATGGTCACCGTGGCTGCATACTTGCCATTGTCTAATTGGTTAAGAACAGTGCTGGTGGAGTTTATGTTATTGCCAGTAATCGCTCCCGTTATTGGGTCTGCATCAAACCATTTGTAGGTGATATTGCTTGTTCCCAGTTGAGGGTGCGTAACGCCTGAAATAGTAACCAATCCATCATAATTAGTTGGTCCGCCCACGGTTATATCGCAAACATGATTAGGAGAAGGAGTAAGCGTAAATGTTGGCTTTTGACTTAAATCGGCTACTACACCCGTATTATTATTTACACATCCGGTGCGGTTATTGGTCACTACCACTTTATATGAGCTGGGTGCATTGGTTGGACCACCCAACTTTATAGCCGTGGCGAGATTGGCATTGTTTGTTGCGTTGTCAATGGCTAATGCAGGAAGTACAGACGACCAGGCAAAAGTATAACTATCACCCCCTGCATTGGTCACTGCTGCTGTTGCTGTACCATCAGGAACTATGTCTGGTGCAGTAATACAATTATGGGATCCAGTAGAAGTAATATCGATAATAGGATAAACCTTTCCATCTGGAACCTGGCCTATAATGGGTGCTGATGGACAACCTGTTTTAGTATTCTTTGCTTCAACGGTGTAAGAACCAACATCGCGGGTATCCAATTTCGTTGATGTGTATCCTGAGATGACTGCTGGTGTGGCATCCTTCCAGGTAAAGACGAAATCAGTCAATAGATAGGTTCCTAGGTTACTAACGGTGACATTAATCTCTCCATCAAACTGGTTTATACCTGATGGAACGCAAATAGTATTTGGGTTAATGGTGGTGAAGGCCAATACGGGGATTACACTTACATCGGCTACCGCGGTAGTGGTAAAGTTTGTACATCCTGTTACCTGATCGGTTACCAATACGGTATAGGAAACAGGAGCACCTACGGGTCCACCTAAACCGATGGCTGTTTGTGATTGTCCATTATTGACAGCTGTTGGTACGGTTGTAAATCCACCCGCAATCGGGTCGCCACTTCCTAAATACCACTGATAATTGAAAGGTCCTGCCGCTACTGAAGGAGCAACGGTAACGGTTCCATCCGGTGCAATAGCTGGATCGCAATTATTAGATCCTGTAGAGGATGCTGCAAGTACAGGGAATATTTTCTGATTAGCCACTTGGTTGGTTGCGATCAAAGACACGCATCCGGTTTTTGTATTTTTTCCAATTACCGAATAAGTACCCTCTTGCAATGTTGATAAGGTTACTGTTGTATTAGGGATTGGTTGTGTAGGATGAGGCGTGACTGAAGTGTTGCCATCATACCAGGTAAAGGTATAATCGGCAATTGTATATAATACAGGAATGTTTGTTACGCCTACGGTCATGCTTCCATTGAAGTTGGTAGCCGGAGCACATATTGAGTTAGGTAGTGTTGAAGTTGACAACACGGGCACGATACTATTGTCCGCCACTGCGGTTGTAGTAAAGTTAGTACAACCTGTTACCTGATCGGTCACTAATACGGTATATGCAACGGGAGCACCTACCGGTCCACCTAATCCGATGGCTGTTTGTGATTTTCCATTATTGACAGCCGTTGGTACGGTTGTAAATCCACCCGCAATCGGGTCGCCACTTCCTAAATACCACTGATAATTGAAAGGTCCTGCCGCTACTGAAGGAGCAACGGTAACGGTTCCATCCGGTGCAATAGCTGGATCGCAATTATTAGATCCTGTAGAGGATGCTGCAAGTACAGGGAATATTTTCTGATTAGCCACTTGGTTGGTTGCGATCAAAGACACGCATCCGGTTTTTGTATTTTTTCCAATTACCGAATAAGTACCCTCTTGCAATGTTGATAAGGTTACTGTTGTATTAGGGATTGGTTGTGTAGGATGAGGTGTGATTGAAGTGTTACCGTCATACCAGGTGAAAGTATAATCACCGATAACATGACCTGCAGTAATATTGGTTACACCTACGGTCATACTACCATTGAAGTTGGTAGCCGGAGCACATATTGAGTTTGGTAGTGTTGAAGTTGACAACACGGGCACGATACTATTGTCCGCCACCGCGGTGGTAGTAAAGTTGGTGCATCCTGTCACTTGATCGGTCACCAATACGGTATAGGAAACAGGAGCACCTACTGGTCCACCTAATCCGATGGCTGTTTGTGATTGTCCATTATTGACAGCCGTAGGTACGGTAGTAAATCCACCTGCAATCGGATCGCCACTGCCCAGGTACCACTGATAGCTGAAAGGGCCGACTGCTACTGAAGGGGCAACACTCACTGTTCCATCTGGCGCAAGAGCTGGATCACAATTATTGGATCCGGTAGAAGAAGGTGTAAGCACCGGGAATATTTTCTGGTTAGCGACCTGATTGGTGGCAATCGAAGAAATACATCCTGTCTTTGTATTCTTACCGATCACAGAATAGGTGCCCGCGTCCAATGTTGGAAGAGTTACAATAGTACTAGGAGTCGGTTGTGTAGGATGTGGGGTAACTGAGGTGTTGCCATCATACCAGGTGAAAGTATAATCACCGATGAAGTATCCTGCAGGAATATTAGTAACACCCACAGTCATGCTTCCATTGAAGTTGGTAGCCGGAGCACATATCGAGTTGGGGAGGGTTGAAGTTGACAATACCGGTACAACACTGATGTCGGCTACAAATTGTGTAGTGTTATTCAAGCAACCCGTTGTGGTATTCAGTACCTCCACCGTATAAGGGTTGGGTGAGCCAACCGGGCCACCCACTTTTATTGCAGTGGCTAAGGTTCCATTATTTGCTGCACCTAAAGGACTAACGCCAACCGTGTTTCCGGCATACCATTGATAGGTAAAGGCATCACCTGCCACAACATTTGTTACGGATACAGTTACCGTTCCATCAGGTGTTAAGGCTGGGTCACAGTTTACAGAGCCAGTTGAGGAAGAACTTAAAACAGGAAGCACTGTGGTATTTAATACCGGAGCAGTACTTGGCATAGATTTACAGAATAGATCGGTTCTTTCTACAATGGCTGCGTAGTCGCCATCCTTCAATCCGGTGAGAATTGGATTCTGCAAATTGCCGGGTGCAGGTGCGTGAAGCGTAGCCGTAGTGGTGCCATCATACCAGGTAAAAGTATAGTTAGGATCTGGAAGAATAACCGTGGTATTGAGTGGGCCGAAGGTTACCGTTGCTTGTACAGAACCATTGTATGGAGCGGTTGCTTTTGTAGCATCACAAACGGTATTCGGGGTCAATTGAGTTAGTGTGATAACGGGTATATTAACATTCTCAGAGATAATGTATTTTGCCGTGGTGGAACAGTTGAGTGGAGTAGTTACTTTCACAGTGTAAAAGAGACCGCCTCCTTTTACATTGTTTATAATTTCGCCTTTTGTTCCGGAAATAGTTTCTGGCCCACCAACAATAGGAATTTTATTTTCTGGCAATGTGTTATCTCCTCTGAACCATTCAAAAGTAAAATCTGCAGGGCTCAAGTAGGTTCCAGCAACGCCTGTGGCTGATAAAACACCATTAGGTTTATTGGGATCGCAGGAGGTTTGCGGAATTACTTCTGTAATCGATGCAGAAGGTAATACCTGGCTACTCAAAATTTCTACAATCGGGGTTTGAGTGGCAACGCATTGCGTTGAAATCCTGGTCACTTCCAATTGATAGAACCCTACAGCTAATCCGGTACGAGTGGCTCCTGTGCCATTTGCTGCTGGTAAAATGCTACCTCGTGTGCCTGCTACATTATTATAGTAATACCAATTGAACGTATATTCCGCTGAGGGTTGTACTACTCCGGCAATAGATGCTTCAGCAGTGATAGAACCACTTTGCAGGTTGGCACAATCAATAACATGTTGTAGCACCGAGGCGGCTGCATCAGGCTCTATGGCCATGTCATTTACTTGTTGGTTGGTAGAGACCGTACATCCGTTTCTGGAAACCACCACCGTATAATTATCACCCTTCAAACCATTTGCTACGGAAGTAGTGATGCCCAACGGGGTAGCGTTGTTGAACCATTCAAACGTATATCCGGTATTTCCACCAGTCACGAATGCTTCCAATTTTCCATTTGGCGGATTACATTGGGTCTGGTCAGTAGGAGTAATGGTGATACCTGGAATAGTAATGGTAAGTGCCACATTTGCACTAACTAATGCTGAAGTACATCCTTTTTGTGTATTGGTTATTACAAGTGAGTAGTCACCTTCTACGAGGTTGGTAATGATGGCACTTTGCCCGCCTTGTGCAGCGGGTATTGGATTCGTGGTATCCAGACCTGTATACCATTGAAATGTGTAAGGACTGAAATCAAAAATTTCCGTTGTACCTACAAAAATCCGGGCCCGCAATTCACCTGAATTAGGGTCTGCGGCCACACACTTTACGTTGTCTTTAAACTTACTGATCTGTCCGGAAAACGGTGAAGGAATTACTTTCACCATATAGACGTTGTTATCAATCTGACATTCTTTGGTTGTTTGGCCAGAAGCCGCAATAGGCAATACTGAGCCGTCATTATAGAGGGCGATGTACAAATCAAATGTCGTGCCCGGGCCATTAAACACAATGGGTGCGGTTGTTAAGGTATCACCAATTTGAAGATTTGTAATGGGGATTGTTGTGTTATATAGTCGTGTTGCACCGGCTAAACGAGGATCGCCATTAAAGAAGCTAACCGGAACATTGTCGGTAATTGGTAAGTCTCCCGTGTTGCCAAGATTAAAAACGGCACCTATGTTAAGATTACCGCATATGGGTGGCGTAATAATAACTGCTGGAAAGTAACCAGGTGCAGTGGGGTCGGCTGTGGCCGGATCTTGCCCAATAAACGATAAGTCAGGGGCAGGAAAAACGGGACATCCGTTGGCATTCATAAACGGAACCTGGTTCAAAAAGACATTCAAAGGACGCTGAGGGCCAGGAAGTCCATTAGGACAAGGCGCATTAGAAAAAACAATGTTTTGATCAAGTTGCGGGAATGGCAAGGTGAGATTGTCATTGATATTCACAACAAAATAGCCTGGTTGGTTCCAGACTTTCCGGGTAGGCAACCAGGTATTACCATTCGTAAAATATAATCGTACCTGACCAAGGGCTTGTTGTTGAATATCGGCATCAATATTAAAACTATTGCTGGTATTACAAGTGACGCAAATATCGGTAGCACCATCTCCGTTCACATCGGCAATAACGGGTCCTTCTGTGTAGGTGTGTGATTGACAAATGACAGACCATAATAAGGTAGTACCTGTTGCCCCATCAATAACGTTAAGCGATTGGGAATCACGATAAACCATTTCGGGTTTGCCATCATTATTGAAATCATAAATAGTGACTGTAAGCACACCCGATCGGGAGTCATTGATGGACCGATATCCGATTGTACCCGTGGCAGTATTTATTAAATTCTGTGTCCATAAAGTCACCAAACCAGTGCCAGCCGCATCGGTGGTTAAACTAAAAAGTTGATTACCGGCAATAAAGGACAGGTCCGACCTTCCATCCCCATTGGCATCCCCAATGTTTACCCTTCCAGTGCCCCAAATCCATCCAGTTGAGTAATTGATGTAGTTTGGATCAGCCGCTGCCAAACCCAATTCTGCACTGTTGGGTGTGAGTTTATAAGCAACTGTATTTTTTTGAATGTTCCAATAAAATACTCCAGTTCGCCCTACGGAGGAATTAAGCGCTCCTGAAATAACCACATCGATAAATCCGTCTCCATCAATATCGGCTACACTGGTGCTGCTATGAGTATCTAGGCCATATTCAACAGGATCATTCATGAGTTTCACGAAACACTTTGTGGCAGGAAAGTCCACGTTCATGTCTTTTACCAAAACCAGTGGGGCTGGGCTTGCGGGGGTTCTGTTTGTTAAAGAAGGGATTGAATATACTTTGGTGCCGCAAATTAGCTCCATTTTATTGTCACCGGTAACGGTAACTGCAGCAGGAGCTGAGGTAACGTCAACATCCCACAAGGAGGTATTTAAGTGCGTTTTTCCACCTTCACTGGCTAATAGCTTACCGGTTTCTGCAGCATAAATTCTATCGCGCAAATAAATCTCGGCATATCCATCGCCATCCATATCAGCAATACCAAAAATACCCGGTCTGTTTGTGCCAATAGGAATAGGGTTGTAAAGAAGTTGCAGCCCATTTGGGTCAGGTTTTGTCCACGTAAGCGCGAGTAAATAAAATCCGTTTGGTGGCGTTTTAGGGTTACCTCCACGGCTACTGACAATAGCAAATATTTCTCCTTTGCCATCCGGGTTTAGTGTGGCACTTCTTTTAATATCAGCAATTAAAACTTCCATCTCCAATAAGAGTCGATCCGGAACGGCTGTTTTCCCATCTACATCCGTAAAACCCGTGAATATGCCTTTCTGTCCGCTCAGGTTAAAGGAGGCATTGACCGTTCCATTCGCATTAATTACGCGAACTTCATTATTCCATTTTGATGTAACGACTGACTCCGGAACACCATCACCCGTAACGTCACCCACGGCAACCTTTGACTGCGTGTCAGCGGTGTTTTGTTGAGACGTTGCAGGAGCTCCAATTCCAACGAAGGGGCTTAATCCGGGAGGAGGTACAATACTGCAATTGGATGAACCAGTTCCAACGAACGATAAACCAAAATAAGAACCGCATTTGGGGTCAGCGGCATCAATCTTGCCATCACCATCATTATCGATGCTATCAAAGCAATTACATCCTTTTTCTAACGTGGGAGCAAATGTGCAACCTACCGGGCAAACGCCTCCATTGGCTGTGCTCCGCGGGTCACAGGGGTTTTGCGTTACGGGTGTGATTTGGCCACTGGCCCTGAACACACCAACGCTTGTCATCGCAAAAAGAACAATGAGTATGATGAATTTCCTTCGCAAGTTATTTTGATCACTCGTTACCATCAATCGAACATTTATTTATCGTACAACTAAAACTGATCCAGTCCTTGGGCTTTCGCTAGGACAACCAAAAACATAATAATAAGTCCCCTGGGGGATTTCTTTTCCTTCTAAAGAAACGCCATCCCAACCTTCAATCGGGTAGCCTTTCTTTTCAAAAATTCTTCTTCCACGTCCATCGAAAATATTCATGGTACAGTCCACCTTCGTATCAACGCCACTGATTACCCATCGGTCATTTTGTGAATCGCCATTTGGTGTGAACACCACCGGAAACAAAAGTTCAGTAACGACAAGCCCGCAGTCTGGTTTGGTGGCAATGGTGATGGTAGCTGTGCCATTGCAACCATTGGCATCCACCGTAGTGACTGAAAAATCACCTGGGCTTGTAACATCTATGGAGGCGGTGGTGGCAGTTGTGCTCCATAAGAAAGAATTAAAAGTGCCCGCAACAGAAAGTGTAGAAGTTAACGTTTGGTCAACACAAATTTCAGGAAGTGTGGCTGTGATAGTTGGTGTTGTGCCGGCCACTATATTTATACTTTTGGTGGCCGTATTGGTGCAGCCGGTGACTCCATTATAGCTTACAGTAAGTTGAGGATTAAAGGTCTGAGCTGTAGTATATGTATTCGTGGGACTTGCCACTGTACTGGTGTTAGTATCGCCAAAAGTCCAAGCATAAACGGCCGTTGCATTGGCATCAACAGTGGAAGTATTGGTAAAGGTGATTACGTTATTGATACATCCGGTTGCTGCCAGGTTGAAGGTAGCCACCGGTGCAGCATAGATAGCCACAGGAACGGCCGTTGTTTGCTGGGAACAGCCCAGCGCAGTGTTGGTTACTAAAACTTTGTAGGAGCCAGCCTGGGTAACACTTAAGTTGGCGGCTGTTTGCCCACTAATATTTCCTCCATCCTTCATCCATTGAAAAGTATACCCCGACAGGGAATTTACCGTAAGGGTAAGTGGTTGCCCTTGGCATATTGTATTTGATGGTACACTGCTCGAGATAGAGAAATTCCCGAAGGAAACCACATCTATTTGTTTGGTCACGATATTACTGGAACAGTCACCCACCTTTACAACGAGTGAATAAATTCCTGAATTGGCTATAGTTGCTGCTGGAATTGCTGCGTTGGCTGCAGTGGAAGTAAAGTTATTGGGGCCGCTCCAGGCGTAGGTGGCACCACTTATAAGAGGCGTTGAGAGTGTAATGGCCGAGCCTGAACAAACTGGTGTAGCAGCAGTGATTGTGGGGTCGGCCGGCAAGGTTCCTGCACCAGAATTAACGACTATGGAGTTGGAAGTAACCGAACAACTTCCTGTTTCACCGATAGCGGTTACTGTATAGGTATCAGCTACTGTGATATCGAGAAATGGATCTGGTCCATTTTTAACAGACACCCCATTTTTTTTCCAATCAAAGGTAACACCTGGTATAACGATTGCCTTTAATCGAATTGTTTGGCCGGGGCATATAAAAATAGGAGAGGCACTGATTATTTGTGGTTTGTGGCAATTTTTGTTTCGTAAAATGTCTACAGAAAACGTGGAAGGGTTAGTGAAGGAGGTGAAAGCGATGTCTGGCTTTGCATCTCCGTCAAGATCCCCCGCTTTTACAAACCAATTGTTTTTATTGGTAGTGATAGTGACTTTTGAAAATCCGACTGTGGTGGTATTGGTATTGTGGATAAACGCGTTTAGCGAATTAACACCTCTGCTTGACATGATTATATCAGGAAAATTGTCACCGTTTAAGTCACACACATCTATGCCAAATGGCTGAGGCGTTGTGCCACTACCAATGGATAATTGAATAGGAGAAGCAAAAGCAAAAGAAGAAGCTGTTGTTCTATTCAATAATAGTTGGGCATCGGCAGTAAAGAGACTGGTTGCTACAATATCCAACTTTCCATCGCGATCGAAATCAGCCGTTGCCAAATCATTATAATTACCGGGCAAGGTGATTTTAAACGGGGTGGCGAAGGTGAATGAAGTGAGCGAACTTGTGTTTTTGAGAATAAAAATATCCAGAGTTTGATTGCGCGTGGCGATGATGTCTATTTTTCCATCGTCATCCATGTCCTGTAGTTCTAAAGCCAATGTTTCGGTAGCTCCGGTTACAGCAATTTTAATTGGTGTTGGGTTGATGGTTAATGTGCCTCCGGTGCTTTCATTCTTAAAGATATATAAGTCATTGGATGCTGAATTGGCTACTACAATTTCAGGCTTACCGTCACCATTTAAATCAGTTATTGACACTTGCCTCGCAAAGT
>CAYGGY010000007.1:0-22707 GCA_964349405.1 uncultured Ohtaekwangia sp. | reverse complement strand
ATTTCAGGCTTACCGTCACCATTTAAATCAGTTATTGACACTTGCCTCGCAAAGTGTAAAAGGTCCAATGATAATATTATGGGCGCAGCAAAATTGGGATTACCAACAGTACTGGTATTGGTAAGCACAAAAACAGTGTTAGCAGTAGTACCACTGCGAGACGCTACCACGTCTGGTTTACCATCGCCATTTAGGTCACCTACGGCCAGATGACCTGTTGGTGCATTTAGATTTAGTGCTGGCAAGTTTGTATCAGTAAAACTGATATTCCCAATGGTGCTTTGGTTCATCAGCAAAAGCATAGTAGTGGCAGTGTTTTCAAACCGCGATCCAATAATGTCTGGCTTATTATCACCATCAAAATCAATGGTGGCGATATCAAAAATGGCATTTGCACTTGGTATACTAAGAGGAGCATTAAGTTTTGCAGCATCAAACCCTTCTCCGCTAAAGGCCTGCATATACTTTTGTTTTGATTGAGCGGATAACTTGCTGGACAGGTTTATAACGGTGATGTTGTTTAATCTGGCTTGAGCAGGCACCTCCACCTCGATAGAAAAGTCGGTTGATGAAATAATATTTCCTCTGACCTGGTCGAACCAAACCTGCAGTTGAGAAGGTGTAGCGCTAAAACCACTTCCGGTAATTACAATATGAGACTTCGGGAATGAAATCTTAGGTTCTATCTTTTGAATAACAGGCACTTGAGCATATAATCCTCCAAATGCCAGGAGCAAAATAAAAAGAAGCAGAGACGTTGTTTTTCTCATTGTTTTTAATTCTGAACAGTTAGTAACCACGCGTGTCGAAACATTGGCATTGTGTGAAATTTATCTCTTTCTGTCTTTGCCTGGTTAATATCCTGATTGTGGAAAATGTAAACGTACCAATAGCCTTTTTTCGATAAGTGGCCGTAATCGGGGTTAAAGCCCAATTTCTTAACCCGCTTCGAAAACTCATCGGCATGCGGTGCAGAGCTGAATACCCCAACAATCACGTAATTGCCTAATTCCAACTCTTGGGCATGATCTCCTTGCTCTACAAACTCATGACGGACGTTTAGTTCTGCATTCACTTTTAAAAGCCAGGTGCTATTGAAACCAGGTATTTGTCTGTATTTGTCGCGTTCTGTTCTTGCTACATCAATATCTTGACCATTGAAAGGGTAGACATACCAAAGGCCTTTTTCTGAGATGTATCCATATTTTGTATTTACCCCGTTTTCATCTTTGAGCTTCTTTACCATGTTTTTGGCCTCTTCTTCAAATCCAAATACACCGGCCACTACGTAATTTCCAGGCGCAAGCTCTTGTGCGTGAGAGCCATGACTAACACTTTCAACGAAATCATTCTCGTCAATATTTATTTCCTCTTTATGAGAATACCTGGGTCTGGGTACGACTTCTACTGGCTTTTCTATAATTTCATCTGGTTTCACTTGAACCAATTCTGCTTGTCGTTTCGCCTCCTCTGCAGCTTTCCGCTGCAATTCTTCTTCTTGTGTCTTTCTCTGCCCTTCTTCCTTTAGGGCAAGCGCTTTTTTCTCATCTTCTTCCTTTTTAGCCAGAGCTTCTTGCGCTTTTTTATCCTCGTCTTGCTTTTTAACCAAAGCTTCTTGTGCTTTTTGCTCCTCTGCCTTCTTTTTGGCTAACGCTTCTTTCGCTTTTTTCTCTTCGGCTGCCTTTTTAGCCAGTTCCTCCTGACGTTTTTCTTTAGCAGTCAATTTTTTTATTTCGGTATCTACAAATGAATACGATGAAAGGTGTTGTGTTTTACTTTTGTTTTTATTTTTTGTTTTAGGAGCGCCTCCCAAATAACTTAACTGTACTTCATAGCTTGAGAAATTAAGCTCGTTAATTCCAGTGTTCTTCAATGAGTAGGACCCCCCAATGGCTAATGATTTATTCAATTTTATACCCCCAAAGGCAGAAATGCCAAACTGCTGTTTTAAAGAGCCTCCCAACCAAATAACATGGTTAAGATGTAGTACACCAGCCACTTCATACTGAGTAGGCAAACCATTATTAATCCGATACACGGCATACGGTTCAAACACGTGTTTTCCATCACCAAAATAAAACCGGTTACTGGCATGGACTATGAAGGCATCTGAAGGTTTTATCTCTGTAATGGTAAAGGCATCTTTGCTTATGTAGGAAGGGGCAAACAAGTTAGGCATCGCTACCCCAAGATGAAACGACTTTAAATGGATGGATATACCAGCATTGCCGAGAATAGAAGCGTTTTGGCTTAGCATATTGGCGATAGCCGGGTCACTTCCAATGCTTTGTAGCTTTTGTAAATCAATCGTGTTCCATGCTCCTCCACCCGACAAGCCGAACCGGATATATTTAGATTCACCCAACGACACTGAATAGGCCATTGTGAAAAGAAGCCCAGAGTTTGAAACGATGCCTCTTTTATCATTGGTGGCACCTATTCCGATACTTACACCGGAATTTAGTGGAGCGTGAAAACTAAAATTGGAAACCGTAGGTGCCCCTTCAATACCAGCCCATTGTTTTCGGTATGCCAGAAAAATTGCCCCACGGCCATCAATTCCAGCAAATGAGGGGTTTATCGAATATGGATTGAAAAAAAACTGTGTAAAATTTCCTGTGTCTTGAGCATACGTCAGATTAATAAAAAGAGCCAAAAAGAACAGAATCAAATATTTAACTATATGCATATAAAAGCAGTTCTAGCAAATTTACAAAAAAACGCATAACCCCTTGTGCTTGCTGAGCACTGAATTGAGATTGATATGAATATTATGAAATGTGTAACCAAATTTAAATGAACTATGTATCAATAAGAAGAATTAGAAAGGGTAACCAATGCCTACATTATAGATAACCGGCTCACGATTGATGCCATACGGCTTAATAAATCTAAATTTATCCAGTACAAAGCGATCTCCTTCCTGACGGCCAGGGTCATAAACTTTAATCCCCACATCAAAGCGTAAAACTAAAAAGGAGAAATCAAACCGTAAACCAAACCCAGAGCCAATGCCAAATTCCTTGTAAAAGTTCTTATCAAATTTTGAAGATCCTTGCCACGATGGCTTAGTGGCAGATTCTCCACTCAATTGTACTTCTCTGAATGACCATACGTTACCGGCATCGATAAAGATTGCGCCATTAACAAATCCAAAAAGTTTTCTTCGCAGTTCAATGCTTCCTTCTAACATAATGTCTCCAGGTTTTTCATAACTATAATTGAACAAACCATCTACATCCGGATTCGTGCTAAGATTTGGAGGCACAGTTCCTACCCCTAATCGTCTTGGGCGCCATGCTCTTATACTATTACTACCTCCAACAAAGAAGTATTTTTCATAGGGGAGTACTTTGTTATTACTATATGAATAACCAACACCCGTATTTACTCTATACGCCAGTAACGTGTTTTTATTGATCACCTTACTTTTACGAACATCCAAACTGAATCGCACATATTTATATAGTTCAAGACCCAGGTCGGTAATGTATCTGGGTAATGCCAGGTTGAATAAAGTGCCACCGGTCTCTGCTTGTGCGCGAATGTAAAATGAACTTCGATCGGTGCTGCCGTACTTATTTGGGTTCCAGGTAACTCCAAAACTCATACTGCTCACAAAAGAAGGTTTAAATGAATTACGGAGATTATTACCTTGGTTTTCCTGAAGATCTACAAGCAGTGAGTCAAACTTTCCGTTAAGTGTGGATCGGATAACGTTCAAACTGATCAATGTAAAAGAATATTGTGTAGTTTGAGTTTTTTCCCACGTATAGGTATCGGATAGAGTAGTGATGGATCGTTGGTATTCGGGGCGATCGGTATAGGAGTAGCCTGCCAGTAACCTGGTGCGTGGGTTATATTTACCAAGTGTATAGGCGATTCCCTCTCTAAAGGGAAAAAGAAATTGAGGGAATATAATACTCCCATTCAAACCTGCTTCGGTGCTTGTATAGAAATTACCTATGCTGGTTGCCGAGGCAACACCTTCGAAACCAAATCGTCCATTAATTTCAATAATCTCTAACCCTCTAAAAACGTTTCGCTTTTTAAAGTTTGTGCTTAAATAGGGTCCTGGAAATCCTTGGGTCACGGTTACCCCCGCTTCGTTTGACCACGAATACCGATCGAGTGGACTGGAGAAAATGTTAGTAATGAATTTACCTCCAGAGGTGTCGTAATTAATATTTATAAATTTAAAAATATCCAGATTGGCAAGCTGCCGCTGCGTGTTAAATGTTTTTGATCGATTGTATAAACTATCCTTATTAATAAACACACGTTGAGTAAGAATTTTTTTGCTGTATTGATTTTGAAAATAATTGAAGGTGATATTTCGATACGCCTCTGATTTGCGTTTTATATTGTCTTTTACATTGACAGCAGCATCGGTAGTGAAAATAATAGAATCAATTGCAAATAGTTGATGTGAACTTCTGCGGGGTGGATTTTTTATTTCTATTTGCAAGCCAATTCCATGATTGGCTGAGTAACTAGTGTCAACGGAAAATCCAATATATTGTCTGGTAAAATCATAGTAGCCCCTGTCTTTAAGTAAAAGATCAATACGTTCACGTTCTTTATTTAATTTATCCTGATCGTATTGATCATGTTTTCTGAGTAAACTCTGATTCCTATCTTTCAGTAATAAGGATAAAACCTGATCATCGGGCACTTGATAGAATATGGTGTCATACGTATAAGGCCGCCCAGGAGTAACTTCGTAGAACACACTTACTCTTTTTTTATATTCAGTTGTCTTGAACGTAACCTTGTTTTTAAAATACCCTTTTGTAAAAAGATAATTTACAATCTTCTCCTGACTGTTAATGATACTGGTTGAATCAAAGACGGCAGCAGGCTCGCCCCATTGCATAAAATTGTTTCCATTTTGAATTTTCTTATTTAATGCATCCGACTTCTGTTGTTTCTTATACTGCAGTTGGGTAATCTTTCGTTGTGTATTTGTGGCCGCTATCTTTTTGTCAAACTTTTCTTCTACGGTAGCTTTTTTGTCTACAAACTTTTGTTGGTGATATCTTTTCTTACCTTCATAGTGCATCCACACCAACGTATTGATGGGGAGTCCCATAAGCCTCCGATTTACTTTTTTAACATACAAATCAGATAACGGGGAGGAATTAAATCCCTTTGGGGCATTTATTGTTTGGCGATACAATAACTTTTGATTTTCTTGGAGATAGCGAGTGCCTAAACAACTGCTTAGCAGCCAGGGTAGAACTAAAACAAAAACAATTCTTTTTAACTTTTTCACAATGATCTCCAAAGCCAAAGTTAAGTACATCAAATCATTGCAAGTAAAGAAATACCGGATACAGGAACAATGCTTTGTGGTTGAGGGGGCTAAAAGTGTTACCGAGCTTTTAAAGTCCGATTTTGTAACCACCTGGGTGGCTGCCACCGAGGACTTTATCAGTCATCATGAACAAGAACTTTTGGTCAGTAAAGCCGAAGTGGTTATCGCTACTATTGAGCAATTGTCTTCTCTGGGGAGTTTTCTTACCAATGATACTGCTCTGGCGGTGGCCAAAATGAAAACGAATCGTTTTCTGGAAATTGAAGATGGGGAGATTGCTCTGGTGCTTGATTCCATTCGTGACCCTGGCAACCTTGGCACGATCATTCGCACGGCCGATTGGTATGGTGTTAAAAATATAATAGCCTCCGAAGAAACGGCAGACTTTTATAATCCTAAAGTACTTAGTGCCAGCATGGGTTCTTTTTGCAGGGTTGATATTCAATATGTTACACTTGTTGATTATCTGACTTCTGTTCGTAAACCGATCTATGGTACCTTTTTGGATGGCCTGGATGTACATTCGCTTTCGTTTTCAAGTGGTGGACTTATTGTGATTGGCAATGAGTCAAATGGAATATCCCCTCACGTTGAGAGATTAGTTAGTCAGAAGATCACCGTGCCACGTTTTGGGAAAGCTGAATCGCTTAATGCCGCCATTGCAACCGGAATTGTTTTGGATGTAATGAGGCAATCAAAGAAATGAGTTGCTTTGGTGCGCTGCATCCTCCGATATTTTATGTGCATTTTCTTTCCCTAAATAACGGTCAATAATATAATGGCCTAAATAGATCAGGGGAGTTAATAGAATAGCGACTGAAAATTTGTAGATATAGTTGGTAATGCCAATTGCAATAATCTGTTGTCCTGAGAATATGCCAAAGAAGGCAATATACAGCACCACGAAACTATCAATAAATTGCGACACCAACGTAGATCCAGTAGCTCTCAGCCAAAGCATTTTTTGTCCCGTTAGTTTTCTGAGTTTTTGAAAGACGAATACGTCAACGAATTGACTTATCAGAAAGGCGGCCAGTGAGCCAATAATTATCCGTTGTCCTTGTCCTAAGATTTTATTGAAAGCAAAATCCATGTTGAAATAATTTCCCTCGGCATCTTGATTGTTTGCCTCCATCCACCATTGAGCAGGAGGGAGTTTAATGGTTAAAAATATTACGATAAAGGAGTAGCTAATAAAAAATGCTGCGAGGTAACTGATTCTTTTAACACCTGGTTTGCCAAAATATTCGTTAATCAAATCGGAAGTGATAAACACGACAGGCCATATAACAGCACCGGCTGTCAGATTAAAATCCATGCTGAAGCCCATGATGTTGATATGGGCGGGCTGAAATCCTAGCGCATTTTCTCCAGAAAAAATCTTCACGCCAATCATTTCAGCCATGATTGCGTTGGTAAGAAAAATCCCGGCAAGGATTACAAAGAGACGATTCTTTTTTTGTTCGAGATTCATGTGCCTAAATCAAAAGTATTTCCTTCTATAGCCAATTCAGTATTTGTAAATATTTCGCGTGCCTCCGATAACATGGCATCCAGTTCACGATAACGTGCTGAAAAATGTCCGATCAATAGTTTTTGTGCGCCACATTGTTTGGCCATGGTGGCAGCTTCTTTCGCTGTACTATGTTTGGTTTCTCTGGCTTTATCTTTTTCTTCTTCCATAAAGGTGGCCTCATGATATAAAAGATTTACCTGGCTAATTTGTTCAATCATTTTTTCATTCCACGCGGTATCAGAACAATAGGCATATGAAACCGGAGGTTTAGGAGGAAGTGTATATTCATTATTCCGGTACATGAGATTTCCAATTTCATCATACACATCGGCACCCGTTTTAAGTAGTGCAATGTGTTGTAGAAGCATTCCCTCTCTTAATTTCTCTTTGTTGATTTTCCTGGGCTTGGGTTTTTCACGAAACAAAAAACCAGCGCACGCTAATTTATGAATAAGTGGAATGGTGTATACAGTAAGTAGGTCGTCTTCATGAATTAAATTCGAATGGGAAGCATCAAAAGCATGAAAGATAATATCATAGTTGAGTGAAGATTTAGAGTGCTTTAATTGGAGAAGAATAATTTCGTCCAGTCCTTTTTGACTATGGAGATGTAGATCGTTTGTGCGCCTTTGCAGGTGCATGGAGAAAAGTAAACCCATCAACCCCATGTAATGGTCGCCATGCAAATGGCTGATAAAAATATGATCTATTTTATGAATAGGTATTTGATATCGCATCAGTTGCATCTGTGCGCCCTCGCCACAGTCGATCAGAAAATGTTTGTTTTGGATGATCAGGTGTTGCGAAGTTGGAAACCGTCCGTAAGCAGGTAACGCGCCACTTGAGCCTAATATGGTAAGCTTAAAACTCACTTTCATGATTCAGATTTGAACATAATGAAAAAGCCCGAGTATCTCAGGCTTTGATTATAAAAAGGGTAAGAAGATTTTCTAATCTTCGTCTTTCATATCTTTTTCAATCTCGTGCATGAATACAGCATCGATGCTTTCTTCCACGGTAGGTAAGATATTCAGCACGCTATCCAGTTGAGATATCTTGATGAGTTTCATAGTATGATCAGACAAACGGGTAAGAATAAATATCCCGTTGTCTTCCTGTAAAATTCGATTGCCTACGAGCAGCGCACTCAAGCCAGAGGAATCGGTATATTTCACTTCTGAAAGGTCTAATATAATATTCCTAACTCCTTCTGCGTGTAGGGTAACCATTTCTGATTTGAGGTTTGGCGCAATGTTGGAGTCTAACTTTTCTTCGTTAAGGCGGAGCAGTGTATATTTTTCTTGCTTGTCGACTGTATACTTCATAGTAATATATTAGGGGCTAAAATTAACTTATTTTATGTAATTAACGATACTTTGCTCAATTCGATCAAGCAGGGAATCATAATTGACCGATGCCAGGGTTTCCCCGGTCATTTGATAATATAGTTCCTGATAGCGCTCTGAGATCGAACGAACAATCTCATCGGTCATTTCTGGTACTTTTTGCCCCTCTTTTCCCTGGAAGCCATTCTCTATCAGCCATTGTCTAACAAATTCCTTTGAAAGCTGCTTTTGTGGTTCACCATTTTGCTGTCTTTCCTCGTAGCCTTGCTTATAAAAATAGCGTGACGAATCAGGGGTATGTACTTCATCGATCAGGTAGATAGCACCATTGTGCTTACCAAATTCATATTTGGTATCCACCAAGATAAGGCCTCGCTGAGCCGCCAGTTGAGTTCCTTTTTCAAAAAGTCTTAACGTGAATGTCTCTAACTGTAAATAATCCTTTTCGCTTACGATGCCTCGGGCCAGAATTTCCTCTCGCGATATGTCTTCATCATGGCCAACTTGCGCCTTCGTTGTAGGGGTAATGATCGGTGAAGGCAATTTATCATTTTCTTTAAGCCCTTCTGGCAACGTTACTCCGCAAAGTGTTCTTTTGCCTGCTTTGTATTCACGTGCAGCATGCCCGGCCAAGTAACCTCTTACCACCATTTCCACAGCAAAGGGTTCACACTTAAATCCAATAGTAACATTAGGATCGGGGGTTTTGATGACCCAGTTGGGAACAAGGTTTTTAGTGGCCTCCAGGTTGCGCGCTGCTATCTGGTTGAGCACACGGCCTTTATCAGGGATAGCTTTTGGGAGAACAACATCAAAGGCGGAGATTCGATCCGTGGCAACCATGGCCATGGTATCACCAAAATAATAGACATCTCTTACTTTACCACGATAAAAACCAGTCTGGCCTTTGAATTGAAAGTTTGTTTCTTTGATTGCTTGCATGGGTATGTTGCGAATGACGCAAAATAGCTAAGGAAGTTTTTACCCTACAACTTCCTACCCCTTTATTTCTCTTCCGTCAGCATCCCTGCTTTATAAACCTGCGTCCTGATTAATTCTTCTGCTTCATTATATTCTTTCCAATCCCCATGTTTTTTGTTCGCTATATAGCTGCCTTGTTCTTTAATTTTTCCATTGGCGAAATAAGCGGTATAGAGTCCATGTTGTCGGTTGGACCGGTATTCAGCCTGAGAAAGCAACTTTCCGTCTTCATAATAATTTTTTACGATGCCGTGGATCATGTTAAACTTCCAGTTTTCTTCGGTTGCTTTTACTCCGTTGGAATGATAGGTAGTTCTGAGTCCGTTTAGCTGACCATTTTGATAAGTCTCTTGGATCGAAACGGTTGTCGCATCCTTAAAATAATAGGACCATGTGCCATATGGTTTACCATCCCGGAATATCTTTTCAGAAAGTATTTTTCCGTCCTGAGCGTATTCGGTCACATTGCTTTGAACTCCGCCAAGTGAAATTTGTGTTTTTTCTTTTATCTGGCCATTAGGGTGATAATCGTAGTTGGTGCCATATCGTCCTCCTTCTTTGTATTGATATTTGTGCCTGATCGTGCCATTAGCATAGTATCCGATATTATCACCATGTAATCTTGAATTCATGAAATGTCCTTCCAGAAGTTTATGTCCGTCCTGATCGTAATACATAAAGTCACCGATTTTTTCACCTTCCTTGATGGTGTACTCCATTTCTTTTTGCGAGTTGGGGTAATAGAGTTTATAATATCCACTCACATAGCCATCTTTATAGTTGGCCTCCGTTTCTAAGGCTCCGTTTTCGTAGAATGTTTTAGAAATACCATTAGGCTGTTGGTTTTTGTAATTTATTTCTTTTTGAATTTTCCCGGAAGGATAATATTCTTTTACCAGGCCATCTGGTTTGCCTTTTACAAAGCGACCTTCCTGTTTGATGATGCCAGTTGGGAAAAATGACTTGATGCTATCAACCAGTTTATTGTTTTGATAAAATGCCCGTTGTATGGGCTTGCCCTGTTCATTGTAGACCTCTACAGTGCCGTGGCGCATGCCGTCTTCATAACTAATTTTACGGATGAGCTTTCCGTTTTCGTGATATTCATAAAAGGTGCCCCATCGAACGCCATTCTTAAACTCACCCTCGATGGCCAGGTTACCGTTCGGGAAAAATTTGCGGTATTTTCCTTCCATCGTTTGACCATCCTGCCCGGATACAAAATAATCCTCGTGGATTCTCAACTTCAGTGGGTCGTGGTAGGTTTTAATTTCTTTTTGTGCAAAGGCAGCTTGCCCTATCAATAAGGAAACGATAAGAATAGCTTTAAACATCTTTTATTAATTGAAATAAGAAAACGAGCAGAATGAACCGATGTTGTGTTATAGTTTTTCGATTACGATAGCAGATGCACCACCACCTCCGTTGCAAATAGCAGCAACGCCAATAGTTGCGTTATTTTGTTTCAGCACATTTGCCAGGGTGATCGTGATACGGGCACCAGAAGCACCTAGTGGATGACCTAGTGCCACGGCACCTCCATGTACATTGACTTTATCAGGATCAAGTCCCAGTTTAAGGTTGTTGGCAATCGCTACTGCCGCAAAGGCTTCATTGATTTCGTAATATTCTACGTCACTTTTTTCAACCCCAGCTA
This sequence comes from uncultured Ohtaekwangia sp., assembly GCA_964349405.1. Lineage (GTDB taxonomy): Bacteria > Bacteroidota > Bacteroidia > Cytophagales > Cyclobacteriaceae > ELB16-189. The sequence continues at coordinate 11,890 of CAYGGY010000007.1, read as the reverse complement.
GCTTTAATGCTTTGGGGATAGCCAGTGAGGGGGTAGTGGTGAACCACATCGGATCTTGCGCGGCATCGGCAAAGCCACGTATTTTTGCAATAGGAGTGATGCCCAATTCTTTTGCTTTCTCTTTGCTCATTAGGATTACAGCAGCAGCGCCATCATTGATGGTGGAGGCATTGGCCGCAGTTACAGTTCCTTCTTTTGTAAATACAGCTCTGAGGCCTGGAATCTTATCAAAGTTTACATTTTTATATTCTTCATCTTCTGCGAAGATCGTTACATCTCCTTTGCGTCCTGTGATTTCAACCGGAATGATTTCATCGTTAAACTTGCCGGCTGCCCAGGCTGCCGATGAGCGCTTGTAAGAGTTGATTGCAAAAGTATCCTGGTCTTGTCGTGAGATGTTCATTTCTTTCGCGGTGTTATCCGCACACACGCCCATAGCGCAGTGGTTGTACACATCAGTGAGTCCATCATAGGTCAAACCATCCAGCAATTCACCGTTGCCATATTTATAGCCATAACGAGCTTTGTTAAGATAGTAGGGGATGTTGGACATACTCTCAGCTCCTGCCGCTACTACAACATCATTGTGTCCAAGCATGATTGATTGTGCCCCCACCATGATGGCTTTCATTCCTGAGGCACAAACTTTATTAACCAGTGTGCAAGGTATATTATATCCCAGCCCAGCCCCAACGGCTACTTGTGTAGCGGGAGCCTGACCGAGACCAGCAGAGATTACGTTACCGAAAAAAACCTCCTGAATTACCGAAGGATCGAGACTAATTTTATTGATCGCGCCTTTCACAGCAAGAGCACCTAATTGAGTAGCTGATAGACTAATTAAACTTCCTCCAAAGCTCCCAATGGGAGTGCGCACGGCAGAAACAATGTAAACTTCTTTCATAACAATTTATGTTTGGCTTTAAAACCTATCTGCCTGCAGGCAGATTCAATAATTAAAATTACAATATTATTCTACCAATCTGGTTTGCCTTTATCCTTCGGCTTAGTGGCCTTCCGTTTGTTCTGTTGAAGATATTGCACCTCCTGATTCTTCATGGCTTCTAATATCATCTTCGCTTTTTCTTCGCTCATCTCCATTTGCTTTAGCTTATCAGAAACTGATGGCGGTAAATCTTTCTTGTCTTTATTTTCCTTTTCTTTTTGCTCTTGTTCTTTTTGTTGTTGCTCTTTTTCTTTTTTCTCTTTCGCTTCTTTGTCTTGCTTTTCTTTCTCTTTGTTTTGCTGATCCTGCTTGTCCTTCTGATCTTTATTTTGCTGATCTTCTTTATCCTTTTGATCTTTGTTGTCTTTGTTTTGATCTTTATTTTCCTCTTTCTTCTGATCTTCGTTTTTATCTTGCTTATTAGGATCCTGTTTTTTCTGTTCTTCTTCTTTCTTTTTTTGATCTTCCAGTTTCCGCTTCACCATTTCATAATTATATCGGGCGTCCTCATTCATAGGGTCTGCCTTCAAGGCTTGCTTGAAACTGGCCAGGGCTTCTTCAAACTTGCCTTGCCGGTTTGCCAGCACGCCCATTTGCTGATGGGCTACGGAACGTATTTTTGAATTGCTACTTTGTGTAAGCGGTTGATAACTTTGAAACGTATGAACCGTATCATTTGCTTCAAAGTAAGCATTGGCAAGATTGAGACGCACTTCATCTTCGTTCACGTTCAATGAATCCACCAGATAACGATATTTTGCTATGGCCGTATTAAAGTCACCTTTTTTATAGGCCTCCTTCGCTTCTGATTTTAACGAATTGATTTTACCGATATTGCCAGGGTCGATGGTGAATGCCAATAGAACAAATGCTATGAAAAGCGACTTCATATAGTAATTGTTTTTACACTAATCAAAATATCGAATACCAACAAGATGAGGGCTGCCAAAAGAAAATAATAATAGCGGTTGGCAGAAGCATCAATAACACGGGCATCGCGCATCTGACCTTCAATCTTGCTGATGGTATTGATTAACTTACTAACATCGTTGCGTGATTCGTTGATTTCAAAATATTCGCCATCGGTTTTACTGGCCAACGATTTGAGTGAACCTGTATTTAATTTTGATACCACCGTGTTACCCTGCTTGTCGATTTTGTATCCCTTCCCGGTGGTTATCTGGCTTCCTCGTTCGGTACCCACGCCTAAGGTAAATAATTTGTATCCTTTGTCTTCCACTTCTTTTGCGATCGTCTCCGTTTCCTCACCAAAATCTTCACCATCACTAATCAGAACGATCACTTTCGACTTTTGTTGGGTGCTGGGGCCTTCATTATCCTCTAATTTGGATAAGGCCATTTTAAGAGGAGGACCAAAATCAGTACCACTGGATGGCACCAGGCTGGTATTCATTGTTTCAATAAACAGATTAATAGCGTTTTGATCATAGGTAAGCGGACATTGCATGAACGCCTCTGAAGAGAAAATAATGATACCCAGTCGATCTGAATTAAAAGCGTTTGCTATTTTTTTCATTTCGAATTTCACTTTTTCCAATCGGCTTGGCTGCACATCAAAAGCATCCATTGATTTGGATAAATCTACACACACCATGATGTCTTTGCCTACGGATTTGATTTCACGCTTGCTATCACCAAAGGTAGGGCCCAGCAAGGCGATGACAAGTAAGGCCATGAAAACCGTGCGTATTAATAATTTAACAAACACTGTTTTGTAAGGAGTGTGCAGTGTTCGGCTGATTTTTATAATCCGCCAAAGATAAAGGGCATAGCCAAGTAAAAAGACCAGAATCAAGGTGCCCTCCGTCCAACTAAATTCCCGAAACAAATTCATACAATAAAAAGCATAACAAAATTATAAAATCCAGTGTTCTTCATTCAAATTTGCTGACGTAATAAGACGCAAAATATAACATAACTTCGAAAGGTAATGAATCGTGAATTGAATGCAATTGGAATTGATTTGGGAGGTACCAATGTGAAAGCTGTATTAATTACCAGCTCTGGCAAAATTGAGAGTAAAGTAATCATGCCAATACATAACTCTGACTGGCGAAGTGCTGTACATGAAGCGTTTACAAAAATAAAGTCTATTAAAGCAGAAGTGTCGTGCATGGGGTTAGCCGCCCCAGGTTTACCAAATGAACAAAATAAGCAAATCAATTATATGCCTGGTCGGTTAGATGGCCTTGAACGATTTGATTGGAGCGAATTCTTAGAACACGAAGTGCATGTGTTAAATGATGCACATGCTGCGCTTTTGGCGGAAGTTAATTTTGGTGTCGCAAAAAGATTTAAAAATGTGCTGATGCTTACATTAGGCACAGGGGTGGGAGGGGCTATTCTGATTAATGGACAATTGTATCAAGGGGTGAATCAGCGCGCTGGAAGTATTGGCGATATGTCGCTGAATTCTGAGAGTGAAGAAATCGGATTTTTACAAGTACCGGGCACGTTAGAAGATGCCATTGGAAATGAATCATTGGCAAAGCGAAGTAATTACCGATTTCAAACAACTCGTGAATTGGTAGAGGCTTACTGCAGTGGAGATTTACATGCTACTAAAGTATGGTTACGTTCGGTCAAGAATTTAGCTGTGGCGTTGAGTTCACTGATCAATATTCTGGCACCTCAACAAATCATTTTGGGTGGTGGTATTGCACAGTCTGATGAGAATCTATTCAATCCGTTAACTGAATTTATGAATAAGTATGAATGGCGTCCGGATGGAAAGGCAACTCCAATTGTAAAGGCGAGGTTTGATGATTTTGCAGGAGCGATTGGTGCCGCTTGTTTCGCGCTTGACCGAAGTGTCAAATAGATTTATCTGGCCATCATACTTGCTGCGGATTTATCGAGCATAATGAATCCTTGTGCTATTAATTGTGAAATACTCACTGGTATTTCTTCTGTAGGTGGTAGATTCAATCCTTTTGCGATGATGGCCGCTTTCTTTTCTCCGCTGGCCATTATGATGGGCAATTTTGCTTCCCGCAGATGACGGAGCCCCAGCGTAACCCCTAGTGATAGGGAAGTGGGTTTCGTGAAATATTTTTGCCCTACATTTTTAGTTTCTTCAGCTAATGTGCTTACATGTGCATAGCTATCGAAAGAAGTTCCGGGCTCATTCATTCCAATGTGACCATTCGTGCCAACCCCCACCAGCATAATATCTAATCCTCCATTTCGCTCGATCAACGTATTGATCCGGTTGCATTCTTTTTCTAGATCCTCGGTTTGTACATTGAAATATTCAGTCTGATGAGGTTGAAGGCCAAGTGGTCCAAAGCAATCTTTCTTTAACATCGTCAGGCATGAACCTGGATCATTGGGGTTAATGCCAACCCATTCATCCAGACTCAGAAAGGTACAGCCACGTAGATCCAGGTTATTTTCTTTTACCTCTTTGGTCAGTTCTTCAAAAACACCAATCGGTGTGTGACCAGAAGCCAGGCAGACCAACGAGTTTTTTTTTGATCGGATATAATTGACAATTAATTGAGTTGTGCTCTTGCTAAGCGTAGCATAGTCTTTGAATACCTGAATCTTCATAGCGCAAAAATAGAATAACAGGAAGAATAGCCAGTAACAACTGTAAATAAAATAGGCGTCAAACAGTATGAGACAATTTGACGCCTACTTATGGGCGGGGATTTTTATCCGTTAGGGGAGCTTAAAATACAACCAACCGGAACATTTCAGGCTAAAAATTTACCTGGGCTTGTAATCTCAGAAAACTACCAGTTTGCCGATTGATGGGTTTGCTTAAATCCTCATAGGTTCTATCAGAGATATTATACGCAGCGGTCAATTCAAAGCTGGGTACTGGCTGCCATTCGATTCCAAACTCGGTTTCATAAACGGTATAACTTCTCGCATCATCCTCATGCTTTTTTCCACCATCATAATACTGATACCTCGCAAATGGAATAATGCTTTGCTTGTTCTTGACAAACGCATAGTTCACCATCACATAACCTCCCTTCAAGGATTTCAACTCAATGGTAGAGGTAGTGGGATTAAATCGAGGTCCTTCACCTATGTTATATTCTGCCTGAAGACCAAAAGGCTGAGGGAAAAGCGTAACACTTGCTGCCGCACGCTGATCAGTAAACTCCTGTCCGATTGAACTGGCTTTTCCTTTGTAGATCACAAACTTGCCCGTATACCCTTGCAACGCCACTTCCATATTCTGCTTGCCTATTTCAAATGGATAGGCACCTCGGGCAACCACATGAACATTGTTATTCAATTCAGCAATGTTGGCCGATTGGCCGTTATAAACTCCAAAACCCAATAGGCCATAGTTCCCCGTTCCTTTCAATACAGAAGTATACACTTTCTGAAATCTTTTCTGAACCGCCTCTGGGGTATAATAGAAAAACAGACCCAGGTCACGTTCATTGGGTGCAGCACTATTAATAGGATCACTTCGATCAAGATTTAATCTTCTTGAACTGGACTGCAAATTATCATAGCCAAAAGGAACTTTGCTTTGACCTATTCGGAAACGATACACTTCTTTTTTATCTAAAAACACATCGAAGTAAAAATCCCGGATTTGCAAGAAATTCTGACCCGATGAGGATACCGCAGAAGCAAAGTCCGGCTGAACATAGTAGTAAATCCGATCATTTAGTTTTCCGCTAAATATAACGCGTGCTCTGCGTATGAAGATACCACCATTATTACCAATTGATTTATCACACTGATCACATCCCAAATCAGGGTTTGTCTCCAACAGGCGATTATATCTTACTTGAGCATATCCCGAAATTTTCATCGACTCATACCATTTCTTTGGTTTTTCTTCCGGCTTCTCTTGAGCTTTTTCTTGAACTTTTTGTTTAACCTTCAGCGTATCCTGAGCAAAAGCTGTAAAGGAAAGAGTGCTGATAAATAAAAAGACCGCTAAGCTGTAATATCTGTTTTTCATTCTTAAATAGGATTTATGACCGCAAAACTAGGTAAAGGAATGACGTTTAAATCCTCTTAGGGTACTATCCGAACAACGACTCATGGAGGTAACGATTTCTTAACATGAGCGTAAACGGAATAAAAAACAATGAAAAATCGTGGATTTTGACTACAGAAATGCACATTGACGATTCGGATCAATTCCCCTGCAAATATTACTTCATGGTTACCCTATTGTTAACGAATTAACACAAACTTAATATTGGAATAGACCCAGATGGCTGGGCGCTGAAGTACTTTTGCGCAACATTAAAATACAATAATTATGAGCTTTAAATTTGGCATGATTGCATCCTTTGTCGGGTTCTTACTAATGGCATCGTGTGGAACCAAGTCATCAACCGATGATTCAAAATCACTTGCAGGAGAAATAAAGATAGACGGTTCAAGTACTGTTTATCCAATTACGGAGGCCATAGCCGAGGAATTCAGAACCGAGCAACCGAATGTAAAGGTAACTGTGGGGGTTTCCGGAACGGGGGGTGGTTTTAAGAAATTTGGCCGCGGTGAAACCGACATTAATGATGCATCCAGGCCAATCAAAGAAAGTGAAGCGACTGCCTGCACAGAAAGTAATCTTAAATATCTTGAAGTTAAAGTGGCTTTTGATGGTCTTGCTGTTTTAGTCAATAAGGAAAACACCTGGGCTGATCACTTTACTATAGAAGAACTGAAAAAAATATGGGAGCCTGCAGCTCAGGGTACAGTGAAGAAATGGAGCCAGATCAGAGCTGGTTGGCCAGATGAGGAATTTCATTTGTATGGTCCTGGTGTTGCTTCAGGAACGTATGATTATTTTACGGAAGTGATCGTAGGCAAAAGCGGTTCAAGCCGTGGTGATTATACAGCCAGTGAAGATGATAATGTGTTGGTTCAGGGGATAGAAGGAGATAAAAATTCCATTGGATTTTTTGGGTTGGCTTACTATGAGGAAAATAAAGATAATCTCAAGTTAGCTGGTGTTGATAACGGAGGCGGTGTTGTATTGCCTACCTTCGAAACAGTAAAAACAGGTACCTATGCACCTTTATCCAGACCTATTTTTATTTATGTAACTGATGCGGCAGCAAAAAAGCCAGAAGTAGCTGCTTTTGTAGCCTTCTACCTGAAAAATGCTTCGGTATTAGTGCCCGAGGTAGGCTATATTCCACTTCCCGATGTAGAATATCAAAAAGGACTTTCTGCATTCACTGATTTTGCAGGAAAGCAGTAATTTTAAAATTGTAATGATGGGCTTTTTAGCCCATCATTACATTTCTTCTCCATGCTATTAAGAAAACAAAAGGAACGTATTATCGAAGGTGTTTTGGCCTTCTGTGGATTCACCACCATATTAACTACCGTGGGGATCATCTGGGTGTTGCTCTCAGAATCGTTGAGTTTTTTTAGCGAGGTTTCGATAGTTGATTTCTTAACAGATACCCAATGGACTCCGCTTTTCACACAGAAGCATTATGGTATTCTATCACTACTCTCCGGCACTTTTTTAACCACATTGATTGCTGTTTTTACAGCCGTGCCCATTGGGTTAACCATAGCAATTTATCTTAGTGAATACGCCCCAAAAAATTTCCGCAGGAATGTGAAGCCGGCTTTAGAAATGTTGGCCGCAGTTCCTACCGTGGTATATGGTTTTTTTGCACTTACCGTGGTTACCCCGTTTTTACAAACTTTTATACCTGGGCTTGGGAGTTTCAATGCCCTTTCGGCTGGATTAGTGATGGGCATTATGATCATTCCGCTCGTATCTTCCTTAAGTGAAGATGCACTTTTTGCGTTGCCAAAATCATTGCGAGAAGCTTCTTATGGCATGGGAGCCACACGATTTCAGACAGCGTTTCGGGTAGCGGTTCCTGCAGCAACTTCTGGAATAATGGTTTCCATTATTTTGGCAGTAGCGCGCGCTTTAGGGGAAACGATGGTGGTGGCAATCGCTGCAGGCCAGCAACCGATCCTTACCTTCGATCCACGAGATTCTGTAGAAACCATTACCGCTTACATCGTTCAGGTTAGTTTGGGAGATGTGCAGCATGGTTCAGTGGAATACAGAACCATTTTCGCAGCAGGTATGACATTGTTCTTATTCACCTTTGCACTCAATCATGTCAGTTATTGGGTCAAGAAAAAATATCAGGAAAAATATGAGTAGGCTGTTTGTAAATAGGGCTATTGATTCGGCATTTAAATATGTAGGTATTTTTTGCACTTTTCTTGGGCTGCTGCTGCTCGCGATATTCATTGGCGATATTATGATTGATGGGTTGCAACGGATTGATTGGGATTTCATGACCAATCTTCCATCACGAAAAGCAGAGAAGTCTGGGATTTTAACAGCCTGGACGGGCACCGTATGGATTTTGGGTTTAACAGCCATCGTTTCCATCCCTTTAGGAGTAGCGGCAGGAATTTATTTGCAGGAGTATGGAAAGAAGAACCGAATGGCGTCCATCATTGAAGTAAACATTGCGAATCTTGCTGGGGTGCCTTCTATCTTGTATGGTCTTTTAGGACTTGAGATTTTCGGCAGGTTACTTCACCTCGGAGGAAGCCTGTTGGCAGGTGCATTTACGTTAGCACTTCTGATTCTTCCAATCATTATTGTTGCCACACGAGAAGCGTTAAAGGCGGTACCTAATTCCTTGCGTGAAGCATCCTATGGAATGGGCGCTACGAAATGGCAAACTACCTGGCTTCAGATTTTACCAGCAGCCTCTGGTGGAATACTTACTGGAATAATTTTAGCCCTCTCAAGAGCGGTTGGAGAAACGGCACCATTAATTGTAATCGGAGCATTGGCCTATGTGCCCTTTGTTGCTTCCAGCCCGATGGATGAATTTACGGTACTGCCAATGCAAATATTCAATTGGGTGTCAAGGCCTCAGCATGAGTTTTTAGTTAATGGCGCAGCGGCAATCATTGTGCTATTGGTAATCACTTTTGTGATGAATGGGCTAGCCATTTATCTCAGAAACAAATGGCAGAAAAAAGTAAATTGGTAACTAGTGAATGACCCTTTATATTCGATGACAAATCTGGTACGCGCTACTAAATACGGTATCAGTCATACTTTACATATAGAATCAATAGGCTGATGAAAATAATTGAAGCAAGTCATGTAAATGTTTTTTATGGTACCAACCATGTCTTAAAAGATATCAACATGGATATCAAAGAAAACACGGTAACGGCTTTTATTGGACCTTCGGGGTGTGGCAAGTCAACTTTCCTTCGCACGTTTAATCGAATGAATGATTATATAGAGGGGTTCAGAAAAGAAGGAGAGATACTCATTGATGGCAAAGAGATTTACAAGAAAAATGTTCGGGTAGAAGAACTTAGGCAGGAGGTAGGAATGGTTTTTCAGAAACCCAATCCGTTTCCAAAATCCATTTTCGAAAATGTTGCTTATGGTCTGAAGATAAGGGGTGAAAAAAGTAAAAAGGCAATTGAGGAGCGAGTTGAAAAATCATTAAAACAGTCTGCCCTTTGGAATGAAGTTAAAGATATCCTGCACAAGCCTGCCTTATCTCTCTCGGGTGGACAGCAGCAGCGTTTGTGCATTGCCCGCACACTGGCCGTTAAGCCTTCTATCATTTTAATGGATGAACCAGCTTCCGCACTAGACCCTATTTCTACGGCCAAGATTGAAGAGCTAATCGCAGAATTGAAAGAGACGTATACCATTGTTATTGTTACGCATAATATGCACCAGGCAGCTAGAATCAGCGACAGAACTGCGTTTTTTTACCTGGGTGTATTAATCGAATACGAAAAGACAAAGGAGTTATTCACGAATCCAAAGAATAAACAAACCGAAAACTACATTACGGGTAGGTTTGGTTAATGTTAACACACTAAATTATTGTAAGAAAACCATGTTGAATCTAGAACCCGAATTACAGGCGCTTAAAGAAAATCTCCTAGAGATGATGGATCTGGTAATTTCCCAATTGGCGAAGTGCCGGAAGGCTTTGGTTAAATCAGATCCCGAATCTGCTCAGGAAGTTCTGGCTACTGAGAAAAGAGTAAATGCATTAGAACTGACCATCGACAAGGATTGTGAAAATATCCTGGCTTTATATAATCCGGTTGCGACCGATTTACGGTTTGTATTGGCTTCACTGAAAATTGGAAATGACCTGGAACGCATTGGTGATAATGCGAATGCATTGGCAAAATTTCTTGCATCAGACCTTCATAAAAAGGAAAAACTTTTTGTGGATAAGTTTAAGCTGGAGGAGATGTTTGATGCCGCCATCGAGATGCTTGAAGACATGAGCAAGGCTGTGAAGAATAACGACACAGAGATAGCCAGGAAAACTATAAAGAAAGACATTGTTCTCAATGAAATTGGTAAAAATGCTTCCAAGGTAGCCATCGACCTCATCAAGGAAAATCCGGATGAAATTAAATTAGTTCTTCGATTGTTTTCCATCACGCGCAGAATGGAGCGGGTAGGTGACCTCATTAAAAATTTAGGTGAAGAGGTGGTGTTTCATGTGGAGGCAAAAGTAATCAAGCACAAAAAAACCAAATAGAAAAATTCAGGTCTTTAAATAAATCCTGCACGAATCTTTTAATTTGATATAAAATAGTTACGATGGAGGTTCTTATTTTGTGTTGTCGAGATTAGATGGCTATCAAGGAGTTAAATGATCATCTGGCCTTTTTTATATGGCCTACACGGAAATGAGTACTCAATTCATTTCTGTAAAAGATTAAAAAAACAGAAAAAGCTCATAATCTATTCAAATCAAGGGCTATATTTGCACTCCTTTTTTAGTAGATACTGATTAGTTCAGTGATTCTTAAGCAGGATGGAGAGGTGGGTGAGAGGCTTAAACCAGCAGTTTGCTAAACTGTCGTACGGGTTAAACCGTACCGGGGGTTCGAATCCCCCCCCCTCCGCTCTTTCGTTCTTTAACATTGGGTCTCGTAGCTCAGCTGGATAGAGCAACTGCCTTCTAAGCAGTAGGTCGCTGGTTCGAATCCAGCCGGGATCACAAAAAATAATTTGTTATTGAAGATGTTTTTATATCTTCGCGACCTTATTTAGAATTTCGGGGTGTAGCGTAGCCCGGTATCGCGCTTGGTTTGGGACCAAGAGATCGTCAGTTCGAATCTGGCCACCCCGACTTGACAGGACAACTTGGAGTTTGCTCCTTTTGTCCTGTTATTTTTTTGCCCAAAATCTGAGTTTAGAGTATAAATAAGGCGTACCGCCTCATTAACGCGAGTAGTTCGAAGTGCGAATCCGTCAAATGTCAATTTTTCTGGATACATCGAACTAATGATCAAACGCTTCTTTTCTATGTCACCGCATTCATAAGCATAGTCTAGCTTAAGTAGGTTATCCAAACCTTTATTCAATAGCTGCTTGATGTCAACTTGCTCGTGATTACACGCACTTAGTTTCGATTCCAGCCTTTCCAACTTATTGCTATAATCAGTCTTCATTTCTCTGAAATCCACTGGATCGATCTGGCGAGATGAAAGCAAGTCCCTGATGTAAGAAATCTTGCCCTCTAGTTCTTTTATTTCAGTCAGGAGCTTCGTTCTATCGTCCTGCAAATATGTGAACTGCCCGTTCCATGCCTCCGTTAAAACCAGTTTATAGAGGTCTATCATTTCTGGTTTAGGAATGTACTTCTTCAATTCGTACACAAAGAGATTATTAATTCCATCTGCTCTGAACCTGGTGGTACAACCATCAAAGCAATGGTAGTAGGAATAATACTTACGTGATCCCTTCGAAGCACTACCCGTTAGCAGTTTTCCGCAATGTGGACAAATCAAAAATCCACGTAACGGAAGTGTTGCGTTTGACGCAAACTTAAGTTTGTATTGACTTCGTTTTCTTCCATCCAAGGCATCCTGAACCTGATAGTACAATGACTCGGTGATAATAGGTTCATGCTGCCCCTTTACAAAACGGCTCTCTTCATC
>CAYGGY010000006.1:51714-128094 GCA_964349405.1 uncultured Ohtaekwangia sp. | reverse complement strand
CATAAAACAAAAAGCCCCGGTCCATTGGATCGGGGCTTTTATATTCGTCTTAGGTATTATTAACCCTTCACACGATCAGCCAGTAGAATTACTTTATTTTGAAGTACTTCTACCACGCCACCGGTGATATGAATTTGCTGAGATAATTCTTTCGATTTATATTCAACCACACCTTCTTTAAGTAAGCTAACTAATGGTGCGTGTCCATTCAGGATTTGAAAAGAACCGTCTTCACCGGGAAAGGTAGCAATGGTTACCTCTCCTTCGAAAACTTTTTTATCAGGTGTTATAATTTCTAATTGCATATGAATTAACCCTTTGCGTCAGCCATCATTTTCTCACCTTTCGCAATGGCTTCTTCTATACTACCTACCAGGTTGAAGGCCATTTCGGGAAGATAATCCACTTCACCATCCATGATCATATTAAATCCTTTGATGGTATCCTTAATATCCACAAGCGCTCCTTTTAAACCTGTGAAGGCTTCTGCTACGTGGAACGGCTGAGATAAGAAACGCTGAACGCGTCTTGCGCGCGATACCGTAAGTTTATCTTCATCCGACAATTCATCCATACCCAAGATAGCAATGATGTCCTGTAATTCTTTGTAACGCTGGAGGGTCAATTTCACGCGTTGCGCACAATTGTAATGCTCTTCACCAACAATATCAGCACGCAAAATTCTTGATGTTGAGTCCAACGGATCCACGGCAGGATAAATACCCAATTCAGCAATTTTACGGGATAATACCGTAGTAGCGTCTAAGTGAGCAAAGGTGGTTGCAGGCGCAGGGTCAGTCAAGTCATCGGCAGGCACGTAAACGGCCTGAACAGAGGTGATTGATCCATTCTTCGTTGAAGTAATACGCTCTTGCATAGCACCCATTTCAGAGGCGAGTGTAGGTTGATAACCTACGGCTGATGGCATACGACCTAATAGAGCCGATACTTCAGATCCTGCCTGAGTGAAACGGAAGATATTATCAATAAAGAAAAGAATGTCGCGGCCTTTACCGGTGCCATCGCCATCACGGAAATATTCAGCTACGGTTAATCCAGAAAGCGCAACACGAGCGCGGGCCCCAGGAGGCTCGTTCATCTGACCAAACACGAACGTAGCTTTGGATTCTTGTAATTTTGCATGATCAACCTTGGACAAGTCCCAACCACCGGCATGCAGCGATTTCATAAACTCAGGGCCATAATCCACAATACCGGCTTCAATCATCTCACGCAACAAGTCATTTCCTTCACGTGTGCGTTCACCGACACCGGCAAACACTGAAAGACCGGAGTATGCTTTCGCGATGTTGTTGATCAATTCCTGAATCAATACGGTTTTACCCACACCAGCACCACCAAACAATCCAATTTTACCTCCCTTTGAATAAGGTTCAATCAAGTCAATTACCTTGATACCCGTAAAAAGTACTTCCTGAGAAGTAGATAGATTTTCGTAGGCAGGAGCATTTCTGTGTATAGACAGAGATTTTTCACCTTTCGGTTGTTTGATACCATCAATGGCCTGACCAATTACATTGAAAAGTCTGCCTTTAATATCGTCACCGATGGGCATTTGAATAGGCGAGCCAGTATCGGTCACCACCATGCCGCGCACCAACCCTTCAGTTCCGTCCATCGCGATGGTACGCACACGATCTTCTCCTAAATGTTGTTGGCATTCGAGCACTACCAAGGTGCCATCTGCTTTTGTAACCTCCAATGAATCAAGAATGTTTGGAAGTTTTGTGCCGGGTTCGTCAAATGCTACGTCTACTACCGGACCGATTACTTGTGTGATTCTACCGCTATTGGCCATTGAATATGATGATTAAGAATGATTACACTTCAAACAGGACTTTTCAATCCATAATAAAAGGATTGAAAATCTGACCCAGCCAACCTGGCTAAGGCAGCCGCAAAAGTAGTTTTTTGCAAGGTTAATACAAACTCAGAAACGAGGTTTTATAGAATTGTTGATCGTAAAATTAATTGTTTGTAAAAACCTGATATTCATCATGTTTATAACGTCATTTTTACGATGATCTGAATTATGCGCTTTTCAATTCGATCCGAAAGGTGGTTCCCTGGTTTTCTTCGGATGTTTTTACAAAGATTTTTCCTTCGTGATACATTTCAATAATTCGTTTCGCTAAAGCCAATCCTAAACCCCATCCACGTTTTTTGGTAGTAAAACCAGGTTTAAAAACATTTTGAATAATGGTTTTGGGGATACCCTTACCGGTGTCCGAAATATCGATGAGTACTTTTCTGTTGCTCCCACGTAATATTTTTATTGCTATCGTGCCTGAATTGCCCATTGCATCGATGGCATTTTTGCATAGATTTTCGAGTACCCATTCAAATAGAGGAGCGTGTACCTGTGCTTGAATGGTTTCAGAAAGTGTGTAAACTTCAAAATTGATTTTAGAGGAAACCCGTGGGCGTAAGTAGCCCACAACGTTATTTACTAATTGATAAATATTCTCATCCTTTAGTATAGGGATGGAGCCGATGCTCGAGAAGCGTTCCGTGACAACAGTAAGTTTCTTAATGTCTTTATCCAGTTCCTCTACAATACCTCGATTTTTCATTTCCGGGTCATCGCGCAGTACTTCTACCCATGCCATCAGTGAAGAAAGGGGAGTGCCCAACTGATGGGCTGTTTCTTTGGCAAGACCTACCCACACCTGATTTTGCTCAGCCGTGCGTGAGTAGTTAAAGGCCATATAGGAGATAAATGCAAAAATTGCCAATACCGATAATTGAATATATGGAAAGGCAATGAGTTCAATAAGTAGAGTAGAGTTTTTATAATAGACATATTGTTTCCCAAAGATTTCGCCTGTGGTGGGGTCTTTTAAAATAATTTCAATAGGGTTAAAAGTTTCTCTCATTTCTTCCACTTCTTTTTGTAAGAAAGCTTCTTTTTTTTCTTTAGATAGACTCTCTTTCATGTCAATGTTTGCATACTGATATTCATTGTCTTTCGTAATCCAGATTACCGGAATTGATTTGTTTTTGAAGATAATTTCATCCGTGATAAAAACGATGTTGCCATCGGTACTGTTGAGTGTGTACTCCAATGCTTTAGCAAACAACTCTACTTGTTGCTTTTCTCGTTCTTTCAGTTCGTCTACTAAAATGTCTGTATAATAAATAGACCCCACGCTTATGATCACTGAAACAATTAAAATGATCCACTTTAATTTAGTGTTGTCCTGATAAAAATCCATGGAGGCAGGCTGTACTACTTTTTTATTCATATCTGCGTGGAAATTAAATAAAAAAAACCGGATGGTGTATCCGGTTCTTATTTCTGATTATGGTGGGCGTTTACGATTTCATCATAAACCACTTTGCCAAAACTTTATAACTCACTTTCGTTCCAGTCATTAAAATACCCACTCGATAAATCCTTCCAGCCACCCAGGTGGTGAACAAAAATCCTCCAATTAGCAATATCATCGAGAGTGCCAACTGCCAATCGGGCACACCAAATGCAATACGACCTACCATTGCTACCGGTGAAGTAAATGGAATGACTGAAAGCCAGAAGCTGGCAGGCCCATGTGGGTCGCGCAAAATGAACATGAACAAGCCCATGTAGCCGATTAGAAGCGGAAGCGTGACCGGGAATTGAAATTGTTGGGCTTCTTGTTGTGAGTCTACAGCGGAGCCAACTGCCGCGAAGAGGGCACCGTATAACAGGTAACCACCTAAAAAGTAGAACACAAAGACAAAGGCGATTTTCCCAAAAGGAATCTCACTCAAATTACCTAGCAGCTCGCCTACCTTTGAGTTTTGTTGGTTCATTACTTCCTTCATTTCAGGATCGTTATCCATTTGTTTGGTCACTTGCTCCATCATTTGTTTTTGCGGCATCTTTAAACCAAAATAGGCGAGTGTGCCCGATGAAAGCACGGATATCAAAATTATCCAAATAGTAAATTGTAATAACCCCACGGAAGCGATTCCAAGAATTTTGCCCAACATGAGTTGAAATGGTTTTACAGATGAAACAATAACCTCTACGATTTTAGAAGTTTTTTCATCAATCACTCCTTGCATTATTTGTATGCCGTAGATTAAGATAAACATGTAGATTAAAATGCCGAGCCCGAACCCGAGCCCGTATAATATGCCAGCATTACTTGATTTTTCTTCACCAGAAGCGGTTAAATTAAATTGTTTAAGATTTACCTGAGGTCGCAAACTTTTAAGAGTGGCTTCATCAATTTTATATTCCTGAAGTTTCAGGTCGTGAATTCTGTTTTCGATAATTGTTTCCAAATCACCTACTTTGTCAATGCTCGGATTTTCTTTTGTATATAAAAGAACTCCTTCAGGCTTGTTGATGTCAATGTTCGGGATGTATAGTAGAGCAAAATCATCAGTTTCGTTATATACTTTTTTTGCTTGTTCAAGAGGTAGATCAAGAGGCACAAAAGTAAATCGCTTGTTACTCTCGAATATGAATTGCTTACTCTCATCAATAACCTGAACTACGTCTGCTTTGGCCGACTCAGCATCTTTAATCGCAATGTATGCGAGCCCTCCAATGATGGCTGGAAAAATCAAAGGCACAAGAATGGTAGTAATCAAAAATGATTTCTTGAGTACTCTGTTGAGGAATTCTCGTTGTATAATTAACCAGATCTTGTTCATAAATTGAAGGTATTTGGTAATGGTCGGGTTATAATTCGAGTAAGTGTTTTTTCAACGCTTCATCGCCTTCTCCTTTTACAAGGCTGATGAAAATGTCCGCCATGCTGGGTATCTTTTCCTGGAAGCTGTTCACCTCCGTGATATCAATAAGGTCACGGATAACCTGGTTGCCTTTTATTCCTTCCTTTGCTTTGATTGTGGTTGAAAACAAATCTTCCTCTATCGTTACTTGTTTTATAAATTCGTAACGGTCAGCGGGAAGGGTGAAATGATTCCCGCGATGTTCTACAATAAAAGTGTTTGACTTGAATTGATCTTTTACTTGTTTCTTTGGGCCTTCCAGAATCTTTTTTGATTTATCGATAAGGGCTATGTGATCGCATAAAGACTCCACGGTTTCCATGCGATGTGTTGAAAAAATAATCGTACTTCCCCTTTCTTTTAATTCCAATATTTCTTCGGTGATGAGCTGTGCATTTACCGGATCGAATCCTGAAAATGGTTCATCCAAAATTATCAGTTTTGGTTCATGCATGACGGTGCTGATGAATTGTACTTTCTGTGCCATGCCTTTGGAGAGGTCTTCCACCTTTTTATGCCACCAATCCTTTATTTCAAATTTTTCGAGCCACATCTTTATTCGTGCAAGCGCTTCTTTTTTGCTCATGCCCTTCAATTGTGCCAGGTAAAGAAGTTGATCACCCACTTTCATCTTTTTGTAGAGGCCACGTTCTTCAGGCAAGTATCCTATAATCTCTATGTGTTTGGATTTCAACGATTCGCCAAACACTGAAATCTCACCGGAGTCGCAGTTGATGATTTGGTTGATGATTCGTATGAGGGTAGTTTTTCCTGCTCCGTTAGGGCCTAATAATCCGTAAATGGATTTTTCTGGAATGGTAATGCTTACAGAATCCAGTGCAGTGTGGTTGGCATAGCGCTTTGTAATGTTTTTCGCAATAAGGGCATCCACGGATTGAGTGTTTTAGGTTAGGTAGTAAATTTAACAATAGGTACGTGCCTTCCGTATTTATTCGGACTACAATTCAGGATTGAGCTGCCTAATTATTAAAGTGGGATTAATGTGGTTTTTCACGAAAAACGATTTTCCCCATTGAAACATCCAAATCGAACACAAGTGCGTTAGCACTGCTATCTGTGTAGGCTGCATTGGCAAATCTACTGGGTCCTATTTTTTTTAGGTTCTTGGAAAGATTTATGCTGCACAACCATGATTCATTGATGGTTACCAAAACGGGTACATCTTCTGAAGGTAGTTGTATAACCAGGTTGCCGGCACCTACACTGCCAATAATATGATTGGCTACAGTTGGATTGTTGCCGAAGTCGAGAAACATATTTCCAAATCCAACTTCTGCGAGCACCACTTTTGCTCTTGCCAGATTTAAATGGCGTGCATTCAGTGACCCCATATCAACCTTTACGGAAAAGGTATCCATGGTAATTCTATTGCCAACATCTGTGTTATAACTGATGCTCACATCAGCGCTTCCGGTATTTATTTTAAGCTTTTCAATGGATAAACCGGAGAGGTCGATGTTGGCATTACCCAATCCATAAGTAAGATCTAAAATATAAGGGGTAGATTCAGCAAGGTATACTTTCCAGAATTTGTCATTGGGGCGTTCTTCAGAACCAAATACACGATAAGATATTTTGTGACCCACTCCCGGCATGTTCTCCTGCTCAAGTGATAATTTCACCGAACAGATTTTACCGATAACTTCATTGCTAAACGAGTGACCATATTCTTCTACATCCTGATTGCTATACACATTTAGGATATCTTCATTTTGGCTGGGCCGGATAAAGCAATTGCCAGTTTTGGCCCTGAGTTTTAAAAATACCTTATCACAATCCTGTATCTTTTCAACAGAAAACTGCTTTTTTACCTGAGCGCTTACATCCTGTATAGCGACACTGATTACAAAGGCAAAACTGATCGATCTCCACATGTCTGCTTCTTACGTGTTATGTTCAGATAAAGTTTAAAGATGTAAGAAAGGTTGCTTTTTTGTCAAAAAAATAACCCGTTACAATTCTTATACGGGTTATTTGATGATGGGTTATTATTATTTTATCCTAAATACTCTTTCATGCGCTCGAAAAATCCCTTTTCTCCCGAGTCTGGGTGTGGTTGAAAGTTGGGTGAGTCTTTAAGGCTTTCAAGTTTTGCCTTCTCCTCACTGCTCAGCTTTCTAGGCGTAAATACATTTATATAGATAAGCTGATCTCCTGCTCCGTAACCATTTATATCTTTCAATCCTTTGCCACGAAGCCTAAGGATTTTACCGCTTTGAGTACCCGGATCTATTTTGATTCTTACTTTTCCTCCTATGGAAGGAACCTCAACGGATGTGCCTAAAACGGCATCAATAAAGCTGATGTGAAGATCATAGATCAGGTTATTCCCATCGCGCTTTAGGTGTTTGTCTTCCTGCTCTTCAACTAAAATAAGCAAGTCACCAGGTATGCCTCCACCAGGAGCTTCATTCCCTTTTCCAGACATGGAGAGTTGCATGCCATCGCTAACGCCAGCAGGAATTTTCACGGAAATCATATCTTCTTTAGAGATAAGCCCTGAATTATCCACACCAGCAGGTCGCTTATCAATAAGTTGGCCGGCTCCATTACATGCCGAACACGTGGTGGTTGACACCATTTGGCCGAGCATAGTATTTACCACTTTTCTTACCTGGCCTGTTCCCTGACATGAAGGGCAGTTTTTGAATGTTACGCCTTCCGCGCGAATGAGTCTGTTTACCTTTATTTTCTTTTCAACACCATTGGCAATTTCCTCTAAAGTAAGCTTAAGCTTAATCCGCAGATTTGAACCTTTGCGTTGTCTCGTTCTGCCACCACCGCCACCACCGAAGAAACTATCGAAAGGACTTCCGCCACCGCCACCAAAAACATCACCGAACTGACTAAATATATCGTCCATGTTCATGTCGTGACCACGGAAGCCACCTCCACCTTGTCTCGAATGACCAAAGCGATCGTATTGCGCACGCTTTTCGGTATCGCTCAATACTTCGTAAGCTTCAGCTGCTTCTTTAAATTTTTCTTCAGCTTCCTTATTGCCTGGGTTTTTGTCAGGGTGAAACTGGATAGCCACCTTGCGATAAGCTTTCTTGATTTCTTCAGGGGTAGCTGATTTGCTTACTCCTAATATTTCGTAAAAATCTCTTTTTGTTGACATGTTTTGTGACCTTGGAAGTTAGTTTTGATTAAGGATGATACAGTTTACTTTCAACTTCCCACAACCACTTTGGCAAAGCGGATTACTTTATCGTTTAGCAAATAACCTTTTTCTACAACATCCATTATTTTGCCTTTTAACTTTTCGTCAGGAGCAGGTACCTGGGTGATAGCCTCATGCAAATCAGGATTAAAGGCAGATTCTTTGAGTGCCTCCATGGATTTTACTCCATATTGTTCTAATGTTTTATTGAATTTATTCTGGATCAAGAAAAACCCTTCCGCTTCTTTGTCATTTCTGTCTTTGAAGGCTTTTTCGGCACGTTCAAAATCATCGGATACAGGAAGCAACGATTTTAACAATTGCTCATTGGCCGATTGAATCATTTCAAGTTTTTCTTTGGAAGACCTTCTTCTGAAGTTATCAAACTCAGCATAAAGCCTTACGTATTTATCTTTTGCTTCTGCCAATTCGTCTTTAAGTTTTTTAATAGGATCGGTCAGGTCTTCTTTCTTTTCTTCACTCACAGGTTCGGGTGCTTGCATGGGAGGGGTTTCCTCTACCAAATCATCGTGTTTTTCTAATTCCTTTTCAGGTTGAACGGTGTTTTCCATAGTTTTCGCTTAATGAAGTGCAAAAGTGACAAGAATTTTGCCAATAATTGAGATAATGTCAGAATGGCGTTATGCGTTTAGTGTGCGCCAAATTAGATCCTTAAGTTCTGTGATTCCCTTATTCGTCAATGATGAAATAAATAAAGAAGGGATCTCTGTGGGCACCTCTTTTTTCATTTCAGTGAGCAGTTCATCATCGAGCATATCGCATTTCGTAATGGCTAGTAATCTTTTCTTATCGAGTAGCTCCGGGTTGTACTTACGTAGTTCATTCAAAAGAATTTCATATTCTTTTTTGATATCCTTTGCATCGACAGGAACGAGAAACAACAACAATGAATTTCTCTCAATGTGTTTCAGGAAACGAACACCTAATCCCTTACCTTCTGCAGCGCCTTCAATAATTCCAGGGATATCGGCCATTACAAAAGATCTCGAATCCCGATAGGATACTACTCCTAGGTTTGGGGTCAATGTAGTAAATGCGTAATCAGCAATCTTTGGCTTTGCCGCAGACACAACCGATAGCAGCGTTGACTTGCCTGCATTTGGAAAACCAACGAGCCCAACATCGGCAAGCAATTTCAATTCAAGTATTACCCACTCGTCTCTTCCTGGCTCTCCTGTTTGCGCATGTTGTGGAGCCTGATTTGTGGAGGTAGCAAAAAACCAATTTCCTTTACCTCCCCGGCCGCCAGGAAGTAATATTACTTCTTTTCCATCTTCGTTGATTTCACACAGGATCTCATTTGTACTGGCAAGGCGTGCAACGGTGCCAAGGGGCACATCCAGAATAATATCTTTTCCAAAGGCACCCGTGCAATTTTGCGATTCACCTGGTTTACCCGGCTCGGCAAACACATGCTTCCGAAACTTCAAGTGAAGTAGCGTCCACATTTGTGAATTACCTCTTAAAATGATGTGTCCGCCACGTCCCCCATCGCCCCCATCGGGGCCTCCTTTTTCAACAAATTTTTCACGATGAAAGTGGAGGCAGCCTGCTCCACCATGTCCTGAGCGGCCATTAAATTTTACATAATCAATAAAGTTAGGTGAAGACATGGTATGGTTAGTTCAGAGAATATTTGTATTAGTTAGCGATCCAGTACGGCACAAATGTTTTTAAATATTTCATCAATGACTCCAATCCCATGCACAGTATTTAATCTCCCCTGACTTTTATAATAAGGAAGTACATGAATGGTTTTACTGAAATATTCTGTAATGCGTTTGGTTAATTTTTCTTCTTCATCATCAACGCGATTCTCGATTGATCTGCGCTTGGCAATGCGGTCACGAACTTCTTGTTCAGTAACATCTAAGGCAATTACATAATGGATGGCCGTTCCATTTTCTTTCATAAAGGTATCAAGCGCTTCAGCCTGAGGCACGGTGCGCGGAAATCCATCGAACAAAAAACCTTTTGCTTGAGGATTTTTATCCAATTCTTCTTTTAACATGGCAATGGTGATCTCATCGGGCACTAACGCACCACTATTCATGATTTCTTTTACACGCTTGCCTAGTGGCGTGTCATTTTTGGTGTGCCATCTAAAAAGGTCACCGGTTGAAATATGAACGAAGCCATACTTTTGTATAAGCTTTTCGCTCTGCGTGCCTTTGCCTGCTCCGGGTGGCCCAAAGAGAACAAGATTGATCATAACATGTCTGGTTTAGGTAAAAAGGGAGCGCAAGATAATGATCAATTGAACAATAGCCAACGGGATCAATTTCCGGTGTTTATTAACCAACCTCAAACTATTTTTTCGTATCGGGTTCTATTTGCTTATAGATGTCTTTGTAATTGCGTCCAAATCCATCATAATCCAATCCATATCCAACCACGAACTCAGAATCCAGATCGAAACCGACATATTTTACCCCGATATTTTTTTCGCGGGCTTCCTTTTTTCTTAACAAGCTTACGGCCTCCACTGATTTTGTGCCTAGGCTGCGGAGTTCTTCCATGATTTTTTCGAGTGTAAGGCCGGTGTCAACAATATCTTCAACAATGATAATGTTTTGATTGAATAGGCTCTCATCATGTCCAATGAGTGTTTTTAGTTGACCTGTGCTAGAAGTACCAGAATAGGAAGACGTTTTTACAAACGAAACGCGACACTGAATTTTTACTTCTTTTAGTAGGTCAGCAGCAAACATGAACGAACCATTAAGAACAGGTAAAAAAACAGGTGACTGATTTTTATAATCATGGTTAATTCTTGAGGCCAGCTCAACAATCTTTTCTTCTATCTCTGAACCAGCAATAAATTTTTTGAATTCAAGGTCTTTAATCTTCATACATGTTAAAGCAACAACTCGGTCAAAGGTACCGCTTTAAACAGTTGTTAAAAAAAATGATTTAGATGGATGAACCATCTATTTTAGTTTAACTGTTTGTTGAGTATGACACGCCCTTTTATAATCGGGTATTAATCTAATGGCCGTAAGGCACTTGTATGCAAGCAGGGTATGACCTTTCAGAAATGCTGGCCGGGATAGGAATCTTTCTATTAGGGATGAATTTTCTGGAGGAAACCTTAAAAACCTTAGCAGGTCGATCATTTAAACTTTTTTTACGCAGACAAACCACCAACAAGTTGAAGGCGATTGGCGTGGGGGCGGTGCTTACGGGTGTTCTGCAAAGTAGCTCGGTGGTTAATTTAATGGTACTGGCCTTTGTTGGTGCCGGAGTGCTCACCATGCAAAATGCGTTGGCCGTGGTTCTTGGTGCCAATGTTGGGACTACCCTGTCAAGTTGGATTGTAGCATCGTTGGGATTTAAAATAAATATTCAAGGGTTTGCATTGCCGATTGTGGGTGTCGCTGGTATAGGCATGGCAATGTTTCGGCAGGGACACTTACACCAATGGAGTAAATTTGCCTTTGGATTTGGGGCACTTTTTGTTGGTCTTGGTTTTATTAAATCAGGCTTTGAAGATCTTGTAACGCAAGTCGATTTTTCCTTGTTCCACAATTATTCGGCTATCATTTTTGTGTTCATCGGGTTTGTTCTCACCTCGCTGATTCAATCTAGTTCAACCACTGTTGCTATCGTATTAAGCGCACTTTATACTGACGCAATAACTTTATATTCGGCTATGGCTATTGTGCTGGGCTCGGAAGTGGGTACTACTATTAAGCTTTTATTAGCTTCTACCCAGGGTATACCTGCCAAGAAACAAGTGGCTTTTGGAAATTTCATATACAACACATTTGTTATTATATGTTTCTTCATTATTCTGTCACCGATCCATTATTTTATCACAGCGGTAATTAACATCAAAGACGACTTGATGGCGTTGGTTTTTTTTCAAAGCGGAATTAATGTAGCAGGCGTAGTTATATTTTATCCATTCCTTAAATTTTTTGGTGTTTTTTTGGAGAGCAGGTTTAGGGATGATGAAGAAGGGAGTCGCTTCATTCGATTGGTTCCTGCCAGTGAAAGTGAGATGGCGCTCGATGCTTTGAATAAAGAAGCAAAAAGGTTTATCGATCATACCCTTGAGTTTATTCTTGAATCGGTAGGATATGAGGACCACCTACCCGGCAGCGCTGGTGATAAAGGATTAGGAGGTCGCACTTATTCTGAAAAATATGATCACCTAAAGCGCTTGTATGGCGAAATGCATTCGTATTATATTCTCATCAACAAAGAGCAACTCGAAGCAGATGAAAAAGAAAGAGTATATCAGGTGATTTCATGTGTGCGTAATACTATGTTTGCGGCCAAAAGCATGAAAGATTCCATGCCTGATATCAATCAATTTAAAAACTCATCCAATGATGCTAAGTATAAAAGATACCTGCAAACACGTGAGTCTGTGAAAAAATTTTGTGATCAGTTAACTCTTTTATTAGGTAGCCGCGAAACCAGTAATCATTTTGAAGAAATCGTTCATATTTATAATGAATTACAAAAGGGTTATACTGAAAAGCTTAGCGAATTGTATAAAGAAAAGGATACCCGACTGAGTGAAGTTGAAATTTCCACACTGATTAATTTTAATCGTGAATTGTACAGCACGTATAAAGCAATGATCTGGGCAGTGAAAGATTATTTGCTAGATAAGAAGCAGTCAGTTTATTTTTCCGAATTGCCTGGTTTTATCCGCTGATTAATGTTTCCAGATGAGTCATTCCATGATACTATATCATTATGAGTCAATAGACATCAACGTTGATATCGTGGCAAGGTTTGATGGTGAATCATTGATTATAGATGGTTTTGACATCGCTGAGCGTGTGAACGAATATTGGGGTGATTCGTCCTATGAATATTTAATCACCATTCCACCTGCCAGTGTAACTCAACTTTATGATGTATTGTAGTTCTTTTCACGAGATAGTGTAAGTCTTTTGCAAGCATTGGCTAATCGTTATCCTACCAACACGTGTTTCTCTGAAATCCGGAAACTATTGGATGATCATCAAATCGCTTGTGAAGGATTTTCCTGGACGTAGATCAAATTTAATTGGTATGTTTTTCTATTCTTTAAATCGAAGTTTAAAGAATAACAGTGATGAGGCGAGGATTAGCGTGAGCAGGTTTGCTACAATTAAAGGCACATCCATAATGATGACTCCATAGATAAGCCAGAGCAGCACACCAAAGCAAAAAAATAAAAACATGCCCAATGAAAGATCTTTTGCTGACCCACTCTTCCAGGTTTTAAGTACTTGTGGCAAAAAAGCTATGGTTGTACAAGAACCTGCCGCCAGACCAAGAATTTGAATTTCATTCATAGATACAAAGTATGGTCGCAAAGATAATGCAGTCCAAGGTTCGAAAAATCTTTACGTGTAAGGTTGTCTGTTGGTAAGGTCAGTTAAACCGATTGCATAAAAATTTCTGCTTTTATTAGAATATCTATAGGTATTGGTTTTTGCTATCTATGGGCGAAAACATACAGCCTAACATTCAAGGAAGTGAAAGATATTAATGACAACCTGGTAATTGATGGAGATACGGTGACTCTGCTAAAAGATCTGAAAGTAAGCGGCTCCTCCATCGCCTTAAAGCGGGGAACGGTGGTAATATAAATAAAACTTACGGACAACGTAGATGAAGTTGATTGTTGTGTAAACGTTAGCGCGGAGTTCTCAAAGAAATCTTCTTTCGGTAATATCATTACAGAACTAAATTAAACAGGCGCCAAACACCTTGGTAGGGGTTGACGCCTGTTTAAATTTCGAGCGTGTGCGCAAGCTTGGCTAGTAATCGTCTCCTAACGCAAATTCATTTTTACGAGTCATCCATTTTCCTCCGGTGAAATCGGGGAACTCAACACTTTCACCACCCAATTGAATGGAACTTTCTGATAGAGGTGTGATGGCGCTCCAGGTTACAGCATCATAAACATCCTGTGGTGTATTTGTTTTACGCTTTACCGATTCAAGGAATGCGTTGAGTACAAACCAATCCATGCCACCATGACCGGCACCGCTGGCGTCATTACCATACTTTTTCCAGAGAGGATGATCATATTTATCCAGCCATTCTTTGGCGTCTTCCCACTGATGGGCGATCTTACTTTGGCCTTCAATATAGATGGACTTGTTTAAATCCATCCAGATACCTTTGGTGCCTTGTACCCGGAACCCCAGTGAATAAGGCCTTGGCAAATTAGTGTCATGCTGCAGTAAAATTGTTTCGTTGTTTGCTGTGCTGATCATGGTGGTAACCACATCGCCTAGTTTAAAATTTACTTTTGCATTTGGATGATTAGCGCCACCCATTTTAACCACATGATCGTGCAATCCTCTTGCTTTCGTTGAATACGATACAAGTTGTGTGAAACGATTGCCCCGGTTGATATCGATCATCATAGCGGCAGGGCCAATTCCGTGCGTAGGATAAAGGTCACCATTGCGATATACAGAATGATTGGTGCGCCATTGTGCTTCTGAAAATCCTTTTTCACCAAACTCGGCCCCGTTGCCATACGCATCTTTGCCATCGTTGAATTTTACTTCACGCAAGTCGTGCTGATATCCTCCTTGTAAATGAACGAGTTCACCAAATACATTTTGACGAACCATGTTTAATACGGCCATCACATCACGTCTATAGCAAACATTTTCAAGCATCATCAGCGGCATGCCAGTGCGTTCAGAAGTATGCACCAGCTCCCAGCATTCTTCTACGGTCATTCCTGTGATTACTTCGCAGCCTACATATTTTTTGGCATTCATCGAGTCGATGCACATCACGGTATGCCACTCCCAGGGTGTGGCGATAATCACCGCGTCAATATCTTTGTTCTCCAATAGTTTTTTATACCCGTAAGGACCATCCATGATCACTTGTGGCTTCGGTTTGCCCGCATCCGAAATCAATTTCAAGCTCATGTCGATCATGCGCTGCTGCACATCACAGATAGCAACTACTGCAGTATCGGATCGTTTCAAGACAAGCTCCAGGTGATTTTGACCTCGCATCCCGACCCCGATAAAACCCAGTCTTATTTTAGGATCTTTATCTTTTGAAAAAACAATTCCAGAAGGAAGGATGGAAAGACCAAGGCCTGCAGCGGCTGAGGTTTTGATGAAGTTTCTGCGGTTCGTGTTCATTTCTTTGAGGGTTTACAATTCTTTCATTAAGTAAGTATAAAGATCGATCATTGTGAGGATATCATGCTTATGCACTTTTTCATGCGGTGTGTGGGCGTGTTGTTCGGGGGCTCCAACAAAGCACCAGTCGAATGGAACCGGACTTTTTTGCAATTCACCACCATCGCTGGATCCTGTGCCTTCCACTTCCAGTTGATAATCAATCTCATGTTTTTTGGCTACATGTATAATTTTCTCCACAAAACTTTTTCGTGGTAGGTTTCGGTCGCGCAATGAAATCGCTACTCCTTTTCCATGGTCTACCCCATCCGATACCCAGGTGATGTCTGAAATCAAGGCTTGACGCACGTTCCATTTTTTATAAATATGATCCGCCAGGTAGCCAACGGCTCCACCTCCGTGTTCTTCCCAACAACTGAATATTATTAACCCATCTTTCAAGGTTTCAGCCACTTTTAATGCATTGTATATACCCAGCCGATTATCGAGGTAGGCAGATTCGATGTACTCTTCAGTTTCATTAAAGAGTATTTTGTAAGTAAGAGTTGTGCCGCGTTCAATCGGACGGCCAAATTTGTAAAAGGCATGATTTTCTTTATCATATTCAAGTTCGCATTCAATCTCACCCAGCGAATCTTTGCCTACCAGTTTCGTTTCCATCTCAGCATCAGGACTTCCTATGGATAGTAACTGATTGAAATATCGAACGGTAAACCCTACCGTATCCATATGAGCAAAGATGGCGGTGCGTGGTTTTCCGAATTTCAAAATCAGGCAATCCTGAAATTGTTCGCCCTGAATGATCTGTGGTTTGTTCTTCCAGTTTTTACTCTTTTTTTTAATGTATTGAAGAAGGAATTCTTTTACAGGTGCTTCCTGTCCCGAAGGAGCATGTATTTCACATAAGTGCTTTAATAGTTGTGTATTCACTTCTTTTTGCTTCTTGGAGGAGG
Organism: uncultured Ohtaekwangia sp.; assembly: GCA_964349405.1. GTDB lineage: Bacteria > Bacteroidota > Bacteroidia > Cytophagales > Cyclobacteriaceae > ELB16-189. The sequence continues at coordinate 112,063 of CAYGGY010000006.1, read as the reverse complement.
CTTTCTTTAATTTTTTCATCTGTGTTCCGTCTTTCTGCAACTTTATCGTAAATTTTGGTGAGAAAAAAATTATTCATGAGTCTGATTATACTAGGTGATCAACATTCCATCGCCAATCAATTCCTCAACGAGATCAGGGACAAGCAAATACAACAGGATCGCATGCGTTTTCGGAAGAATATGGAGCGCATGGGTGAAATTATGGCCTATGAGATTTCAAGAAAACTTGCCTATACAGAATGCACTGTGAATACCCCTCTTGCATCGTTGACATCCAGCCAGTTAAAAACTCAACCCGTAATTATTACTGTATTGAGGGCAGGACTGGTATATTTTCAGGGATTTCATAATTATTTTGATCAGGCCGATGCGGGCTTTATTGGTGCTTATCGCAAAGAAGGTGGAGAAGAGATTAAAATAAATCTGGAATATGTTGCGGCCCCTGGTTTAACAGGTAGGGAAGTAATACTTATTGATCCTATGCTCGCCACCGGAAAATCTTTTGTGAGATCAGTGAATGCTTTGTTAACTCATGGCCAACCCGCTCATGTGCATATTGCTGCATTAATTGCGTCACCGGAAGGTGTAAACTATGTTCAGAAAAATCTGGATGTGCCTCACACACTCTGGACATTTGCGGTAGACGAAAAACTGGATAGTCGTTTTTATATCGTTCCAGGCCTTGGCGATGCAGGGGATTTGAGTTATGGAGAGAAGTTGTAATTATTTATGTTGCAACGAATCAATGCGCGTGCATAGTTGTTACCAAGATGGATTATTAAAGAATTATGTGGGAAGAGATTTTAAAAGCGTTGTCGGTTTACTTGTCAACTATGATCAAGTTTATCTTTGGGCCAATTGGAGGCAAGGCAGCTGGATTGCATGTAATTACCACGATGGTGGTCACCGCTGCTGGCATGATGACCGTGGTAGTGGCCTTTACTTATTTTGGTGAATACATTCGTGAAAAAATATTAGATCGGGTTTTTAAAAAGGCCAAGCCCAAGGAAGAGTTGAATAAAAAAAATAACAGTTTTTTTAAAAAGTACGGATTAGCCGGCATCGCCATCTTAACACCGGTTATACTCACACCGATCGGAGGCACTTTATTGGCGGTGAGTGTAAGTCCAAATCGCGAGAAAATAATTTTTTATATGCTGATCAGCGCCTGTGTGTGGTCGGTGATATTGACATTGGCTGTGTATTTAGGCTACGATGCAGTGATGAATTTTGTTAATAAAGTGCAACCCGTGTAATTACTTCATTGGTTCATCAGGCAAAATCTCAATATCTCTTATCAATACTCTCTTCGCTATCGCTTGTCCTGTTTTGGTTGCGGCCAATCCACCCAATGCGGTTTCTTTATAACGCGTTTCCATGCTGGCGCCAATCTCGCCCATGGCTTCAATCACTTCATCCACCGGAATGACGCTACTCACGTTGGCAATGGCAATTTGTGCAGAACTGTTGGCGATGGCTGCCGCGCTGGCATTACGAACAACACAAGGAATTTCTACTAACCCAGCAACCGGATCGCAGACTAATCCTAGCATACATTGAACGGTAATCGCGACTGCATTAAATATCTGATCAATATCTCCACCAAGACAATACACGATGGCCCCGGCACCCATGGCGGCTGCGGTGCCTGTCTCAGCCTGGCATCCTCCTACGGCACCGGCAATACTTGCCCTCTGTTCCATAATAAGAGCGATGCCCGCTGCCAGTAACAAGGCTTCTAAAATTTTCTTGTCTTCAACTTGATGAATTTCTTGAAGCGTAAACAGCACACCAGGCATAATGCCGGAAGCGCCTGCGGTAGGGGCAGCCACAATTCTACCCATGCATGAGTTTACCTCTTTGGCAGCCAGTGCACGAGCGATTAAATTTTGAAATTCTTTTGACAGGACCGTTACCGGATGATGGTAAACTTTCTTCGCGCCATTGTTAATCATGCCCGAACGTGAGGTCATGTCTTCAGTCAATCCAGTTTGTACAGCCTCTTTCATTACTGTCCATGCCTTGGAAAGGCCGTCCCAAATTTGTTGCTCCGTGTGCCCCTTTTGTTCTTTTTCATAATCCAACACGGCTTGCACTACCGAAACATTTTTCTTTGCGCAATGATTTTTCCATCCTTCAAATGAATCAAAGAGAAACCCCATACTAATTTTTTTACCAAGTTCGACTGTAAATAATTGCTTTTCAAACCTTTGAATGGATATTTTGATTTAGGTTGGTAATGCGTAGAACGGCTTAATATAAAGTAGCTTTTTCGGTTTGTTAAATTATGCGTATTTGAAGGTTGATGATTGTACTAATAATTTTTGTTCTGTTTTCAGCGATTGAGCCATCGCAGGCGGCTCAGGAAAAAAATTTCTGGCATGTGTTGGCCGAAGTGGGTTTTAGAAAAGAGAAGAAGAATGGTTATGAAATAGAAGTACCCTTGTTTAGCAATCATTTGAAAAGTTGGGATGGGAAAAAGATTAAACTGAAGGGCTATGTGATTCCGGTGGGTGAAGTGGGTGACGAAAGTAGATTTATGTTCTCATCACTGCCGTTTAATGTTTGTTATTTCTGTGGGGCAGCCGGACCTGAAACCATCGTGGAAGTAGAGTCTACACAGAAAGTTAAATTTACTTCGCAGCCAATCTGGATGGAAGGCATACTTCAACTCAATGAAAAAGATCCCGATCGACATATTTATATTTTAAGAGCAGCAAAAATTAGTACACCATGATGAAGACTTTTTTTATTTCTTTCTTTGTGTTCGTAAGTACTTCCACGTTCTCGCAAAACTCCGATGAAGCTACGATCAAACAAATTTTTGATTTAGCCTTAAGCAAAGGGCAATCGTATGAGATGCTGTATGACCTCACTACGAATGTTGGCCCACGACTTTCCGGTTCACCGGGAGCGGCAGCCGGAGTGGAGTGGAGTCGCAATGCCATGAAGCAATTAGGATTTGATTCCGTATGGCTTCAACCAGTGATGGTGCCGCATTGGGTGCGCGGAGAAAAAGAAGTCGGCCGCCTGGTTTCAAAACGTGCTGGCACAGTGACGGTGAATGTTTGCGCGTTGGGCGGATCCATTGGCACGGGCTCGTCCGGCATTTCAGCTAATGTAATTGAAGTAAAAAGTTTTGATGAGTTGAAAGCCTTGGGAAGTAAAGTTGTACAAGGGAAGATCGTCTTCTTTAATCGCCCGATGGATCCAACAAAGATCAATACGTTTGGAGGATATAGTGGTGCCGTGGATCAACGTGCCAATGGTGCATCGGAGGCTGCGAAACTTGGAGCCATAGCGGTATTGGTGCGATCGATGGGTTCTAACCTTGAAGACTATCCTCACACAGGCGGCATGCGCTATGCGCCTAATGTGGCAAAGATTCCCGCTTTGGCAATCAGTACACGCCACGCTGAGTTGCTAAGCAAAACATTGAAAGATGAGAAAGATCTTTTATTCTACATGGAGAACCACAGCGAAACATTAGAAGATGCACCTTCCTTTAATGTGATTGGTGAAATTAAAGGAACGGAATTCCCGGATGAAATCATTGTAGTAGGGGGACACCTTGATTCATGGGATCTCGCTCAGGGTGCGCATGATGATGGGGCTGGTTGTGTGCAGTCTATTGAAGTGCTTCGCTTATTTAAAACTATGGGCTACAAACCGAAACGCACGATTCGGGCCGTGATGTTTATGAATGAAGAAAATGGTTTACGTGGTGGCATGAAGTACGCAGCAGAAGCGGAAAGAAAAAAAGAGAAGCATCTCGCTGCCATTGAATCCGATCGTGGTGGTTTTGTGCCCCGTGGCTTTACAGTACCTACCGATGTGAAAGCTAAAGAGCGTGTGCGCAGCTGGAAACCTTTGTTAGATCCTTACGGACTTTCTGACTTCAGTCAGGAAGGGGGTGGTGCCGACATTGGTCCGCTGGCAAATCAGGGAGTAGCGTTGCTGGGATTCTTGCCAGACTCACAACGTTATTTTAATTATCATCATACGGGTGAAGACACGATCGACAAAGTAGATAAACGCGAACTCGAATTAGGTTCTGCTTCGATGGCTGCTTTGGTTTATCTGATTGATAAGTATGGATTGAAATAAATTTATAAATAATCCTACCATGAACAGACCGGTATTTCTCATTTTCATACTTCTTGCAATTACTTCTTGCAATACGCCATCACCTTTTAATACCTGGCGTGCGTATCGGGGTGATGATGGGGTCAATGCTTACTCAACCTTAAATCAAATCAACAAAGAAAATGTAAATCAACTTCAGATAGCGTGGACCTACCGCACAGGCGACCACTCTGAATTCTCTAAAATAGAATGCAACCCGATTATCATTGATAGAATTCTGTATGGAGTTTCTGCCAAGATGAAAGTTTTTGCTGTGGAGGCCAATACCGGAAAAGAACGGTGGGTATATGATCCTTTTGAACCCGGTAGTAAGGAAGGCGGCTTCAACCGTGGACTTACCTATTGGGAAGAGGACGATGACAAACGGATTTTGGTGTGTGCGAAAAATAAGTTGATTGCCTTGGATGCCCTTACGGGAAAACCCTTTTCCGACTTTGGTGAAAATGGTTTTGTGGATTTACGGAAAGGTCTTCGCAGTGATGTTGATTTTGAAAAGTACGATGTCACCAATACATCTCCCGGTGTTGTATTCAACGATCTCATTATTGTAGGTTCATCGTTGAAAGAAAATTATGAAGCTCTTTCGGGAGATATACGGGCGTATGATGTACGCACTGGAAAGTTACGTTGGACATTTCACACCATCCCACGTCCGGGAGAGTTTGGTTATGATACCTGGTCGGCAGAAAGTTATAATACCATTGGTGGCGCCAATGCCTGGGCGGGCTTGAGTATTGACCGCAAGCGAGGATTAGTATTTGCCGCTACGGGCGCACCTGCTTTCGACTTTCATGGAGGCGAACGCAAAGGACAAAATCTGTTTGCCAATTCCATTATCGCGCTGGATGCCGCCACCGGTAAATATGTATGGCATTTTCAAACTTCGCATCACGACTTGTGGGATTACGATCTTCCATCACCACCTAACTTAACAACCATAAAAAAAGATGGAAAAGAAATTGATGCGGTAGTTCAGATAACCAAGCAGGGATTGGTATTTATGCTTGAGAGCGAAACGGGTAAACCTATTTATCCTATTGAAGAGAGACCGGTGCCCTCATCAACCATGTCTGATGAGTCAACGTGGCCTACCCAACCTTTTCCGGTAAAGCCGTTGCCTCTAACACGCACTTCGTTTGACTCAACCATCATCACGGATATTTCTCCCGAAGCACATGACTTTATTAAAGCAGAAGCCAGTAAATATTCCTGGGGAGGTATTTATCAGCCACCCAGTCTGCAAGGCATCATACAGTTGCCAGGCTTTCGAGGTGGTGCCGAGTGGAGTGGTGGCGCTGTTGATGTGGAAACCGGAATTATGTACCTCGGTTTGAACGACATTCCCAACATTGTTCAATTGGTGGCGGAAGGAAATGAACAGGAAAGTCTGTTTGGGAAACCGATCACTGAAGTGGGATCAAAAATCTTTACTACTAAATGCGCGGCTTGCCATGGCGAAGATCGAAAAGGGAATCCTGGATTTCCTTCACTGGTAGATATTTCTAAAAAAATGAAACCGAACGATGCTGCCAGCATTTTGAAAAACGGACAACGTAATATGCCGGCATTTCCAGACTTGTCAGAAGAACAACGTGATGCCGTTATTTCTTTCTTGTTTGATATCTATAAGAATAAAACCTATCAAAGTGAACTCCCTATTGCAATAACTTCTGCTAATAAACCTCAGCGTTATCGCATAAAAGGGTATAAGCAATTACTCGATCAGGATGGTTATCCCGGTATCAAACCTCCCTGGGGTACACTATGTGCGTTGGATTTAAATTCAACAGAAATAAAATGGAGGGTGCCGCTTGGTGAATACCCAGCGCTTGTTGAAAAAGGAATCCGCAACACAGGCACGCAATTATTTGGGGGAGGTATTGTTACCGCAGGCGGACTAGTTTTTATTGGCGCTTCACAAGACGAGAAGTTCAGGGCTTTTGATAAAGAGACGGGTAAAGTGTTATGGGAATATCAGTTGCCAATGGGAGGTTATGCTACTCCGTCCACCTATCAAATTGATGGTAAACAATATGTGGTGATCGCAGCGGGTGGTGGTGGATTTCAACGAACAAAAACAGGTGATTACTACATTGCTTTTGCATTGAGATAATTTTGTTGTTCACTATTTCAATAGAGTTAGTAACGCATGAATGACAGACTATGAACTATGAGCTACAAGTCGTACTCGCAGCTTAAAAAAATAGTTCTCAGGAGAGCTATATGATTTGTAACGGTATGGTTTCAATAATTGAATATCCACTATGAATTTCACAAGAAGAAAATTTGTAAAGACAGCAGGCCTAAGCGGTGTGGCGTTAGCCTCAACACCCATCATCAACGTATTGGCCGAACCGGCTCCACTCAAAGCAGAAGCAGTCAATCCATACAACCGCGTGCCGGTGAGTTTAATTATTGATGACTCAACGTGTTTAGTGAATCTGGCCCATTACGGAATTCCACAGTTTGCTGAAGTATTTCCGGATCAATACAAACAAGACTGGCGTAAGCTGCCGCGTGAAATTCCCGACAGTTTTGTTCGTGAGTTTGCTGGCTGGTGTCATGATCATGGTGTGAAAGGAAAGTATAGTGTGGTGCCGTATCCGGCCTGTACGGGTTGGGTAAACCGTTTTATTCCGGGATGGACAAAAAAAGAATTGCAAGACAGCCTTGACGTCATCCGTGAAGTGATCGTGCCTGATTGGGATATTCATCCGGAGATGATCAGCCATACGCGAGTGATTGACATCAAAACCGGAAGGCCCTATCCTCACGCCAATGCCGATTATATGGAAAACTGGGGATGGAGCCAGACGAAAAGTGCTGATGAACTGGCCGCATACCAGGCATATGCGCTACAGATTTTGAAAGATGCTGGTTTGTATTGTGAAGGACTTACTACCCCCGGTAGTTATGGAAGTAAAAATCAAAACAATCTGGCGTTGGCAACCCTTGAAGCAGTGAGCGATGTGTATGGTGCTGAGATTCCGCATTACTTCCGTGACTTGTTTACCGAGAAAGGAAAAAGTGTAGCTCCCAAAGTATTACATGCTTCTGGTCTTGATACCGCCAATCCAAAATGCGTGGTGTCCATCATCGGTTGTACAGAAGATTGGTTTGGTGATTGGGATGGACTTCATCCTGGCAGTGCGGATCAATTCATTACACAAGATTTACAATCAGGAAGAATGGTAGAAGTGATTGATAGCGGAGAGCCTGCCGTAATGGTTTGCCACTGGCCCGGAATATATTTTAATGGCGACCGGGTTGGCTTCAACATCCTGAAAGAAATTGTAAAGAGGCTGAACCAAAAATATGATCATCTCATCTGGATGAAGTTAAGTGAGATTGCTAGATATTGGGCCGCAAAAGAGTTGACAACCATTACCGTTGAAAAAAACAAACTTATGCTGAAGGCTCCTTACTCAACGCCTGGCTTTACGCTGAGAGTAAATACTTCCATCCGTCAGCCGGGAATGAAAATGCCGGGCGGAGAAATAAAACCTTTTGTGAAAGTAAGCGACAGAAAAAAGCTGAAAGCCAATACGTGGTTTTCAGATAAATCAGAAAGCATTCTTTGCTTTGATCTGGTGAAAGGGATCAGTGAGATTTCTTTATAATTTGAACGTTGCATTCTTGATTCAAGATTGGAATAAAAAAAAGAGACTGCCTTTTGGAGCAGCCTCTTTACGTTGATTAATTCTATTTATTTAGAGAGGTATTAAGCCTCAGCTTTTGCATACTCCTCAACGGGCAAACAACTACATACCAGGTTGCGATCTCCATAGGCATTATCAACCCGACTCACACTCGGCCAGAACTTAGCCTCCTTAACATAGGGAAGAGGATAGGCAGCCTTTTGTCTGCTGTAGGGTCTTGTCCATTCATCAGCGGTAATCACCGAGGCAGTATGTGGAGCATGTTTCAATACATTGTTCTCCTTATCCGCTTTACCTTCTTCTACTTCCCGTATTTCATTTCTGATTTCAATCAACGCATCCACAAAGCGATCCATCTCTGCTTTCGGTTCGCTCTCGGTTGGCTCGATCATCAATGTTCCTGCTACGGGAAATGATACGGTAGGTGCATGAAAGCCATAATCCATCAGGCGCTTGGCAATGTCTTCAACTTCCACACCTGATTTTTTGAAATCGCGGCAATCCACAATCATCTCATGTGCACAGCGACCTTTGGTTCCGGTATAAAGTATTTTATACTGACTGCTCAGTTTTTCTTTAATATAATTAGCATTGAAGATGGCCATCTTGGTGGCGTTGGTCAATCCTTCGCCTCCCATCATCGCAATGTAGGCGTAGGAGATCACCAGGATGCTGGCACTTCCCCAAGGGGCAGCCGATACCGCTGGGATTGCCTGCTCGCCTCCGGTTTTCACCACGGCATGACCGGGTAAGAAAGGTTTTAATTTGTCATTCACACAGATGGGGCCCATGCCAGGACCACCGCCACCATGAGGAATACAAAATGTCTTGTGAAGATTCAAATGACACACATCAGCACCAATGTTGGCAGGAGAGGTTAATCCTACCTGAGCATTCATATTGGCACCATCCATATACACCAATCCACCATGTGCGTGAATGGTTTCGCAGATTTCAGTAATAGATTCTTCAAATACTCCGTGTGTGGATGGATAGGTTACCATCAGACAAGAAAGGTTGTCTTTATACTGAGCGGCTTTTGCTTTCAGATCAGCCACATCAATTTTCCCTTCTCCATCCGATTTTACCACCACTACATCCATGCCGGCCATGACCGCACTGGCAGGGTTAGTGCCATGGGCCGATGCGGGAATCAATGAAATATTTCGATGACCTTCATTTCTATTTTGATGATAAGCCCGGATCACCATCAAACCGGCATACTCACCCTGAGCCCCACTGTTAGGTTGTAATGAAACTCCGGTGAAGCCTGTGATTTCCTTCAACCAGTTTTCAAGGTTGGCGATCATGTGTTGATAGCCTTCAGTTTGGCTGGCCGGTGCGAAGGGATGAAGTCCACCCAACTCAGGCCACGTAACCGGGATCATTTCTGTAGTGGCATTTAATTTCATCGTGCAGGAGCCTAATGAAATCATAGAATGCACCATGGATAAATCTTTATTCTCTAATCGTTTGATGTAGCGCAACATCTCATGTTCTGAATGATGCGAATTGAATACGGGATGTGTCAGGATGTTTGATGTCCGCACCAGCGAGGCTGGCCAGTTGATTTCACTAACGGTTTCTTTCTTAATAGAAGAAGTGTTGCCTGAGAAAACGGCAATAATGTTTTCAACATCTTGCAGCGTAGTCGTTTCATCCAATGAAATACCAATATGGTTGTCATTGAAATATTTAAAGTTGATTTCGGCTTGCTCTGCTTTTTGTTGTATCGCTTTTTTATCAGCGACCGCTACCTTGATCGTATCGAAATAATTTTTGTTTACTTGTTTAATACCCGATGAGGCTAGCCCCTTTTCAAGAAGTTGTGTGAGGCCCTGAATGCGCCCTGCAATTTTTTTCAATCCTTCTGGTCCGTGATATACGGCATACATGCTGGCCATCACTGACAGTAATACTTGTGCGGTACAAATGTTTGACGTTGCTTTCTCTCTGCGAATGTGTTGCTCACGTGTCTGCAATGCCATGCGATAGGCAGGGTTGCCTTGTGCATCGATCGATATTCCAATGATCCGTCCCGGAATTTGTCTTTTGAATTCTTCTTTCGTGGCAAAGAAGGCAGCATGGGGTCCGCCAAAGCCCATCGGCACACCGAAGCGTTGTGAATTTCCAACCACTACATCGGCACCCATTTCACCAGATGATTTCATCAGCAGCAAACTCATCAGATCGGCACCCATCACTACAAATACTTCTTTCTCATGGGCTGAGGCAATGAATGAAGTGTGATCTTTAATCTCACCATTGTTATCCGGATTTTGAAGATACACGGCAAACAAATCTTGGTTGGTAATATCCAACGATGAAATATTTCCTATTTCCAACTTCACACCGATTGGTTCGGATCGTGTTTTTAATAAATCGATTACTTGTGGAAACGCATTCTCATCGACAAAGAAGATGTTAGCATTTTTCTTATTGGCTTTGCGCGAAGCATAGAGCAAGTGCATCGCTTCTGCGGCAGCGGTGGCTTCATCTAACAATGAAGCGTTCGCGATTTCCATTCCCGTAAGGTCGATGATCATCGTTTGATAATTGATCAACGCCTCCATACGCCCTTGGGCAATTTCTGCCTGGTAAGGAGTGTAGGCCGTGTACCATCCTGGGTTTTCCAAAATGTTGCGAAGGATTACTCCAGGCGTATTACAGTTATAATAACCGGTGCCGATATATGATTTGTAAATCTTATTCTTCGACATCAGCTTTTTAAACTCCTTCAGAAACTCATACTCAGATTGTGCTGCGGGTAGTTGCAATGATTTTTTCAGGCGGATGTTGGCCGGCACGGTTTGGTCAATCAATTCATCCACCGAAGAGGCCTTTACCACGGTTAGCATCTCCGCGATCTGTGTAGCATCGGGTGCATTGTGACGAACTTCAAACTTTTCTGAGTAGAGAGGATTTATTTTCATGGTATTGGAGGGCTCAACGAAGTAATCGTATAAAGAAAAAAGTTTCGAGCTTGTAGCTATGAGCTATGAGTCTCGCAACTCATAGCTCGGTGCTCATAGCTTCATCATTTAAAAGCGTTCAAACTGGGAGAAGAAAAAGTTGCCTTCAATGGCAGCGTTCTCATCAGAGTCCGAGCCGTGAATGGCGTTCGCATCAATTGACTTTGCAAATAAGGCACGAACAGTACCTGGAGCTGCTTTTTTAGGATCGGTAGCACCTATCAGCTTGCGGAAATCTTCTACGGCATTTTCTTTTTCCAAAATCATCGGAACAATTGGACCGCTTGACATATACGCGCAAAGTTCTCCATAGAAAGAACGCTCTTTATGGATTTCGTAGAATTTGCCTGCCAGCTCTGGACTTAATTGCGCCTTTTTCATAGCGACAATGCGAAAGCCTGCTTCTTCAATCATTTTGGTGATTGCACCCGTGTTACCAGCTAAGGTCGCATCTGGTTTGATCATCGTAAAAGTTCTGTTTCCTGCCATTTTATAGATTATTTATTGTTTTCAGAAGGGTTTTAAATCGGGCGCAAAATTAGCTTTTTAGTCCATAGTCCATAGCCAGATGTCCATAGTTTTTTGATGATTTATTGAAATAGAGCGCAGGCTTTAATTTCGGACTATGCACTCACAATTAAAATTGCCATTTTTGCCCCCTTAATGAAAAACCTAGAAGCCTTTAAGTCACTGATCAGCTCACCCAAGCGCGTGGTTATTGTGACTCATTTTAAACCAGATGCTGATGCGTTGGGATCTTCCTTAGGTCTTGCTGGGTTTTTATTGAAGAAAGGACACTTCGTTTCTGTGATTACTCCCAGCAATTATCCGGATTTTCTAGCCTGGATGCCAGGAAACGATTCGGTGCTGGCCCTTTCGAATGAAAAACCGGAGAACGAAAAAAAGGCGGAACAATTAATTCAGGAGGCAGAAATCGTTTTTTGTCTTGATTTTTCAAGTTTGAGCCGAATCAACAATTTGGGTGAAATGATCAGAAAATCTAGTTCCATAAAGGTGTTAATCGATCACCACCTGGAGCCAGAGGACTTTGCCGAATTTGTACAATGGACTACGGCCTCGGCATCAACAGCGGGGCTTATTTATGAGTTGATTGAAGAATTGGGTGAGAAGAAGTTGATTGATCGTGATATTGCAAATTGTCTATATGCCGGCCTGATGACTGATACTGGTGGGTTCAGACACAACAATACCCGGCAAAAGGAATTTTTAATAGCTTCGGAGTTGGTGGGGCATGGCGCTGATCCTCATGAAACTGCCCGGTTGATTTATGATACCAATTCTGTAGAACGACTTCGCCTTACAGGGTTTGTGTTGAGCCAGAAGTTGGTTGTGCTGCCGGAATTTCACACGGCCTATATGACATTGAGCCAGGATGAATTGAAAACCTATGGTGTTCAAACCGGTGACACAGAAGGATTAGTCAACTACGGTTTATCCATTAAAGGCGTGAAACTCGCTGTGATGATGTATGATCGCAAAGAAGAAATAAAATTATCGTTTCGTTCGTTGGGAGATTTTTCGGTGAATGATTTGGCGCGAAAACATTTTGAAGGAGGCGGTCATAGAAATGCTTCCGGTGGATCGTCAAAACTTAGCCTGGAGAATACCCTAAAGAAATTGCTGGAAATTTTACCAGAATATAAAGTTCAATTAAATAAAGAGTAATCCAACCTTCAAAAATCAAAAATGAAAAAATCAATTGTTGCGGTAAGTTTTGTGGCGATGTTAATGATGGCGTGTTCAGCCACCAAAGAAACAAAGTCGGGTTATAAGTTTAACGTAGTGCGTGAAGGTGACGGCAAGTTGCCCGCTACAGGGCAAATTCTGGTTATGAACATGGTGTTCAAAGATTCCAAGGACTCCGTATGGAATGATAGCCGCAAGGGAGATTTCCCAACCATGGTGCAAAAGCAGGATTCGGTGCCAAAAGGAGATATGGTGTTGGAGATTTTTCAAATGCTTACCAAAGGTGATAGTGTAACTTTTCAGGTTGCAGCCAATGAGTTGTTTCAAAAGACATTCCAATCCCCACTACCTCCAGGCATTGACTCTACAGGATTATTCACCTTTCAAATTGGTGTGATTGATGTAATCTCTGAAGAAGATGCCAGAAAAATGCAGAATGATATCATGGCAAAACTCAACGAGAAAGAAGCTCAAAAACAACAAGTACAATTAGCCATCGACACGGTTCTTATCGATAACTATTTAAAAGAAAAATCGATCGTAGCGCAAAAGACGGTATCTGGTTTGAGATATGTAATTGAAAAGCAAGGAACGGGCGATAATGCCCAATCTGGACAAACCGTGAGAGTAAATTATAGTGGCTTTTTGCTCGATGGTCGTTGTTTCGATAGCAGCATTGAGTCAGTGGCGCGCGCCAACAACGCATTCCATGAGGAACGTAAACCCTATGAACCTATTGAAATAGTTTTAGGCTATCGTCAGGTTATAGCAGGATGGGAAGAGGCGATTGCATTGATGAACAAAGGAACAAAGATGACGGTGTACATTCCATCCAGTTTGGCTTACGGACCACAAAAAAGAAGTGATTTGATTACAGAAAATTCTGTGCTGAGGTTTGAAATGGAATTGGTTGATATAAAGTAAACGGATGAAATGGACCATCGCCTTCAATCAGCAAGGAGGAAGGCGCTACTGTCCTGATTTAGTATTCATATAATGTTGATGAGCATTAACTCGTACCTCGTAAATTAATAAAGATGAAACGTTTATTTATAACCGTGTTTATACTTGGATTGATCTTTTTTCAGGCATGTAATAAGAAGGATGATCCTACCTGCACCCAGGAAGTGACGGCCGAAAAGTTGGCTTCAGTGGATCAGACAAGGCTGACTTCAGATATTCAGGCGATCGATAATTATCTGGCTACGAATAATATTAGTGGTGTTGAATATGAGCCAAATGAAACAAATGGGGTTCGGTATGTAATTTCTTCATTAGGTACCGGTGAAACTATTTCTTGCCTTGAACATAAAGTGAATGTAAAATACAAGGGTAATCTTCTTTCAAATCCAGACTTAACGCCATTTGATGAGAAAACTACGGGTATTTCCTTTACACTATCCAATTTGATTTTAGGTTGGCAATTAGTACTTCCGTTAATTCCTTCCGGATCAAAAGTTACTCTTTACATTCCTTCTGGTTACGGGTATGGGGTAAATGGAGCTGCAGGCGGAAAAATACCTTCCAATGCAAATCTGATTTTTGAAATAGAATTAATTGGAGTAAACTGATATTATGTTGTGTTTTGCCAGCAATAATCAGCACAAGATTCAGGAAGTCCGGGCCCATTTGGGTCCGGATTTTCAATTAGTAGGCCTTGCGGAAATTGGATGTACTGATGAACTACCGGAAGAGCAATCGACCTTAGAAGGCAACTCATTTCAAAAAGCAGAATACGTTTATAAAAATTTCAGGGTCTCCTGTTTTGCTGATGATACCGGCTTGGAAGTGGAGGCTTTGCAAGGTGCACCCGGAGTATACTCTGCCCGATATGCCGGAGACCAGCGCAGCGCAGCGGATAATATGAAACTTCTTCTTGAAAATTTGGCAGGGTCATCAAACCGAAGTGCCAGGTTTCGCACCGTGATTACATTAGTTACACCAGAATTCACCAAGCAGTTTGAAGGAATTGTAAAGGGTCAAATCATCCAAGAATACAGAGGGTCTGGTGGCTTTGGTTATGATCCGATTTTTCTGCCTGATGGATTTAACAAAACGCTGGCCGAAATGAGCATGGAAGAAAAAAATGCCATCAGCCATCGTGCAAGAGCGGTGAATAAGCTGGTAGCCTTTCTTAAAGAAACACATTCAACTCGTAGGTCATAACCAGGATGCTACATATTGAATTCCTGATGTTGGAAATTCCTCTCACCGTTAACTTTCTTCCATGAATAAACCATTCACCATTGGTATCACAGGCGGAAGCGGTTCAGGTAAGACCTTTTTTCTGCAAGGACTTTCCTCTTGCTTTAAAGCCCATGAAATTTGTTTGATCTCACAAGACAATTATTACCGGCCACGTGATCAACAACCAATAGATGAAAACGGAATAAAAAATTTCGACTTGCCCATTTCTATCGATCATGAAGCTTTTCAGCACGATCTATTATTGTTGAAGGCCGGACAAAATGTAATAAAGAAAGAGTATACGTTTAACAATCCATCGGCTGAGCCGAAACTCCTTGAGTTTAAAACGGCACCCATCATCGTGGTAGAAGGACTATTTGTTCAGTATTTTGAGGAAATCTCAAATGAACTTGACCTTCGTATTTTTATTGAGGCCAAAGATCATGTGAAGCTGGGCAGAAGAATAAAACGCGACCAGGTGGAGCGAGGCTATGATATTGATGATGTGTTATACCGCTATCAATACCATGTCATGCCCGTGTATGAGCAGCTTATTGAGCCATTAAAGCATCATGCAGATCTGGTGGTGCCCAATAATAGCCAATTTGAGCAGGCCCTTGAGGTATTGGTGGGATATCTCAAATCGCGCCTTAAGGATGTTGTAAATTAATTTCTAAACCCTACTTTTGTGGGCTTCATTATTTAAAGATGAGAAAGAAATCGGTTTACCGGGGTATTCTAATTATTGCAGGCCTGCTGGCTGCTGCAGTGATTATTCTTTCTCAATCGTTAATTCAATTAGAACCAAGGAAAGTGGCGGATACAGAACAATCCGATGAAAAGCCGGATCAGAAGACGGTTATTTCAGCGCCAGCCGAAGCGGTTACACAAGCCAGTGTTGTTAAGATAGACGAGCAGTCGCCCGACACGGTGTTGGAAACATTAACCTCCTCGGAGGTTTCTAACAAGTATATTCCTTCAACGGAAAAAGCATTCAATAAACTTTTCCGTTTGCTTTTTCAGGTCGTCATCGCGCCCAACGCACCCTAACATCCCATCCGTTTAGTTTCGACTTTTGAAAGATCCCCAGGCAGGTTTCTTTAATTCGTTTTTATTAATAGTTAGTTCATTCAATTTAAATTAAAGTAATAGTTTATGCGTAACAAAGGTGTAGTAGTCGTGTTGACAATCATCGTCACTCTGCTCTGTTTGTATTACTTGTCGTTTACATTCGTATCGACCAAAGTAGTGCGGGAGGCAGAAGCATATGCAACCGATAAAAACGGTTCATTAAATCTCGTTAAAAAACAAAACTATCTGGATTCGCTTTGGAACCAGCCAGTGTATAATTTATTCGGTGCAGAGTATACGTTCAAAGAAGTAAAAGAAAATGAGTTGAGCCTGGGTCTTGACTTGCAGGGAGGTATGCACGTAGTACTGGAAATTTCTCCAATTGATATCATTAAAGGATTAAGTGGAAACAACCAGGACGCTGCGTTCTTAGAAGCCATTCAAAAGGCAAAAGAGATGCAGAAAAATAGTACGGAGCGTTTCAGCACGTTGTTCTACAAAGCATTTAAGGATGCTAATCCGGATCGCTCATTGGCCTCATTGTTCACTTCGGCAGCCAACAAAGACCGCGTAAAACTTTCCGATGGAGATGATGTGGTAATGAAGTTTTTAGATACCGAGATTGACGGTGCCATTGATCGTTCCTTTACCATTTTAAAGACCCGTATCGATCAGTTTGGAACTTCACAACCAAACATTCAGCGTTTACAGGAAAGTGGTCGCATCCAGATTGAAATTCCAGGTGCTGATAATCCCCAGCGTGTAAGAAAATTATTGCAAGGAGTTGCCCGCCTGGAATTCTGGGAAGTAATAGAATATTCTGATCCTCAATTGAATCAATCATTGGCAGCGGTAAATGATTTGTTAGTAAAAGAGCAAAATCAAAAAGCAACGCTGGCTACCACTGAAACGCAAGACACAACCAAGGCAATAACATCAGGTGCAGATTCTACTCAATCAGCTTTAGAGAAAGAACTTGCTGAGTTGAGAAACACAACAGGCAATGCATTGGATTCGCTAAGAAAAGCAACTTCATCGCCATTGTTTGCATTGAGTGATCAGGGAATCCCATTTCTATATCAAGTAAAAGATACTGCTGAGATCAACCGCATTTTAAAGCGGCCTGATGTGAAGGCAATGTTCCCACGCACCATAGGATTTTACTGGAATGTAAAATCAGATCCTCAGATTACACCGGGTGTAGAGGATATTCAATTGAACTTTATCAACATAGGTCGTAGTGGCAAACCACTGTTAACGGGTGATGTGATCAACGATGCCCGATTAGATTATGATCAGTTCGCAAGACCTGCAGTAAGTATGACTATGAATGCTGCCGGATCAAGAAACTGGGCGAAAATTACAGCAGCAGCGGCAAGCAAGCAGCCACAAGGTAGAATAGCCATCGTATTGGATAATTATGTATACACGGCACCTACGGTGCAAGGTGAAATCCCTAATGGCAACTCGCAGATCACGGGTTCATTTGATCTGGAAGAGGCAAAAGATCTCGCCAACGTATTGAAGGCAGGTTCTTTACCTGCTCCTACCCGCATAGTGGAAGAAGCGATTGTAGGTCCAAGTTTAGGAAAGGTGGCGCAAAACCAAGGGTTTATTTCAATGGCCTGTGGTTTAGGTATCGTTGTATTGTTCATGATCGCTTATTATGCTAAGGGAGGTTGGGTTGCCAACATCGCCTTGTTATTTAACATTTTCTTTATTCTTGGAATTTTAGCACAGTTGAATGCCGCACTTACTCTTCCTGGTGTTGCCGGTATTGTACTTACTATGGGTATGGCGGTTGATGCCAACGTGTTGATTTATGAGCGCATTAAAGAAGAAATGCGATTAGGCCGCAAACTTAAAGAAGCTATTAAAAAAGGATATGAACGTGCATTCACGACCATCTTCGATTCGAACCTGACAACGATGATCACGGCAGCGGCCTTGTTTATTTTGGGTCAGGGTCCATTGAAAGGGTTTGCTGTTGTTCTTATGATCGGTATTGCAACTTCATTCTTCTCCTCGGTGTATATATCCCGTGTTATTGTCGAGTGGATGACCCGCAAAGGTGAAGAGTCAAAAGTTTCGTTTGAAACACCGTTGTCGAACATGGTGAAGAAGAGAAGAGAGTGGGACTTTATCGGTTTCAGAAAAAAGGCATATCTGATTTCTGCCGGTATTGTGGTTATTGGATTTACCCTAATTGCAATTCAAGGATTGAACTTAGGTGTTGATTTCAAAGGTGGTCGTTCTTATGTCGTTGCTTTCAGTCAACCGGTGGCGGCCACCGAAATGAAAGTGGCCATGAGCCAAAGTTTTGAAAATGCCGGTGTGGAAGTAAAGAACTACGGTAGTGATATGAGAATGAAAGTCACTACTTCTTACCTGGTGGATGATGAATCAGAAGAGGCCGATGATAAAGTGAAGAATGCCCTCATTCAAGGTGTTGAGAAATTCAAAGGAATTAAATACACCGCGAACGAAGCTCAATTAGATGATCAGCATTTTTTAATTCCTTCTTCTTCGAAAGTAGGTGCTACCATTGCCGATGACATTAAAGGATCTGCTTTTGAGGCAAGTATTATGTCACTGATTTTGATTTTTATTTACATCTTTATTCGCTTCAAAAGATGGACCTACAGTGCGGGTGCCATTGTGGCAACGGTTCACGACACCTTGTTTGTTATAGCATCGTTTGGTATCGCTCGCTTTTTTGGAATTTCATTTGAAATAGATCAGGTGTTTGTGGCTGCCGTGCTTACCATAATTGGTTATTCGATAAATGACACGGTAATTATATTTGACCGTATCCGTGAGTACCTGGGTTTTGGCGCAAATCATGATCGTGCCAAGGTGTTTAACGATGCGATTAACAGTACACTAGGTCGTACTTTGATTACATCGGGTACTACCTTGATCGTAGTGGTTGTGTTATTGATTTTTGGAGGTGAAGTACTACGCGGATTCTCGTTTGCTTTATTTATTGGTATTGTAATCGGTACGTTCTCATCCATCTTTATTGCGGCTCCGGTGGTGCTGGATTTAGATGAGAAGAAAGAAGTCACCAAAAAATCAGATACTAAAGTAGCCGCTTAACAAGCCATTCATACACGAAAAGGCCTCGATTAAATCGGGGCCTTTTTTATTTACCTGTTTTTGATATAACCAGTCTTACGTGGTTTAATCGAATTCTAATGCTAACTTCACAGTCAGGCACTTTACTTTTGAATAGATGAAGATTCTTTTAATTGAAGATGAGAAGAAAACCATTCAGTATTTGAAAAAAGGACTGGAGGAAAATGAATACGAAGTAGATGCTGCGGAGGATGGACTATCTGGAAAATACCTCGCATTTCGGAATCAATACAATTTGATAATTACGGATGTAATTATGCCGGGACTTACCGGTCATGAACTTTGTCGTGAATTGCGGGCAGGAAAAATTGATACTCCTATTCTTATGCTCACGGCCTTAGGGGATACAGATGATGTGGTAATAGGATTGGATAGCGGAGCGGATGATTATCTGGCAAAACCATTTGAGTTTCGTGAGTTGTTGGCACGCATACGTTCGTTGACCAAGCGTCAGCCAAAATATCCTGTTGATAATAATTATTTGCGAATCGCAGATCTGATACTTGATTTAAATAAAAAGGTGGTCGTGCGAGCAGGCAAGCAAATCGAATTGACCTCAAAAGAATTTGCGCTGTTGGAGTATTTTTTACGCAATCAGGGAAAAGTTATTCCTCGTGCAGAGTTATCAAAAAATGTCTGGAATGTTGATTTCGACACCGGCACCAACATGGTAGAAGTATATGTGAATTATCTTCGTAAGAAAATTGATCGCGACTTCGACAAGAAATTAATACACACCCAATTCGGTATGGGCTATATTTTAAAAGAGGAGTAGTGTTGTGCAGATAAGAACCCGGCTTACCCTTCAGTTTACCCTTCTGGTGAGCACCATTGTATTAATGGCATTCATCTCTATTTATTACTTTACCTCTCAATTTTCAGAACGTGAATTTTATCGAAGACTAAAGGAAAAGGCAATTACATCGGCCATCCTGCTTATTAAGGTGGAGGGTGTCGACTCGGCATTGCTTCAAATTATTGATCGCGCTAAGCGAGACAATTTGTATAAAGAGACCATCCGGATATATGATCATGAAAACAAAGAAATATACTTTAGTGGTGACACCACCCGGTTTTTGAATCTTGGATCGTTCATCGATGTAAGAAGATTGGGCGAACAGCGAATTCACAAACATAACTTTGATGTGATTGGTGTTTTGTTCCGAGACAAGGGCTTTGATTATGTAGTTGTGGCGGCTGCAGTGGACATTAACGGAGCCGCGCGATTATTGGATTTGCAGACCTTGCTAACCATATCTTATCTGATAGTAATTGCGGTGGTTTTTATTTCAGGATGGATTTATTCAGGTCGTGCGTTAAAACCCATCAAACGAATCATGGATGAGGTGAAAGGAATTTCTCCTCAAAATTTAGATCAACGATTAAAAGAGAGCCCATACGAAGATGAGATGGGTAAGTTGATCTTAATATTCAACGAATTGTTGGGGCGTATAGCCAAAGCTTTTCAACTTCAGAAAATGTTTGTGTCCAACGTTTCACATGAATTAAAAAATCCACTCACGAATATTACCTCCCAATTAGAGGTCACACTTTTAAAAGAACGCTCTAAGGAAGAATATATACAAACCATTGAATCCGTACTGGAAGATATCCGAGGGTTAAATCAATTATCCAACAGCTTGTTGGAGTTAGCCAGGCTCACACGTGAACAAGATTCGTTCACCATGACTCGGGTAAGATTGGATGAAGTTATTTGGGATGTTCGCGACTTTGTGAGTAGCATTGACCCAATCTACCGGGTAGAGGTAAGTATTCATGAAATGCCGGAAGATGAAAATAAGCTTACGGTATTAGGCAATCCATACTTATTGAAGATTGCCTTTCAAAATATTGTTGAAAATGCGTGCAAGTTTTCTCCGGATAATGCCGCCAAAATTATGCTCACCTTAGTAAAAAACGAATTGGTAGTGGATGTTTCTGATCAGGGACCGGGTATAGAAAAGAAGGATATCAATAACGTGTTCGAACCTTTTTTTCGCACGGATGCAACATCAAAAATAAAAGGATATGGTATTGGGTTGTCCCTAAGTCATCGAATCCTTTCCATTCATAAAGGCCGAATTGAATTGTACTCTTCTCCTGGCAAGGGAACCATGGTGAGGGTTTCTTTACCTGCTTTAAAATGATTCTAATTTCTTTCTAATTGATTTTTAGATAGAGGTATCAAATGACCGATTACATTTATATCGGTTTCTT
This sequence comes from uncultured Ohtaekwangia sp., assembly GCA_964349405.1. Classification (GTDB taxonomy): domain Bacteria; phylum Bacteroidota; class Bacteroidia; order Cytophagales; family Cyclobacteriaceae; genus ELB16-189. Next base: position 90,966 of record CAYGGY010000006.1, on the reverse strand, counting down.
GGTTATTTGAGTTTAGATTTTTTCATGTTACAGGATGAAGGATTTTATTTTTGAATTTTTAAAATCCTTTGAATAAAAATGGGGCTTAAGGCCCCATTTTTATTTTGGTGTAATCTTTTCGACTCTGGCACCTATAGCCAAAATTCCTCGTAACGTATCTTGCCTGTTAAATTGCTCAATCTTAAGCTGATATTTCCCCGGGTAATTAAACACCTGTTTTTCTATTAATAGAAACCGGTGGTCAAACACATCACCAATTCCACTATGACCAAGTGGTTTTCCGGTTTTTTGATCAAACAGAAACTGAGCGTTCAGTTTTTTGTCTAGTTGCAATCCGGTAGAATCGGAGAGTGTATATTGAATAAATAACCGAGCATAAGGATACTCCAACGAATTGCGAACATTATAATAAATAGAATAGGGTGCTGAAGAATCCTCTATGTTGAAATCAAAGATCATCGGTTCGTCCACTCTCCAGAATCGATTTTTAAGATCAATATTTTGTTCATAGATACGATCCGAGTCGCACGCGTAAAGCAAACTCGAAATAAAAATAAGGATAATAATGTTCTTCATTCTTTGCGCGGTCCCCGTGGATTGTTTCGGGCTTGTGGGTTTTTTGATGGCTGATTTTGAGCGTTGCGATCTTTTCCTTTGTTACGGTTCTTTTTCTTTTTCTTCGATTTACTTTGGAATTTTTTATCCAGATTCTCAAGATCCATGTTAAGCTTGGAAACCGGCTCTTTTACTTCTTCTTCGTTGATTTCTAAACTGGCTGGTTTCTTTCCTGCCCGATTCATTTCCAGAATTTCATTGACACGATCAATACGCAACGGGTACCAATTGTTATCTTCTTTAAATCCGAACCACATGATTCTTCTGAAAATATCAGTCTTTTGAAGCCGTGCTTCTCCTTGTTCAGTTAGAAGGGGAGCCTCAATTTCCGGTATGCCCTTCAAGGCTTCCATATAGGTTTCAAGTTCGTAGTTGAGGCAGCACTTAAGTCTACCGCACTGACCAGAAAGCTTGCTGGGGTTAAGTGAAAGGTTTTGGTAACGGGCAGCACTGGTTGCCACATTTTTGAAATCGCTCAACCAGGTAGAGCAGCAAAGTTCGCGGCCACAGACACCGATGCCCCCTAAACGTCCGGCTTCTTGCCTCAGACTTATCTGTCGCATTTCTACCCTCACTTTAAATTCAGTAGCGAGTAGTTTTATTAATTCACGAAAGTCCACCCGGTCTTCAGCAGAATAAAAGAAAGTTGCCTTCGTATTGTCGGCCTGGAATTCAACATCCGACAATTTCATGTTCAGGTTTAATTGTCGGATGACTTCACGCGTACGAAAAAGCGTTGGAAGATCGCGTTTCTTTATGTCTTCAAATTTTTCAATATCTTTTTGCGTGGCCAGTCGATATATTTTTTTGATCTCATCGTCATTAGCTACCTTCTTTTTTTGCATTTGTAGCCTCACCAACTCACCCTGCATGGATATGTGCCCCAGGTGATGCCCGGTGGCCGCCTCAACGATTACGGCATCACCCGTAGTGAGCGATAATGATTCTGCGTTACGGTAAAAATCTTTGCGACCATTTTTAAAACGTACTTCAGCCACAGAGAAACGACTCTGCACAGGCATATCCATATTCGATAGCCAATCGAAGACGTTCATTTTATTGCAACCGCCTGTTTCGCAGGCACCATTATTATTACAGCCGGATACCTTACCGTCTTTCTTTGTTCCGCAGGCACAGCCCATCCCTAGAGTTTATTAGAATTTAAATCTTAAAGTTATGAGGTTAAGGTTGTTTTGACAAGCGTGCTTTTAGGCTTGGTTGGCTGATTCCAGTTTTAAAAGATCCTGACCAATGTCTTTACGGTAATAAATGCCATCCCATTTTATGGAGGTAGCCATACGATACGCGTTTTTCACTGCCTCAGTAAGGGTCTTGCCTGTCCCTGTGGCAGTCATCACCCGGCCTCCATTGGTTATAGTGGTTCCCGCTTGTGTTTTGGTGCCGGCATGGAATAAGGTGCTTTGGCTATCAGGCGAAAAGCCGGTTATTACTTTGCCTTTTTCAAAAGCTTCGGGGTACCCCCCTGAAGCCAGCACCACCGTGACGGCATATTCATTGCTGATGGAAATTTTCTTCCCCTTCAAATCACCCTTAGCAGCAGCTACCAGCAATTCCACAAAGTCACTTTCAATTCTTGGCAGCACTACTTCTGTTTCCGGGTCGCCCATGCGCGTATTATATTCAATCACGAAGGGCTCACCTTTCATATTCATAAGCCCCACGAAGAGGAACCCCTTGAATGGAATGCCGTCTTTCTTTAATCCCTCTACAGTAGGCTTGATTACCTTCTCTTCCACTTTTTTCATGAATGAAGTATCAGCAAAAACAACCGGAGAGACGGCTCCCATACCACCCGTATTGGGTCCTGTGTCTCCATCACCTATACGCTTATAGTCTTTCGCTTCCGGCAGGATTACATAATCCTCTCCATCGGTAAGCACAAACACAGAAAGTTCAATACCGTTCAGAAATTCTTCCACCAATACTTTGGCGCTGGCATCTCCAAATTTCTTTTGGTCCAGCATTTCCTTTATTTCCCTTTTGGCATCGTCAATAGATTGGCTGATGATCACCCCTTTTCCAGCTGCTAACCCATCTGCTTTTAGTACAATTGGTGGTGTGCAGCTTTCGAGATATTGCAGTGCTTCTTTCGTTTCGTGCGAATGAAAGGTGCGTGCTTTGGCAGTGGGAACGTTATGTTTTAGCATGAACTGTTTTGAAAAGTCCTTGCTCCCTTCCAATTGGGCACCTTCCTTTCCGGGCCCTACGATCAGTATATTATTTAACAGCGGATCGGCTTCAACGTAGTTCCGAATGCCTCCTACCAGGGGAACTTCGGGGCCAACAACAATCAATTCAATTTTTTTCTGAAGACAGAACACTTTGATTTTCTCAAACTCTTCAATACCCATGTTTATATTTTCTGCTAGCAACGAGGTGCCGGCATTGCCAGGGGCTACATATAAGTTTGTGCATAGAGGGCTTTGTTTGATTTTCCAGGCAAAAGCGTGCTCTCTTCCTCCACTTCCTATAATTAAAATATTCATATCCTGATTCTTAAGTTTTCAAAGATACGACTAGGACTTGGGTAGATAAAATAAAAATAGCCATGGATTACCATGGCTATTAACGCAACATAATTTTAGTCAACGATGAATACTTAAAATACCTCAGTTTGCATACTCACTTAAGAATTTCACACGCATCAGTCGAAGGTTATCTTCCGTGAAGTCAGAATCTTCATCTTTCAATGCATCTACCGCTTCTTCGAGGCTATCGGTTTCTGATTCGAGGAAGTAATCAAATATCTGTTGTTGTTTGTCTTCATCCAGCACTTCGTCAATGTAATAATCCAGATTCAATCGGGTGCCTGAATAGCAGATGTTTTCAACTTCCGTAAGAAGTTCATCAAACGAGATGTTTTTTGATTCGGCAATTTCATCCAGGTCTACTTTGCGGTCGATTTGCTGAATAATAAAAATCTTAATCTTGGATTTATTAACGGAAGATTTTACAACAACATCCGAAGCCGTTTCAATATCATTCTCATCTACATAAGTCTGAATCAGATCCAGGAATTCTTTTCCGAATTTATTCACCTTGCCCATGCCCACCCCATTCACCGATGCGAGTTCATCTTTGGTGGTTGGGTAGGTGGTAGCCATTTCTTCGAGCGATGGGTCCTGGAAAATAACATAAGGAGGAAGGTCTTTTTCCTTTGCCATTTTCTTACGCAGGTTCTTCAACAATTCATACAACTTCTCGTCATATGACTTGGAGTTGATTATTACGCGATCGGATGACTCTTCATCTTCTACTTCGGTAGAAAACTGGTGATCGCGGGCAAGTTCTATCGGGTGTGGTTTCTTAAGGAAATCCTGACCCTTTTTAGTGATTTTAAGTACACCAATATTGTCGATATCTTTTTCAAGATATTGATAGATGAGTGTTTGACGGATTACGGATTTCCAGAAGTCTGCATCTTGTTGATCCCCTTTCCCATAAATAGGCAAGTCAAAGTGGGCATAACTTTTTACATACTCATCTTCGGTTCCGCGAATCACATTCACCAGGTGACTTAATGTAAATCGTTCATTGGTTTGCTTTACTGCATCCAACGCTATCTTCACGAATTCAGTACCATCAAAACGTTCGCGCGGGTGCATGCAGTTGTCGCACGAGCCACAGTTTTTTTCTTTATACTCTTCTCCAAAATAATGTAGTAATTGTTTGCGTCTGCACACGGGAGATTCTGCATAAAACTCCATCTCTTGTAAAAGCACCCGTGCATTTTCACGTTCCTGAACAGGCTTATCTTTATTGAATTTCTCCAGCTTGTTCAAGTCATTGTGACTGTAAAACATAAGACACACACCTTCCAGGCCATCGCGGCCGGCACGTCCTGTTTCCTGGTAATACCCTTCTAATGATTTAGGTACATCATAATGCACTACAAATCGCACATCGGGTTTGTCAATTCCCATTCCAAAGGCAATGGTTGCCACAATGATGTCAACCTCTTCGTTGAGAAAGTCATCCTGATTTTTCATTCGTACGTCAGGATCAAGCCCGGCATGATACGGTGCCGCTTTAAAACCATTTACATTAATGAGCTGTGCAATCTCTTCTACCTTCTTGCGGCTCAAACAATAAATGACACCCGACTTCCCTTTGTGTTCTTTTAAGAATTTGATCAGTTGTTTTTTGGTCTCTTTTTTAGGACGTACTTCGTAATATAAATTCTTGCGATTGAACGAAGAGATGAATACATCGGCATCTTCCATCTGAAGATTTTTCTGAATATCAATTTGCACTTTGGGCGTTGCCGTGGCCGTGAGCGCAATCACATTCATATCGCCCAATTGGGCAATCATCGTTTTTATTTTTCTGTATTCGGGTCTGAAATCATGACCCCATTCCGAAATACAATGGGCTTCATCAATAGCCACAAACGAAACATTTACTTTTCGAAGAAATTCAATGTTCTCTTCTTTATTGAGCGACTCGGGTGCTACGTATAAAAGTTTTACAGAACCGGTTATGCACTCCTTTTTGAGGCGTGTAATTTCACCTTTACTTAGTGTTGAATTTAAAAACCGGGCGTTGATGCCATAGGCGTTAAGTTGGTCTACCTGGTTTTTCATCAGCGCTATGAGCGGACTGATGACAATCGCAAGTCCATCCTTTATCATAGCCGGAAGCTGGTAGCATAATGATTTACCGGCTCCGGTTGGCATGATTACAAAAGTATTTCTTCCGCTTAATATATTTCTAATGACTACTTCCTGGTTTCCCCTGAAATTCCCATAACCGAATATTTCCTTGAGTTTTATCTTCAATTCATCTTTCTCTTCTGCCACCATCATATTACTATTCTATAAAATTTTGAATTACTTATCTTTGGGTTTTTACTAACGATACAAGCATTGAATATACATAAAAATATCAGACAAATCGCCATAGATGTTCTGATAAATGAGGCCCGTGCGATCGAAAATCTCACGAATTTTATCGACAACGATTTCGAAGCCTGTGTACGGGAAATTCTAAAATCCAAGGGTAGAGTTGTAATTACTGGCATTGGAAAAAGTGCCATCATCGCCAATAAAATTGTGGCCACCATGAATTCCACCGGCACACCGGCTCTTTTTATGCATGCTGCTGATGCCATTCATGGTGATCTGGGTATGATTCAGGGTGACGATATTGTTATTTGTATCTCCAAAAGTGGAAATACTCCCGAAATTAAAGTACTTGTCCCTCTTTTAAAGCGAAGAGGTTCAAAATTAGTTGCATTAGTCAGCAATAAAAATTCTTATTTGGCGGATCATTCCGATTTTGTTCTGAATGCAACCATTCAAGACGAGGCCTGTCCAAATAATCTGGCCCCAACCACCAGCACCACGGCTCATCTGGCTATGGGCGATGCCCTTGCTGTGTGTTTGCTCGAACTGCGTAATTTTTCAAAAGAGGATTTCGCCCGATATCATCCAGGAGGTTCACTGGGTAAGCAACTGTATCTGAAAGTAGAAGATGTGTTTTCAAACAATCAACTTCCTATGGTGCTGGTTGATACATCCTTGCGTGATGTAATTTTAGAAATCTCTTCAAAGCGATTGGGTGCCACTGCCGTGGTGGATAAAGAAAAAAATCTATTAGGTATTATTACTGATGGTGACCTTAGACGGATGTTGCAAAAAGAATCTAATATTGCGACTATTAAAGCAGCGGATATCATGACACGCACACCTAAGTCAATCGACCAAAGCGAATTCGCTGTGAAAGCGCTTCAGGTGATGCAGGAAAATAGCATCTCACAACTGGTGGTTAAGGACGGGCCAAAAGTGGCCGGGTTCATTCATCTCCACGATTTGCTCAAAGAAGGTATTGTTTAAAAAAGTAATCTCTGATTCCAATAGGAAAATCTATGAATAAAAATCTTTATGTAGTGCTCATGGCCGGTGGCGTAGGAACGCGTTTTTGGCCCTATAGCCGCAATTCCAAGCCGAAGCAATTTTTAGATGTGCTTGGTATTGGTAAGACGCTCTTACAGTCAACGTATGAACGGTTTTTACCGCTCTGTCCTAAAGAGAATATATTAGTGGTTACGCATGAGGAACATCGTGCGTTAACGCAAGAACAAATTCCGGAAATGGAAGCGCAACGTATTTTAACAGAGCCTATGAGAAAAAACACGGCTCCCTGTATTATTTATGCATGCTTAAAAATTTATAAGGAGAATCCCCATGCAATCGTAGTGGTGACGCCAGCGGATCATTTGATTTTGGATGAACTGGAATTTCAGAAAACCATTAAGGCTTGTTTTGAACAGGCAAAAAATCAGGACAAACTCGTTACGCTTGGTATCAAACCCATACGCCCTGAAACAGGGTATGGTTATATTCAATATAATGATGGCAAGGCCGCTTTGAAGAAAGTAAAAACATTCACCGAAAAACCAGAATTGGCACTGGCTAAGAAATTTATCGAGAGCGGTGATTTTGTCTGGAATGCAGGAATTTTTGTGTGGGGAGTAAACGCAATTTTAGAAGCCTTTCGCAAATATTTGCCTGAAATGACGGAGGTTTTTGATGAAGCGTCACTTCATTTTAATACCGATCAGGAGAACACAGCCATACAAACGGCCTATGCCCAAACCAAAAGCATTTCCATCGACTATGGCATTATGGAGAAGGCTGAAAACGTGTACGTATGGTTGAGTACGTTTGCGTGGTCGGACCTGGGATCATGGAGTTCTTTACATGACAATTCTGCCAAAGATTCAAATAACAATGCGATCACAGCCGATACGCTAATCTATGAAACAAGAAATTCTGTAATCAAAGGGCCCAAGGATAAATTAATAGTGGTTCAGGGGTTAAATGGCTATCTCGTAGGTGCCTTTGATAATGTCGTTATTGTTTGTGAGAAGGATAAAGAAGACCTGTTCAGAAAGATTGTGAGCGACTTGAAGAGCAAACCCAACGGCAACGATTATTTATAGTTCTTTTGCCGGATTGCTTCATAGACACAAACACCTGCGGCAACAGAAACATTGAGTGACCCAATATTTCCATTCATAGGGATCTTGGCACGATGATCGGATTCTTTCAGTAACTCGGGAGAAATCCCATCTTCCTCGGAGCCCAGTATTAATGCCAGGGGTGTGTTCAAATTCATTTCATAGAGAAGTTTTTCAGCTTTCTCGGTGCAGGCAATGATTTGAATCCCATTCTCCTTTAAAAAATGAATGGTCTTTTTCATGTCCTTTACCCGGCACACGGGCAGGTGACTGAGTGCGCCTGCAGAGGTTTTCATGGCATCTCCGGTGATGGGGGCATTGCCTTTATCTCCGATCACAATCGCATGGATGCCGGCACACTCTGCGGTGCGGGCAACGGCTCCAAAATTTCTCACATCCGTTACGCGGTCCAAAATCAGCAGGAAGGGTTCTTTGCCTTCGCTGTAGATCTTATCAATGATGTTTTCAAGTGTAGCATATTGAACGGCTGATAATACACAAACTACTCCCTGATGATTTTTTGACGAAAGACTGTTGAGCTTTTGCTGAGGCACAAAAGTGAAAGGGACCCCATTCTTTTTTGCCAGCGTAATAAGTTCTTTGATCAGGTCATTATTGAGTCCTGCCTGAATGAACACTTTTTCAATCTCACGTTTGGCGAGAATGGCTTCCATCACGGCACGGGTGCCGAATATCGTTTCAGTTTTTTCCATGATTTTTTGTAAAAGTAAGGAAAGAAGTGCTTTAAATCAGAACCTGCTTTTTCTCCATAGATCGATGGTGCTATACCACGGTTCCATAAATCGTTTGTCTCGTAACAAGACGTAATTTTCAGGATCATAAACGCTGCCGCTTTTCACAAAGGTAAATCGCGACCGGGAGTTTTTGTAGAACCAGTTTTCATTGCCGTCATTGATGCTCACTTCATCGGGCAATCCGAAAATAAGATAAATCATGCCTCGGTCGGTTTTCCATCCTTCCTTGAAGGAGATAAAATATAAGTTGGCCAGTTCAACTCTTCTGAAGTAACTCTTCATAAAATTTGATGCGCGCTCTTTGTCTTTGGTGATATCAAGGATCACCTTATCAAATTTGGCTTTATCTCCTTTTGCGTTTTGTAGTGCCGAATATTCATCCTGCGTGCAAATGAAAATCAAGGGTTTGATCAGATCTTCTATCGTAGAAAATTTCGGATAGCTTCTATTAACTACCCGCATGGCAAATCCTTCTGCTGAATTGGTGTCTTTTTGAAACAGATATAGACCTGTTTTTGAAAGTGAAAGCGAAGTGCCCGAGCTAATACGAAAGGTTGAATCGTGAAACAGGAAGCGATCTGCGTTTCCATCTTTGTCGGCAAACGGAGGATAGGCCGCAGGAAAATCTTCGTTGTAATAGGAAACATAAGTAGGTGAATTCTCACGGTTTTTGATCGAATAAGATTGATTCGTAATCAGGTATTTTTTTGTCCACCGCTCGCTATCTTTTTCAATCCAACCGCTTACCGGATAATTCCCTTCTATTCGTTTAAAATTTATCCAGCTTATTTGAGTGTCTTTGTTGGTAACCTTTACTACGAGCAACCAGGGTTTTGCAGGAATGTCAAATACCCATAATCCTTTTTGCTCTTTGGCGGATGTCAGGGTATCCGTATTGGAAAGGGGAGTTCCTTCACGATGTGTGTAAGAATCTCTTTTTTCCCAGGTGATAGCATATTTTTCGAGTGAAAACAGATTGGATTGAACCTGGTAATGGACTTCTATATTTTTAAAAGTTCTTACTTCCTTTAGTGTTATTGAAATTTCACTATCAGGATTATACCAATCCCGAAAATTTACGCTGGTAAGTGCCTGGCAAAAAAGATGTTGTGTTGGCCAGGCAATCAGAAAGAGAATAATAATACGTCTCATTACGGATTTTATGATCATAAATTTACAACGTTAAATCTAACCAATTGAGTTATTTTTGTTCGATAATTTTTTAAGATGGCTTCTGTTTACACCACCGAAATCACGTCAGAATCGATTCCCTCGGATAATCCTATTCACCAACGGTTGCTACGACCCTATGTGTTGGCTCAGCAGTATGTAAAAGGTGATTTACTGGAAGTGGGTTGTGGAGAAGGACGTGGTATTGACTGGTTGTTGCCGGTTATTACAACGTATACTGCAATTGACAAGATTGCTCCGGTGATCAACAAGCTTCAGCAAAAATATCCGATGGCAAAATTTATAAGCGGCAACATTCCGCCACTTGCCAATTTTGCTGACAACAGTTTTGATTCGCTCGTCAGCTTTCAGGTGATCGAACATATTCAGGACGACCATCTTTTTATTAAGGAAATACATCGGGTGCTAAAGCCGGGTGGTATTGCCTTGATCACTACCCCCAACAGACCCTATTCTTTATCGCGCAATCCCTGGCACATCCGCGAGTATACGGCTCAGGAGTTGACCAACCTGGCGAAAGTATTTTTCAGCAAGGTTACCATGCACGGCATTACAGGAAATGACAAAGTGATGGAATACCATGCTCGCAATAAGAAGTCGGTGGATAAATTAATGCGTTGGGATATATTCAATCTTCAGTATAACCTTCCTGCTGCGATGCTTAGAATTCCCTATGAGTTTATGAATCGACACAATCGGAATAAACTGAAAGGAAGTGATGATCAATTAGTGATGAGCATCCGCCAGGAAGATTATCTTCTTACTGAGGATGCCGCTCACTCGTTGGATTTGTTTTTGATCGCGCAGAAATAGTTCTCAGAAGTCGCCTTCCTGGTAAATTCGCAAGCTGGCCATGTGTTTGTTCAACGCATCTTCATATTTCTTGCCCAGTTCCATTTCACCGTTCTCATATAACGTGCGTTGCAATGAATTTAAAACGAAGGCGTTCCTTCTCAACTCGATGGTCATGCCATAGTTTTCTTCAATCAGGTAGGTGATCATTTCATCGGCACGGTCGCCACTCAATTTGGCTATCTCGATGGCTTTTTCATTTTGCCCAACCTGAAATAACAAGTCCACCAGGGTAGGCGCTGTGATATCGAAGGGGATCACACGGTCCGGCATTTTTGTCAAGGAGAACTCCAATACCTTGTTTGCCTTTTCCATTTGTCCCTCGTCAATTAATGCCTGGGCCAGGTCATTCAATGAACTTCTGTGATTGAGCACAAAGCCGCGGTAGTCTTCATTGAAATAAAGTTTTTCGTCATCCAAACCCCGGTACTTGAATTTGTTGATCATATTGTCATATGACTTTTCGGTATCCACCAGGCGCTCGCGGTTCAGGCGGGGATTACGAATAGGAAGTATGCGGTAAGCATTTCCCTCCTGCACCGCATACGGACTTAAATCAATATTTATTTGCGATAAGGAGGTATTGTTCAAATAAATTGGACGCTCCCAGTTATTGGTAACGAGAAAATCCAGTAAGGCCAGGTCTTTTTTCTCAAGGGCACCTTTCAGGAGTTTGATTTCCATTTGATCCACCAACAGGCTGTCAAATTGCTTTGGAATTATTCCTTTAGCTCTAAGCTCATCTTTGTTGATGGTCAGTGTAAATACTTTGCTCGGCACAATGTTTCTGTCACCGTCTCGCAGTTGGGCATAGTCTTTTGACAAAAGATCAATGAACTGCCGGGCGTCCAGACTTTTTATTTTTAAGTCAGCAAAGGGGAGGTAGTCGTTAAGACCACCTTGTTTGTATTGTTTTGCGGAGAGGGTATACGGGATAGGTTCCGACTCATACGCTTTGCGCATAGTTTGTTCGATATACCAGTCGGTGTTATAGTAGCTCAACACCACCACGCGCATGTCGGTGCGTATTCCTTCCACCTCTTGTGCATACCAGAGCGGGAAGGTGTCATTATCGCCCCCGGTAAAGATCACCGCGTTTTGATCGCAGGAGTTCAAATAGTTGGCGGCAGAGTCGACCGAGAAGAAACGGTTGGCGCGATTATGATCATCCCACCCTTCGGCAGCCATCATAGTGGGCGCGCTTAATCCAATTAAAATTGCAACGATGGCTGCTGCTTTTCCTTGCTTTAAAAAACCCTTAAACAGTTCGGCCATGCCGATAACGGCAAAGCCAATCCAGAAGGCAAAGGCATAGTAAGATCCGGCATAGATGTAATCCCGCTCGCGTGGTTCGGAGGGAGGGGAATTTAAATACACTACGATGGCTACACCCAGCATTACAAAAAGAAGGGCAACTACCGCAAAGTTTTTAGTGTCCTTAATGAATTGATAAAACATGCCTATCAGTCCGAGTATAAATGGAATCATGAAGTAATTATTTCTGCCTTTGTTATGGGCAATCACATCGGGCACATGTTTGGCAGCGCCTATCGGACTAAGCCAGTCAGCACCTTGTTCGTCACTTTCTCTTCCGGCAAAATTCCACATGAAGTAGCGCATATACATGGTGCCAATCTGATGCTTGAACATAAAATACAGATTCTGTCCAAACGTAGGCTTCTGACCTTCGGCAAGACCTAAAATGTTCATGTATGTTTCTTTGTGATCGGAATTCCACACACGGGGTAGGATGGTTTCCTGATCCGGTTCATACACATAGCTGAACTTGCGCGAAGAAATTTCATACTTGTCTTTGCCTTTGGTGTATTCAGCGGCTCCGTATTTTACATCGATCGGGCGGGCGGTAAAATATTGGCCAAATAAAAGAGGGCGACTGCCATATTGCTCACGCTTGAGGTAGCGAATAAAACTCATCACATCTTTTGGTGCGTTTTCATTAATAAGCGTATCATAGTTCGACCGGATGATTACCATCGTGTAGGAAGCATAACCGATCAGAATGAACGTAGTGGCCAGGATGAACGTATTCCAGATAGGATGATTGTTCTTTTGGGTATAATAGATTCCAGACACCAGTGCGGCAATCAGAATCAGGAAAAATACCAAGGCACCTGATCCAAAAAATAATCCTAAGGTGTTCACAAAGAAAACCTCGAAATAACCGGCAATGGTAGGCAAGCCCGGAACAATAAAATCGTTGATGAATAATACAAGACTGCCACTGATTCCGAGTGTAAGAATCACCCCCCAGGTAGTGGGTTTGAATTTTTTGAAATAATAAATCAACCCAAGTGCGGGCAACGTTACCAGGTTGAGCAAGTGCACGCCAATGGAGAGGCCCATCATGTAGAACATCAATAATATCCAGCGATTGGCTTTGCTTTCGTCTTCAATCACATCCCATTTCAAAATCCCCCACACCACAAATGCCGTGAAGAAGGACGACATCGCATATACTTCCGCTTCTACAGCCGAAAACCAGAATGAATCGGAAAAGGTATAAGCAAGGGCACCCACTAAACCTGCGCCCATCAACACCCAGATTTGATCGCTGGTTATTTCTGAGTCTTTGGCAAGCCCCATCATTTTGCGGCCAAACAAGGTGATAGACCAGAAAAGGAAAAGGATGGTAAAGGCACTGGCCAGCACGCTCATGAAGTTGATCCAATAAGCCACGTTGGTTACATCGCCCATAGCCAGGAAGGAGAATATCCGACCCATCAAAAGAAAAAGTGGGGCACCAGGAGGGTGTGGAACCTGAAGTTTATAGGAAACCGAAATAAATTCGCCACAATCCCAGTAGCTCGCTGTTTCCTCCATGGTAAGCCAATAGGTGATCAGGGCCACCGCAAATACTAGCCAACCAGTGATGTTATTCGATTTCTGAAAATTCATCTGTTTATAATTTTATTTTTTTATGTGAGCGGGAACCGCGCAACAATTCATTCTTCTGGATGAAATTGCTGAGGGGCTCCGTTTCATGCTGTTTTTCTTTGAATTTAAGGGGCGAAAATAGGGAAAAATTTGTCTACCGCGTAAGAATAAAAGCAGGCAGATACCCTCAATCAAGTAGTGCCAGCCTTCACAGGCTCATGCATTGATGTACAAGGGTTACATATAGTTTTAAAATAACGTCTCGATTCTACTACCTTTTTTCCTCCGACTACTATTTATAGACGATCACATAGAAAATGAGCCATAAAATAAAAATCAATATGTACGAAGTGGAGACAATCCACCAGGCCGCCTTTTTCTCCCTTTTCGCATAAAAGTGTACGCCATTCACCATGATGAGGACATAGAAGATTTCAAAGATGCTCAGTGCCTTGAGTGGATAGGCATATCGTTTTGCTACCTCGGTGTAGTCAAAGAAATTCATCATGGAAAAAGGATAAAAGGCCCTTATTTCTGGCAAGGTCGGGTCGGTTTGAATGAACATAAACCATCCGATTTTTAATACTTCGGGCACCAGGAAGATGAACTCAGCGGCCATCACCACGCTCCAGCACTGGCTAAAGGTGATGCGGAAGCCAAACATAAAGCAACCCACCCACAGCACGAATCCGATCACGGTAAACTTCCACAAATAGATAAATGGGATCGAAAAGAACTGAAGCGCGCTGATCATTTTCAAAATAGCACCTTCGGGGCGATCCTGAAGAAACTCAAAGGCAGCGGTTTCGTTCTCTATAAATGATTTCTTTACGAATAATAAAAGGATGGAAAGTAAACAAAGGATGATGAAGGTCAGTTTCTTATCGGCAGCAAACAGTGTACTTTGTTCGGTTTCTTCTAGCATGATTGTTTTTTGTAGTTGCGAAGGTAAGTTTTTGTTTATTTGGAATTTGAAATGAGAAAACGATTCTTTGGTGTAAATGTTTTTATCGGACTTATCACCATCGTGATAGTAGGGTCCTCGTGGGGAATAGCCACTGCCCAGACGAAAGTAAAAAAGGACACCACCATCATTTTGATTAATAACGTGGCGATGCAAATCGAAATCAACCAGGCGTTGAATGATTTGTATAATTTCAAATTTGAAACTGCCGAGCAGCAGTTTCGCTGGTTTAAGCAAAAATACCCGTGGCACCCATTGCCTTATTTTCTGCTGGGCTTAAGCGAGTGGTGGAAGATTATGCCCAACACCCACGAGACAAAATATGATGACCGTTTTTTGGCTTACATGGATAGCTCGATCATCGTAGCCGAAAATCTATTTAAGTCACACCCGGAGTATAAGATTGAGGGGGCTTTTTTTCTGGCTGCCGCTCATGGTTTTAAAGGAAGACTTTATTCTGATGAAGAAAGAAAAAACTGGAGAAAGTCTGCCGTGGAGGGGAAGGCCGCACTGGACTACATGGAAATATGCAGGGAGAAAGATCACTTGAGCCCCGAGTTATTATTTGGCGATGCCCTCTATAATTATTTTTCGGTGTGGGTGCCCGAAAACTATCCTTCGCTGAAACCGATCATGTGGTTTTTTCGCAAGGGTGATAAGCAGTTGGGCCTGAAACAACTCAAAGAAGTTTCCTACAATGCTTTTTATACACGCACGGAGGCGATGGTGTGGCTCATGCGGATATTGAATAGTTACGAAAATGATCAGCCGCGGGCATTTCAATTGGCAGAATACCTGTATCAAACCTACCCGGATAACCCCTATTTTCATCGCTACTATGCGCGCATGTTATACTCGCGAGGTATGTTTTCGGAATTGGAGCGGCAATCTAAAATGATCCTGGAAAGGATTGACAGTGGCCAGGTAGGTTATGAAGCTACCAGTGGCCGCTATGCTGCCTTTTTCCTTGGGCAATTTTATGATTCGCAGCGTAAGCTGGAGGAGTCGAAAAAATATTACCTGCTGGCCGTGAAGTATGCAGAGGAAATTGGAGCTACGGAATCTGGTTATTATTTATACTCCTTGATTGCATTAGGGGAAATTAATGAGAAACAAGGTAATAAAGCAGAAGCGAAGCGCTACTTTAAAGAAGTTAAAAAGAAATCCAACCGCAAGGATGAAGCCTTCAAGGATGCCAAGAAAAGGCTGAAGAACCTGGAGAAGGGGGATTGAGGAATAGTCAATAGTCCCTGGTAGCGAAGTTTGTTTCGTATTTGTTGGGGTCGGGTCGTAATATCTATCGACAGTAGGGAAAATTGAATTGGTGAGAAGAGTGTTGGTGTAAACCCGAATCTTCCAAGGTCTTTATGCTTAAACAAACAGACCCTGGAGGGTTTCGTTAGGAGGCTACGTATGGAAAGGTAAAAATCGGGTTACCTGATACTACCTGCTGGCAGTTGAAATTGTTTGTAAACTGGGACCCAGCACTTTCCAAACAATCATTAGGTATATGCACTATCCTTGCTTTATCCCTGCCTTATCCTCGGCTTATCCTCGGCTTATCCCGGACTGAATCGTTCTTGATGTCAGGTTGAAAAACCTGACATAGTAGTGTATGGTCTTGGTGTCAGGTCGTAAGACCTGACACAGTAGAATGTTAAGTAGAAATGGTTGATTGGTATGGTTGTACGTCAGGTCGCAAGACCTGACGTCAGTGGGATGAACCCTCCAAGGTCTTTACGCCTAAGCAATCAGACCTTGGAGGGTTATGGGTTTATGCCTACCTCTTTTGCTTGTATTCATTGTTTTATCAAGGTGGTCTTGGTGTCAGGTCGTAATACCTTACATAGTAGAATAGAATAGTAGAATGGTTGTGTATGGTTGTACGTCAGGTCGTAAGACCTGACGGCAGTGAGAAATCCAAAAATCCAAGTTCGTTGTTGGTCGTACTTCCTTCGGTCTTGGTGTCAGGTCTTGCGACCTGACACAGTAGAATGTTAAGTAGAAATGGTTGATTGGTATGGTTGTCCGTCAGGTCGTAAGACCTGACGTCAGTGGGAAAACCTTCCAAGGTCTTTACGCCTAAGCAATCAGACCTTGGAGGGTTATGGGTTTATGCCCACCTCTTTTGCGTGTAAACATTGTTTTATCAAGGTTAACCCTGACAATGAAAATGATCCGATAGACAATAGCACTACAATTGCGTTATCCGGGTTTATTCCTGCTTCCGGTTTAGTAGCTTGCAGGTTGAATTTGATATTTGACGGATGGAACTTCGTGATCTGGTTGTCACCCCTCTTTGGCTCATCATCCTATACGTAATAGCGTATGTGATCAGGCCCTACGTGACGGATGGAATAAACCGAAGGTATTTTTTTCCTGCGCTGACGGTGAAAATGATCGGTGCCCTGGCCGTGGGGTTTATTTATCAATTCTATTACCACGGAGGCGACACCTTCAACTATCACACCCATGGCAGCCGGCATATCTGGGAGGCCATTATGGATTCATCAAACGGATTGTCTCTCCTTTTTGGTGGGGACGATCAGGGGCTTTACAAATACTATTCTCAGATTCCATTTTATTATGACAAGGCGTCATTCTTTATTATTCGTATTGCGGCATTCTTTGATCTCCTCACTTTTTCCAGTTACTCTGCCACTGCGGTTCTTTTTGCCGGGGTGAGTTTTGTAGGTATGTGGATGTTTTTCAAAGCATTTTATGAGCAATTCCCACACTTGCATAAGTGGATTGCCCTGGCCGCTTTTTTTATTCCCTCTGTTTTTTTCTGGGGTTCTGGGCTGCTGAAAGATACGATTACCCTGGCCTGTGTGGGGGCGCTGACACTGGCGATGAAGAGGATTCTGATTGACAAGAAATTTCAAGTGGGTTATATTGTATTACTTCTGATTGGCGCCTTTGTTATTTATTCTGTTAAAAAATATATTCTTCTCTGTTTTCTGCCGGCTGCAATTTTATGGGTGTATTTTGGCAACCTGAGTAAGATACGTTCACTGGCTATGCGCATCCTGCTGGTGCCCTTTGTAGTAATCGTTGTTGCCGGCTCTGGGTATTGGGCTGTTTTGAAAACGGGTGAGGATGACGCGCGTTACTCGCTTTCAAAAATCCCGGAAACGGCCAGAATTACTGCTTATGATATCGCCTTTCAAACCGGGCGAGGTGCCGGTAGCACCTATACCTTGGGTAAGCTGGATGGCACCTTTGGAAACATGATCAGCAAGGCACCTCAGGCAATCAATGTAGCGCTTTTCCGGCCCTATGTATGGGAAGCGGGCAATCCGTTAATGATGGTTTCTGCCTTGGAGAGTTTAATTGTTTTCTTATTTACCGGTTATGTTTTTTTTATTAGGCGCTATGTGCTTAGCAAAATGCTTTCCGATCCCAACATCATCTTTTGTCTCGTCTTCAGCATCACCTTTGCTTTTGCCGTGGGTATCTCTACCTACAATTTCGGAAGCCTGAGCCGCTACCGCATTCCGTTGCTTCCCTTTTATGTGATGGCGCTGGCGCTGATGTTTGATTATTCGAAGAGTGAAAGAAACGTGGAGGTGTTGGAGGAAACGGAATAGTGTTCGAGAACTTTCCTGCGCCCATTTTTTCCTAATTCCATGCGCAGGTTTTTGTTGTCGATTAATTTTTTCAAAGCATCAAACCATTCGCTACCGGATGCGCATAAAAATCCCTCTTCGCCATTAGCAATTATTTCTGTGTTTACACCTACTGGGGAAACTACCGCGGGTATTTCCAGTGCCATATATTGCAGCGCTTTAAAACCACACTTGCCTTTGGCCCATTCATCATCAGGTAGGGGCATGATGCCGATATCCATTTTCATGAGGTCTTCTATTTCGGTTTGTGCATGCCACTTGATAAATGAAAGTCGTTGCAATTGCATCGGAGGAGGTTGATCGGCAATGACGAGAAAGGTAACATTCGCATACTTTTCTTCCACTTGCTTTAACACGGGCTGTAGCTCTTCCAGGTATTTCAACGTGGAGTGTGAGCCTGTCCAGCCGATGGTAAGCGCCTCACCCCCTGGCCCCCTCTCCCTTGGGAGAGGGGGATTATACAGGGATCTGTTGTGCGTCTTCTCCGTATCGATGGTAGTAGGATTCAATACCACATTCTTATTGAATTGCCTGGCGTAGGCGCATAGGTACTCGTTGCCAGCACTTACTTTATAACTCCATTGGCAAATGGCTTTTACCTTTTGCCGCCATTTTAAAGATCTCAACACAGCAGACTCATCTTTTCGGTCGGTTAGCCAGATGGCATCATCAAAATCATAAATAATTTTTTTACGGAGAATTTTTGCGATGAACCATTCAATAACGGGAGGACCAAGTGGAGTTGCTTCGCGATGGATGAAAACGAAATAAAACGAAGGGGTAATGGCCAGGACATATACTCTTTTAAGAAAACCCCTCATCAGCGTGAGGGCCTTCTGTATGGGATTTCCTCTTTCGAAAAATAATTGCCAGCTATGAGTTGTAAGAAAGCTTTGTGTGCGCACGGTAAATCCCTGTCTTCTTAATCGTTCAACATACTGTTCGAAACGAAATCGTTGAGAAGGGGCTTCGCGTAGTGGATAGGGTAGTAGAAAAAGAATTTTCACTTATCAATAGTTTACGTGGGGGATAAATCTAACCTGAATCTTTTAATTCCTGTTGAAGATAAAAAAATATCTTGGTGTCAGATCTTGCGACCTGATACAGTTGTACGGAAGATTGTGTGCTAGATTCGGTTGGTTGTGCGTCAGGTCGTATGACCTGACGGCATTTGGAGTGAGAATTAACATGTCGCCCCGCTGGGGCTTGTTCTTCCATTAATCTTTTGGATTTACCAAAATGTCGTTCCTACGGAACTGGTCTTGGTGTCAGGTCTTGTGACCTGACCTGACACAGTTGAATAGAAGAATAGTGTTTGATTCGGATGGTTGTATGTCTGGTCGAAAGACCTGCCGTCAGTTGGAATTTGTTGTTGGATGCATCCCTTGAGAATGACTGTTTCATCTTACCTTGCAGCAGAATTTAGCCATGACCGAATCCGAAGAATATATCATCGACTCTGCCCAAAGCGTTTTTAACTGGAGAGAACTTTGGCGCTACCGCGAATTGTTTTACTTTTTTACCTGGCGCGATATCAAAATCAAATACAAACAAACCACACTGGGTTTTTTATGGGCCGTTCTTCAGCCCCTGCTGATGATGACGATATTCACGTTCTTTTTTGGCCGGGCACTCAACATCCCTTCTCAAAACCTGCCTTACCCGGTCTATGTGTTTTCGGGTTTATTGATCTGGAATATGTTTTCTTCCGGCCTCACCAGTGCCTCCAACAGCATGGTCAATAATGCAGGCATTATCAAGAAGATTTATTTTCCAAGACTCATCATACCCGTTTCGTCTATTTTAGTAGCCCTCTTCGATTTTTTCATGGCGTTTATTTTATTTGCCGGTATCCTGCTTTATTACCAACAACCGGTTTCCTGGCTGGCCATTATTATCTGGCCCCTGTCTTTGGTGACAGGGATTATTGCCACCCTGGGTATGGGTGCCTGGCTGGCAGCACTCAACGTGAAGTACCGCGACTTCCGCTATGTGATTCCGTTTTTGGTGCAGGTGCTGTTTTTTTTAACACCCGTTATCTATCCTATTTCGTTGCTTAAATACCCGTTGCTTCAATACATGCTGGTATGTTCACCCATGTATGCCGCGGTGGAATTGTTTCGTTACCCCCTCACGGGCATCACGCCTGATTTTTATTTTTTGGGTATCAGTTTGCTATCGGGGTTGATCTTGTTATTGATCGGCATATTTTATTTTAAGCGCACCGAAGATTTCTTTGCGGATTTTGCCTAGCCGGATGGTTATTGGTTGTTGGAAACTGGATGCTTGATGCGGGCTACTTTAATGTTACTTTATAGGTTTTGCTTGGATAGTTGTACGTCAGGTCGTAAGACCTGACGGCAGTGAGAGGTTCGTTCTTCCTCCGTTGTTGGTCGGTCTTCCTTCGATGGCGGTTCGATTTGTTCAAGGCATGTGAGCCCCTCGGTATTGGTGTCAGGTCTTGCGACCTGACACAGTTGTAACGAATAAAATAGCGTGTTTGATTTGGTTGATTGTACGTCTGGTCGTAAGATCTGACGGCAGTGAAATTTGACGTGGAGGTATTGATAATTACATGTTGAAATACACCTTTTTATTTGGATTGCTAAACGCCAGATAATGGTTAATTTTGTTTATAAATGATTGATTATGAAGAGGGAAATCAATTTGACTATTGAAGACAGCCTGTTGCAGCGGGTGAATGAATATGCTAATAAAAAGAAGACCACAATTTCCGGCCTGGTGGAAGATTACTTTGTGGCCATTACCCGATCGAAAAAAAATAAATCGATTATTGATGTGGTAGAAGGGTTAACGGCTCCACCCTATACTAATGAGGTAAATCTTAAAGAGGAATATTACAAAGACGTGGAGACGAAATATGGCGCTTAAGGTCTTCATTGATGTTAATATTATTGTTGACTATGCGTTGAAACGCCCACAGGGGTATGTTCATGCAAGGCAAATATTACAAGCGATCGTGGATAAACAATTGGAAGGATATACAGGCCCGGTTGTTATTCATATTGCAGCCCATTTACTTAAAAAAGTTTTGGGCGTTGATCAGGCAAAAGAAATTGTGATGGCGTTACTTAATGATGTGGTTGTTTTGAATACAAATCAGGAAATCATTAAAGCGGCCATGAGTTCTTCCATGTCTGATATGGAAGATGCATTGCAATATTTCACAGCGCTCCACTATCAGATGGATATTTTGATCACCAGAGATAAAGATTTCGTGCGACACTCCCCTCAAAAATTAACCATTCTTGCACCTGATGACTTTGCTGCTAAATACCTTCGTGCCTGAGTAAGGCCGGTTAGACGTTATGAAACCCAATTATCTGATTTTTTAGGGTTTGATGAATTCCCTTAAGATGATTTGGATGGTTGTACATCAGGTTGTAAAACCTGACGGCAGTGAGAGGTTTGTTCTTCCTCCGTTGTTGGTTGTTCTTCCTTCGATGGCGGTTCGATTTGTTCAAGGCATGTAAGCCCCTCGGTATTGGTGTCAGGTCTTGCGACCTGACACAGTTGTAAAGAATAAAATAGCGTGTTTGATTAGGATGGTTGTACGCCAGGTTGTAAAACCTGACGGCAGTGAAAAGACCTGACGGCAGTGAATAAAGAAGTACCGTATCCGACATCTGGCTGTGATTTGGCTTAATCCGTTAATTAAAACAGGGTAGCAAAAGCTCTGAAAAGCAGTATCTTTGTTACCAATTCTGGTTGTATGGAAGAATTAATTTTTTTGGTTGTAGCAAGCCTGGAAGGAGGCTACACCGCTAAGGGGTTGGGTTTGGGAATTTTTACTGAAGGTGAAACTTTAGATGAATTGCAGACTAACAGTAAGGATGCTATTCATTGTCATTATCTTGGTGTCAGGTCTTACGACCTGACACAGTTGTATAGAATAAAAATAGTGTGTTTGATTAGGATGGTTGTACGTCAGGTCGTAAGACCTGACGGCATTGAAAAATATTTATTATGGAAGCGCACGTAGAGCAATTGAGAGCCAAAATTATAGAGGGACTAAAGTTGACTTCAAAACGGTTAATTCAATCCAAAGCAAAGGAAGACGGAGATCTCATCTTTTCAACCAAAGGAAAAATTATCCGAGTGAAAGCAAGAACTCTTTTGCCGCAATCATAGCTGAACGGTACTGGATTAATTCATTATGAAACCCATCCTCAACATTCAATACATGGAAAAGAAAATAGAGAATAGCCCTGCTGGTTACCTAAACCGGATTTTTTGTTTTTAACATCACCATAAAGAAAACATTTCATAAAAAATCGTCATTCGTAAATCGGCCATCTAACATCCTGCGTGAAGCCCATTCTAGAAATACAGAACATTGGAAAAAAGTACAAAATCCAGCACCTGGCGGGAGGCTACTTAAGCCTGCGCGAGCGGATGGTGAATGCGCTGAAGTTTGAGAAAAACCAGACCGAAGACTTCTGGGCCCTGAAAGACGTATCGTTTACCGTGCAGCCGGGCGAATCCATTGGCATTATTGGGCGTAACGGGGCGGGCAAATCCACGTTGTTAAAAATACTTTCTAAAATTACCCCGCCCACCACAGGAAAGATTATTTCCCGTGGCCGCATTGCCAGCTTGCTCGAAGTAGGCACGGGCTTTCATCCCGAACTCACCGGACGCGAAAATATTTTCTTTAATGGCTCCCTGCTGGGCATGAAGCGCAAAGAAATAGAGAGTAAGTTTGATGAGATTGTTGACTTTAGCGGGGTAGAGAAATTTTTAGATACCCCTTTAAAGCATTATAGCAGTGGTATGCAATTACGACTTGCATTTGCTGTAGCGGCTTTCTTAGAGCCCGAGATTTTAATTATTGATGAAGTGCTTGCCGTAGGAGATGCCGAGTTTCAGAAGAAGTGCCTTGGTAAAATGGAAGATGTGAGTAAGAGCGGGAGGACGATTTTGTTTGTGAGTCATAATTTGCCAACGTTAAAGTCCATTTGCGCAAAAGGTTTATTACTGGATAAGGGAGTTCTTATCGTTAATAATACAATTGATGAAGCTATTCATAACTACGTTAGTTTAAATACAGGGGAACAGACAGTAATGGATGGTATTCGCTATTTCCGAAAGGATGAAAAGATCGACAATATTAGGATTAATGGATCTCCGTCAAATAAAATAGCAACGGACAGTGATAATCTTTGTCTGGAGTTTGATGTTACATTTAAGAAAAAAATAAATTTTGAGTTTCAGGTTCATATTAAAAAAGATAATGAATTTATAGCGAGTTACGCCAATTTCGTTAAAAAAAATACCACCTCATTTGAACCAGGTACTTATTCATTTAATTATTCTATTCAGTTACCTCAATTAAGAACAGGAATATATACCCTTGATCTATATTTTACTGAACCATTTGTGACATGGTTTGCCAATAGTTTGAATAGAATAGAATTGCATATAGTTAATAACAAGCATCATTTGTTTCTTAATAGTCAACCATTTAGTTGGTGGGGTAACTTATTGATGGATGGAGAAATGAGTGTAAAAAAATAATAAGTGATGATGTTTACTTCCTTTAAAAAGAAAATACAGGAATTCAATGCTGGTAGAGAATATCGAAAAATAATACCTGAGATTCATAGGGTAACGCAAGGCATGAATGCTGGTGAGTTGGTTGACTTTGTATTGAGCGATGAATGGAAACGTTTTTTCTGGATGATACAGATTCCATCGGAAATTAAATGGTTGGTGGGACAGGTTGAAGCTCTTAGGCCGAAGGTAATCGTTGAAATAGGAACCAGAATGGGAGGCACCTTGTTTCTGTTTACAAAAGTGGCAGATACTTCTGCAACCATAGTTTCAATTGATTATCCGGATGGACATGGCGGTGGTTATCCTAAATCCAGGGAGGGGTTTTATAAGTCTTTTGCTGTATCCCCTCAAAACCTTCATCTAATTAAAGGCGACTCTCATAATTCTTTAACATTACAAATGTTAAAGAATATAATTAACGATCGCCCTATAGATTTTTTATTTGTGGATGGAGATCATTCTTACAATGGAGTAAAAATGGACTATGAAATGTATGGATCGTTAGTGAGACCAGGGGGCATAATCGCATTTCATGATAACAAACCAACCAATAGCAATAACTGGAGTGGGGTTATTCCTTTTTGGAAAGAAATTAAAAAAAAAACCAAAGCTTCTGAATTTTTTGGTTCTGAAGATGAGTGGGGAGGAATGGGAATTGTTGAAGTGACCCGTTGAATCTATTTGAATGCAGATTGATGAAAAAATTGTTCATATTGCCATTGCATTCGATCAAAACTACCTTGATCCCTTTGAGGTATTGCTTTCGTCCCTGCTGATCAATAATGGTAATCATGTTTGCCATCTTCATTTAATTGCCCCGGATCTTTCCCAGGAAAGAAAGGGTGCTATTATAAGGCGAATAAAGGATCAAAAATGGAGTGTTATTTTTTATGAATTCTCCGATGTCAGATTGAATCAGTTCACGTTAGGCACTTCCTGGACCAAGGCAGCATATTATCGGCTCTACTTTCCTTTATTGATTTCAGAAGAAGTAACCAAGCTAATTTATCTGGATACGGATACTCTTGTGGTGGGCGATATTATGAAACTATATTCCATAGATATGGGAAACTATCCACTGGCAGCCGTTTATGATAACTATGTGAAAACGCAACCTTTAATTGGTATTACTCATGAAGGCGAATATTTTAATTCTGGAGTTTTATTAATTGATTTAAAAAAGTGGCGTACCCAAGGTATCAGTGAACTAGTGTTTGAATACCTTTTAAAATTTCCAGAACGGATTCGTTTTGTTGACCAATGTGGACTCAATGCAGTTCTAAAAGATAATTGGAAATGCTTGGATCCCAAGTTTAATCTTTTATATACTTATGTGCCGAATGAAGCTACTAAAAGGGAAATTAAGAAATTTATAAAAGATAAAATAATTGTACACTTTACATTGCAGCGGCCTTGGAATATGCTTTGTAAAAGCCGATTGAGATTTTTGTATTTTGATTACTTGAAATTGTCAGGGACAAGAAACCACATATACACGGACTTTAGCTATAAAAAAATTCCCGTCTGGATTATGATACGTTTGAAGGAAATGTATTTTGATGCCCCTCAGACTCAATTTATTTGGAGAGCTTTAAAGCAGATTTTTTAATGGTTTTAGTTACGCAATCTTTTGGAAATGAAAACGAATACAGAAGGGCGATTTTTGCCGTCTGGAGTTGCTGGGCGCATTATAAAATTGAGATGCCCGTTATATTATTTACTGATAGAGATGCTTTTTTCAAGCCCTTTTTTGAAGGTCAAAAAGTGCATTTTGTTAACCTTACTGCCGAGAAGATTAATGAGATGCGGGGCAAAATTGATTTTTTGCACCGCATGAAAATTGCGATTATACAGGAAGCTTTTGAGTTAACGCAATCAGATTTAATATATATAGACTCGGATACATTTTTTATATCAAATCCATCTATTCAATTTAATCAAACCCAGGGAGGGGTATGTTTTATGCATCTGCCAGAGTATGCTTTTGCGGAGATGCGAAGTATGCCATTGCCGGCTGCCAAAGTAGCTCATGCTTTTTTAAATTTGATTGAGAATAATCAATTTACTTTAGCAAACGGCCAATCTGTTCAATTAGATATAAATTTGTACTCTTGGAATGCCGGAGTCATGTTTCTGCCGGGTTTTGTTAAAACCTACTTACCCGATGTTTTTGGCCTAACGGATCAATTTTTCCCCCAAACAAATCATCATGCATCAGAGCAATTTGCTTTTTCTTTTGTGTTGCAAATGAATTCCAAAGTAACCGCTTGTGATACGGTAATTTACCATTACTGGTATCGTGTCAAGAAAGTAGTTATGGATAACTGGTTAAATAAATTTATTACAACTGGATGGGCTGTAACTTCACAAGAAGAAAAAATTAAGTTTATAAAAAAATGGAACTCAATATTGCCTCATTATTTGGAGAACCATGTCTTGTCATTACGAGATGGGGCGATTCAGGCATTCCATGAGAATAAATTCAAAGAAGGATATAAATTGGCATTTAAAGCCTTGCTGAAACAACCGTTTGAAAAGAAATTTATTTTAGACTTGTTATACCATACCAAAAGGTTTAAAAAATGAAGGATGCAATTAAAGTTGGCTTCTGTGTAGCGTATGATTGGTCATTATTAGAGTATGCATTACCTCGTGTTTATGCTGAGTCTGATGTCATCTGGATTTCTATGGATAGGAAACGTAAAACTTGGGCGGGCAATACTTACATCTTTGATCAGGAAGCATTCTCAATACTAATCAGAGACATTGATACACAAGACAAAATTAAGATTTATGAAGATGATTTTTCTTTATCTAAACTGACTGCCGGTGAAAACGAAGTAAGACAAAGAAATATATTGGCCGATAAGATGGGTGCTGATGGATGGCATATTCAGCTTGATTGTGATGAATATTTCGTTCACTTTTCAGAGTTCGTTAAGTACTTGAAGTCACTCAGGCGTAATGCTTACAATTTCAATGTCTGTTGCCCTCTGGTTACACTTTTTAAACAAGTAGAGGACGGATTTTTATACAGTATTCCGGATACAAAAGATAATATTGAATACATTCAAATTGCAACACTAAATCCGGATTATCATTATGGTCGTAGAAATGGTGACTTTAATATTTATACTAATTTTCTGATTGTACACCAGTCCTGGGCGCGCAGCGAATATGAGATCCAGCAAAAGATTGAAAACTGGGGACATAATCAAGATTTCAGTAAGGATGATTTTTTGAATCAATGGAAATCACTTGATAAAAGTAATTATATGCAATTGAGTAATTTCCATCCTCTGATTCCAGAAGTTTGGTCGAAATTGAATTTTATTAAATCGACAACTGTGAAGGATTTACTAGTAAGTTTTGACGATAGAAATTTTCCGTCTTTAAATAGCCTGCAGCTTATCATTCGAAATTCTTTATTTATCTCAAGATTGAAGATGATCTGGAAGAAAGTCAAGGGATTATTTTGATGTAATAAAATCATGAAGTTGTTCAACCGATTAATGTGATGCTTCAATTTATGGAACATGCTCTAGTTTCTGTAGTAATTGTCAATTATAATACTTTTGAAGTTACTTGCGAATGCATTAGGTTGGTGAAGGAGAAAACACAGAATCTTTATTATGAGATTATTGTGGTGGACAATGCATCAAAAGAAATTGACCCAGACATGTTCCTTAAATATTTTCCAGAGGTTATTTTGATAAAAAGCGAAACTAATGTTGGCTTTGCAAGGGGCAATAATTTGGGTGTGGCTGTGGCAAAAGGAGAATTTATTTTGTTACTTAATAGCGATGCTTTCCTTCAAAACAATGTGGCATTATTGTTAGTTAATTTTCTTAAAGAGCATCCTGATGTTGCAGCAGTAACGGGCCACCTCAGGCATGCCGATGGAAGAATTCAGCATAATTGTCAGCGATTTCCATCTATTCGATATCAGCTCTTTGAATTATTCCGATTGCAAAAAATTGTTCCTCGTAGAATCGCTGGTAAAATATTATATGGGTCTTTTTTCGATTATAAGTCAGTTGCTTTTCCGGATTGGATTTGGGGAACTTGCTTTATGTTTTCACCATCAATTCTGAAGACCTTTCCTGGAAATGAACTTCCTACAGACTATTTTTTATATGTTGAAGATGTTCAATGGTGTATGGAGTTTAGACAAAGAGGTTATAAAGTGGCTTATGTGCCTAATGCACAAGTAATTCATTTATTAGGTAAAAGTGGTGGCAATGCACAACAGGCTATGAAACAAAATCTAAAATCATTTATTGATAAATATTATGCACTATGGCATAGATCAGTAATCCTATTCTTAGAAGGTCTGTTGTTAAGATAGTTCTAATTTAATACTCTATTGCTATATGCCGTTATCCATAAGTACTATAATTCCCTCTTATAATGGTGCTCATAAACTAGAGCGAACTTTACAGGCGTTGGTTGATCAAGCTGGAATTGGTGAAGTTATCGTTGTTCTTGATGGTTCCACTGACAATAGCCTCGAAATTGTAAAAGCTTTTAAAACTAGAATATCCCAACTAATCATAATAGCGCAGCCCAATGGGGGTAGAGCCTTTGCACGAAATGAGGGGGCTAAGGCAGCGACAGGTGATATTTTACTTTTTATAGATGACGATATTGAAGTTTTATTAAATAATCTAAGTAGACACCTTGAGTTTCATAGCCACCAAAGCCACGCAGTACTTGTAGGAAGTCCAAGATTGCCACAGGATTTTGAAAATGGCGATGCCTTTTTATATTTTCGATTACTCACCGAGCGTAAGTGGTTAGCTCGGTTTAATCTAGGACTTCATCAGGTTACATTCAAAGATTATGTTTTTACTACTCAAAATCTCTCTCTCTCAAAGCAACTTTTTTTGAAAATAGGAATGTTTGATGAGCGATTAACAGACTCTGAGGATTTCGATTTAAGTGTTCGATTGCTACGAAGTGGCCATAAAATTTTTTTCGATCCGAACTTAAGATGTGTTCATCATGATTTCGCCAATTTATTTGCTACAATAAAGCGTCAATCACAATATTACCAATCAAAAATAAGGCTGATTGAGTTACATCCAGACTATATCAGTTTATTACCCAGTCAATACAAGTGGCTTGAGTACTCAATTTTGGATGCGTTGAAGGAGATAATATATACAAATCCATTAACTGAGAATTTGATCATTCGGTCTGATAAACTTATGCGTTGGATTCCTGAAAAAATAAGGAATAATTTATATAGTTCATTTGTATACTGTAAGACAGTATTACCTGAAAAAAGAAAAATCCAATCTGATAAATTAGAGAGATGAAAACTTCTTTTTTAAATTTTTTCCGGAAGTGTTATGCAAATTCTTTTGGAGAAGCGCTTTTATTGCCATTAGTGAAAAACAAAGATGCCACCTCTTCATTTATTGGAAGACTGGTTCCTATGCCTTCGCTTTTTGCTAAACCTTCATGGAGAGTTGTGGATAGAAATGGCCTTCGGTTGAAATTAGATATTTCCGATATGGTCGATTGGTATATTTATTTTGATTTCAAAGATCCTGTTTTACCTTTTTTGATAAGTAACCTTTCTGAAGATTCCGTGATGATAGATGTTGGCACTAACATCGGATTTGTGAGTTTGTCATGTGCAAAGCATTTGACTCATGGTAGAGTTTATGGGTTTGAGCCCTCGACTTACAATTATCAGAAATGCATGAAAAATATTAGTCTCAACTCAGTAAGCAATGTTGAGATTAACCAAATTGGCCTTGGCAAGACTCCGTCAGTTCTTTCACTCCGATCAAACGATCAGAGTAACCATGGAATGAGCCATATTGATCTGCTTGAACAGGGAGACACCGAAAAAATTACAATTAATACCCTAGATAACTTTGCCCTAAGTCATGGCCTAACAAAAATGGATTTATTGAAAATAGATGTTGAAGGATTTGAGTTGCAAGTTTTGCAAGGTGGGACAAAGAGTATACAGCAGTTTAAACCACTCATTGTCCTGGAAGTAAACGAGAATTTTCTTAATCGTTATGGAGCTAATTGTAATCAACTATTTGAATGGTTTGGATTAATGAATTATGAGTTGTTTACTCTAGAAAACAAGCGCATTACAACAGTTGACTTCCTCTTATTAAAACATCAGGATATCGTTGCAAAACCAATCACTTAACTATGGAAGCCAAAAGGAAGGTAATTGTATACATGATTTCCGATATTAATAAAGCGCTATCCTTCGAATGGATAGCTATTCATTTAAAGAATAAAATTGATTTAAATTTCGTATTGCTGGGTAAGCCCAAATCTCTATTATCCGTTTTTCTAAAAGCTAATTCTATTCCATTTTATGATGTTAAATTGGTTAACAATAGAATTTTCGTATGGTTTAAAATTCTTAAAATTCTTTATCAACTAAAGCCCGATATTGTACATACGCATTTATGGCAAGCAAATTTACTTGGCTTGTCAGCAGCTTGGGTATTAAGAATTCCCAAGCGAATTTTTACTCGCCATCATGCCACTGTGCATTATCGTGAGCATCCTTCTGGAAGAAAGTGGGACAGGCTTTGCAATGTGATAGCTACAGATATCATTGCTATTTCTAAAAACATTGAGGATATTCTAATAAGGATGGATAGAGCCGATGCTAAAAAAGTCAACCTACTCCATCATGGCTTTGATTTTGACTACTTTTCAAAGGTGAGCGAGACTCAGGTATATGCGTTAAGGAGAAAATATAAGTTGGAGAAGCAAACAGGGCCAGTCATTGGTGTGATATCGCGCTATATGGAATGGAAAGGAGTCCAGTATATTATCCCGGCTTTCCAAAAACTGAAAGAGCAATTCCCTGATGCAAAACTTATTTTGGCCAATGCCCATGGTGACTATGAAGAAAGAATTCATGAACTGTTGCAAGCATTACCGGTTGACTCCTTTATTGAGATACGATTTGAAGAAGACCTGGCAGCGCTCTATCACCTCTATGATGTTTTTGTTCACGTACCGGTTGATCCACACGTGGAGGCATTTGGGCAAACGTACATCGAAGCACTTATTTCTAAGATTCCTTCAGTTTTTACCTTATCGGGCATAGCCCGTGAGTTTGTGACACACCAACAAAATGGGTGGGTGGTTGATTTTAAGAGTAGCGATCAGATTGCACAGGGAATTATAGAAATACTTACAAATATGCAGTTAAGGGAAAGATTGATACGTAACGGAGAAACTTCTGTACAGCAATTCTCGCTGGATCGTCATATCTTAGCCCTTGAAAAAATATACACTTAGTAAGAATGGAAAGTCCTCTTGTATCTGTTATCATTCCAGCCTTCAATAGTGAAAGGTATATCGAGGAAACGATTGCTTCAGTTTTAACCCAGACGTACACAAAATTTGAGGTGATTGTTGTGGATGATGGATCTACTGATGGACAGCGGGATTGTATTTATAAATGGTGCAATTCAGATAGTCGCATTCGATATATCTACAGACCTAACCAGGGAGTATCTGCAGCACGCAATACAGGTTTCAATCATTCCCGAGGAACTTATGTTGCATTTCTTGATGCAGATGATGTGTGGTTGCCGGATAATCTTTCATCTAAAGTGTCAAAATTTGAGATTGGAAATTATGGTCTTGTCCATTCTGATGGTTATCTCATGGACGAAAATTCAATGGATAAAGAGGGCTTCATGATCGGACGCGAGGGATTACTGCTTAAAGATATGTTGAAATGGAGTGGAACACAGGTGCCAGGGCCAAGTAGTATTCTGGTAAAGCGGGAAGTTTTGCAAACCATCGGACTTTTTGATACGAACCTTTCCACCTCTGCTGATCATGATTTTTTCTTACGGGTTGCAGCACGTTTCAATATTGGGAGGGTTTCAAGGCCTACCTGGAAGTACCGATTGCATCCTTCTAACATGCACAAGAATATTCCCCTCATGGAACGAGATGTGTTGTACGTGTACAAAAAGGCATCTTCCAACAAGTTATTTAGTAACTACTGGTTTGAGAAGGAGTGCTATGCTATCATGTATCTTATTCTCGCTGCATCGTGGGCAGGAGACGGGCGTAATAAAGCACGAGCACTTTATTTTATAAGCTTAGCCCTGTTTACACATCCTCGCGCTATCACAAATATTATTAACCGGTTATTAAAACGATGGATTTAAAAGTTAAACTTCTCCCTCGTTATATGATCACCTTTGGCCCATTGGCCGGACTGATTTACTATGTACAGATAGAGTTACTAAGACACGAAAGGATACAACTGAAGGGATTAAAGTATACTTTTCAATTAAGGTGGCATACCACTGATGCTCTTGTATTTCGTGAAGTATTCCTTTTTCAAGCATACAATCTTTCGATACCTACTCCAAATATTATTATTGATGGTGGGGGCAACATTGGGCTTACCAGTATTTTCTTTGCCATGAAATTTCCGCAAGCTAAAATTTATTCGGTCGAACCTTCGGATTCTAATTTTGAGTTATTAATGAAGAACGCTCAACCGTATTCGTTGATTACACCAATTCATTCGGCTTTATGGAATAAGGATACAAGCCTGAAGATTACAGATAAAAATGAAAATCAATGGGCCTATACGGTAGAGGAATGTTCCGCGACTCATCCTGATGCCTTTGATGCTGTCTCGCTCACCTCACTCATGAAGGAGTATAAAATTGAATATATTGATATTCTAAAACTGGATGTGGAAGGGGCAGAGAGAGAAATATTTGCGGACAATTATGATTACTGGATTACTCGAACCCGTTTCATACTTCTTGAACTTCACGACTGGTTAAAGCCCGATTGTTCAAGGGCTGTTTTTGGTACACTTTCTCGGTATCATTTTAAAACCGTCATTTTTAACGGTATGCTCTTACTTAGAAATTCTGATCTTGACTAGGTATGTGTGGTATTGCAGGTATAGTAAGTAAGATGAAGGTAGAACCTCAGACAATACAACGTCTAACGAATGCCCTTCGGCACCGCGGCCCTGATGCAGAAGACACCTATATAAATAATGCCGGCACTACTTCCTTAGGTCATACCCGACTCAGTATTATTGATCTTTCTGACTTGGCTAATCAGCCCATGCATTCAGTGGATGGCCGTCATGTGATTGTCTTTAACGGAGAGATATACAATTTTAAAAATTTACGAAAAGAGATTGAGTTACTTAACCCGGATATAAAATTCAGAACAAACTCTGATACCGAAGTCATTCTAAATGCCTTCGATTGCTGGGGTGTGGAGATGGTGCATCGGCTTGAAGGAATGTTTGCCCTTGCCATCTATGACACCATTTTAGATAAACTATTTCTTTTTCGTGATCGTGTAGGGAAAAAACCACTCTATTATTTCTGTGATCATCAACATTTTATTTTTGCTTCCGAAATAAAATCACTCCTTACACATCATGCAGTAGCGGAATCGAAAGAAATTGATAAACAAGCCGTACACGAATTTCTATACCTTGGGTATATCCCTGAGCCTAAAACTATTTATCGTTCAATTCGAAAATTTCCAGCAGGTTCGGTTGGAGAGGTATGGAGCAATTTATCCTTTTCATTTCACCCTTATTGGAAAGCCGAAGATCAGTTAAGGGATAAAAGAATATCCATCAATGTTTCAACAATAAAAGCAACTTTACGCGACAAGTTACATACGGCTGTTCAGAAACGGTTAGTCAGTGATGTGCCTTTGGGATCTTTTCTAAGTGGTGGTACGGATTCCTCACTTGTAACGGCTATTGCGAGTGAATACACGAAAGGACCTATCAAAACTTTCAGTGTTGGTTTTAAAGAAAGCAAATTCGATGAGCATCAGTTTGCGGCACAAGTTGCCTCCCACTTAAAGGCAGACCACCATGAATATATTCTTTCTGAATCAGAAGCGGCTGGTATGCTGGAAACATATCTGAATCATTTAGATGAACCGTTTGCCGATACATCAGCCATACCCACGATGCTGGTTTCTAAATTGGCCCGTAAAGAAGTCACCGTGGCATTAACCGGGGATGGAGGTGATGAATTATTTCTTGGGTATGGAACCTATACCTGGGCTAATCGTCTTTCCAATCCATTGTTTAAAGCGATACAATCGCCTTTGGCCTTTGGCTTAAAAACCTTTGGGGGTGAAAGACTTAAACGCATTGCACATTTATTAGAAAAAGTAGATAAGCAATACCTTCGAAGTCATATATTCTCACAGGAGCAATATTTTTTTTCTGATTCCGAAATCAGGAATAAACTTCTAAAGCAGACATTGGATTACGAACCCTTTCGGTATAACGATCCGGCACTTGTAATTACATTAAGTGAAGAAGAGAAGCAGGCTATTTTTGATTTTAATTTCTATTTGAAGGACGATTTACTTGTCAAAGTCGATCGGGCATCTATGTTTCACGGTTTAGAGTGTCGATGCCCATTATTGGATCATGAAGTAATAGAATTTGCATTAAGTGCACCTATTCATGTAAAAAGAAGGGGAGATATTAACAAATGGATATTAAAGGAAATTCTTAAAGAGTATCTTCCGGATCACTTAATCTATCGCCATAAATGGGGTTTCAGTATACCCCTTTCGCGTTGGCTTAAAAATGAGTTGAGCTATCTCATGAACTACTTAGATGATGAGCACCTCGAAAAAACGAATGTATTCAATCCGGTATATATTCGTGATATGGTTGATCGTTTTCATGAAGGTGAAGACTACCTTTACAATCGGCTGTGGGTGTTAATTATTATACAACGTTTTTTATTAAGTCATGCCTGAGGTTGTTCCACGCGTTGCTTACCTTTCTTATGATGGTCTCACCGATCCATTGGGCCAATCTCAAATACTTCCCTATATACTGGGCCTGGTAGCCAAAGGATTTGAGTTTGTTATCATAAGTTTTGAGAAGGCCGATATCTATCAGGAGGGCAGAAGCGTAATCGAAGGATTAATTAAAGAAAAAAAAATAACCTGGATTCCGTTAACGTACCATAAAAGACCTCCGGTACTCTCAACACTTTTCGACATTTATGTTTTATGGCGTATCGTAAGAAATGAACACATCAAAAAACCATTTGATATCCTTCATTGCAGAAGTTATATTACTTCCTTGGTAGGTCTGGCTATAAAACGTAGTACACAAGTCAAATTTATTTTTGATATGCGCGGCTTCTGGGCAGATGAACGCGTGGAGGGCGGTTTGTGGAATCTAAAGAATCCACTTTACAAATTGGTGTATCAATTTTTCAAAAAGAAGGAAAAGGAATTCGTAATAGCAGCTGATCATATTATATCCTTGACGCAAAATGCGAGGCAGGAAATTATTTCATGGTCGATTACCAATAACCCCATTACGGTAATACCTACGTGTGTTGATTTAGATCTGTTCAATCCTGCTAAAATAGACAAGGTGAAACAAGCCACATTGCGTATGAAATGGGGTATTCAGGAGGACGATTTCGTGCTCCTGTATTTAGGTTCTTGGGGCACCTGGTATTTGACGGAGGAGATGTTGATGTTTTTCTCGGAACTGAAGAAGCAAATCCGTGGTGTGAAATTTCTAATTCTTTCTGCAGATAAAATTGAGTTAGCAAATTACCCTGATAAAAATGATGTCATCCTCACCAGCGCACCCCGTCAATTAGTACCCTTATATATTTCACTGGCTAGTGCTTCGGTGTTTTTTATAAAACCTTCTTTTTCAAAGAAAGCATCTTCAGCTACCAAGATGGGCGAGATTGTGGCCATGGGCATCCCCTTGATTGCGAACAGGGGTTGGGGTGATGTTGATTTGTATGAAGATGAGCGCGTGATTTTGTTAAATGACTTTTCGTCCGCGTCTGTGAGCCAGATAACTTCTACATTGTTGAAAATGAAAGAAATGTCGCGGCATAAAGGACTAGGCTTAACAAAAGAACATCCCCTGTCTTTAGAAAAAGGAATTTTAGACTACCATCAAGTGTATCATCTGCTTTTATCTTGATGCAGTATAAGTGATTTTTGGTTACGTTGCGGGGATTAACCATATTTATTCGATAATAAAATTAGTTATGTTCTGGGGGCGGCTTTCAATTCTTTTTTTTATTTACCTGAGTTCTGTACTTGAGTGTATAAGTCAACCGGTGGCCGGATTTACTTTTTCACCTACCGCTTGCCGTAATGAGACTATTCAACTGACAAACACCTCTACGAAAGCAACACGTTATACATGGGATTTTTGTCATCATGATCTAGTTAGTAGCCCTACTATTGCGCAAGATTTCATATTGCCTGTAACCGGTTCCAATTTTTACAATTCTATTAAGCTTGTCTATGACAACGGAGTATGGACTGGGTTTGTTACAGATGCGGCTGAACGAAAATTGTTACGATTGGATTATGGTGATAATATTAATACCACCCCAATAGTTAATGATTTAGGTAATTTGGGAGTACTCACCTCACCAGGACCAGTTGACCTCGTAAAGGAAGGAGGTATTTGGTATGTTTTTATAGCCAATATTTTTCAGAATAAAATTCTTCGAATGACTTTGGGAAATGGTATTAGGTCCGCCCCTACTCTTATAGAAGATAATGTCATAAACGGGAGCACTCCAATTGGAATAAGACTAGTACACTCAGGAGCCTTGAAGTATTTAGTAGTATCATATCTTTCCAGTAATTCGGTAGCTGTTTATGATTTTGGTGGATCGTTCACCGGAGCCCCGGTAAGTTCAACAACAACAACCAATTCCTTATTTGTTGAAGTCTGGGGAGTTGATGTAATATCAGACGGCACAAATTGGTATGGGATGGTTGTCTCTGCTGGAAATACTAAAGTACTTCGACTAAATTTTGGTTCAAGTTTACTCAATATCCCCACCGTAGATGATATAGGAAGTATTCCAACACCATCACAAGTAAAATTGGTAAAGGAAGGTTTAGATTTTGTTGGATTTGTTCGTTCAAGGGATAATGGTGTTTATCGGGTAATATTTGGGAATACTCTTTTGCAAACGCCAATCGTTGAACGGCTTGCAACTTCGCTCCTTCAAGGAGAATCGCGGAGTTTGGAGATTGTTAAGCAGTCTCCTGGTTGGAATGCATTAACCATGGAAGCACGAACAGGTAATTTATATAAACTTGATTTTGAAGCCAATTGCAAAAGTGAGATTTCCATCAATAATTCAATAGTAACAACTCCGTTAAATTTAAACTATTCAGTAGCTTCTGATTATTATGTGGAGCTCTCTGCATTTGATGGC
Organism: uncultured Ohtaekwangia sp.; assembly: GCA_964349405.1. Lineage (GTDB taxonomy): Bacteria > Bacteroidota > Bacteroidia > Cytophagales > Cyclobacteriaceae > ELB16-189. Next base: position 54,253 of record CAYGGY010000006.1, on the reverse strand, counting down.
AACAATCACATTGATATATCGAGCCAGATTCTCAAAATTTCATCCAATGTTGCTCCCATAATTGATATAGTCATAGATGCCAATAAATGCCTAAATGCTACTAATACCATTCAAGTCAATTCATCTAAAACATTAGTAAGTCAGACTTGGAATTTTAATGATTCCTTTTCTTCCACCATAAATCCTACATTTCATTCATTTTCTGCTTCAGGAAATAATAACATAAATGTTCAAGTTATGGACATAGATGGTTGCCATAACTTCACCCAAAAAAACATCAAAATCTACGATCCCCCTACCTCATCATTTACCTTACCCCCCGGCCTCATCTGTACCAACAATGAATTTACCTTCACCAATAACACGGTAGATAACTTTGATGGCAACCTCAACTATGAATGGTCAGTGAATAATGTGCCGGTATCTAACACCCGGGATTTTAAGTACGCCTTTGGTGCGGTGGGAGATCAGCAAATTACGTTAAAGACCGCTATACCCGGCTGCTTCAACGAGCTAACCCAAACGCTTTTAAATGTTCAAGCCGGCCCAACGGTAGGGTTCAATTTTACCGGCAAATGCGAGGATGAAGCCATTGTTTTTTCAAATCAATCGTCTGGGGATATCAGCGGCTATCAATGGGATTTTGGAAATGGGAATACCAGCACACAAGTAAACCCAACAGAAATTTATCCTGCCTATGGAACGTATAATGTCTCACTCGTCACCACCGGAATCAATGGTTGTGCCAGCACGCTGATAAAGCCGGTTAGCATCTACTCGGTCCCTCAAACCAACTTCTCGTTAGATCTGCCGCCTTTCTCCTGCAGCGCCTCGTTATCGCAATTCAATGATCTTACCCCACCCATGCCGGATAGCAACATCACCTCCTGGGCGTGGTCGTTCGGGGATCAGTCCGGGGGCATCTCCTCACAAAAGAATCCTTTATATACCTATTCACTGGCGGGTGATTATCCGGTCTCACTCACCACTACCACCAATTTTGGGTGCAGTAACACCAGTCAAAAAACAGTCACCATTCATCCTTCGCCCAAAGCCGATTTTTCATTTGGGCCAGCGTGTGTCAATCAGGGGACTCAGTTTACTGATTTATCCACCGGAGATATCAAGTCGCGGTTGTGGTCCATCCAAAGTAATACGTATGCAGTGAAAAACCCGGTGCATACCTTCAAGTCGGCTGCGGCCTATGAGGCGATGCTCACGGTAACCGGGAATAACAATTGTAAGAATCAACTTACAAAAAGTGTTTTGGTTCCGGTGCCGGTGGTGGCGGCTTTTACTTCACAAAGTACGTGCGCCACCAAGCCTGCCGTGTTTGATGAAGTGAACAAAGGAGGGACTGATCCTGCCGCTACCTGGGAGTGGTATTTTGACAATGATGGCCCTGTATCGGGCTCTCCGGCAACCAATGTTTTTGCCTCCACAGGGAATCACAGCGTGACGATGAAGACAATCCGGCAATCGGGATGTGTTTATTCCGTCACCGAAACCATTCCGATCGCAGAGTCACCCAGGGCACAGTTCTCGGTTTTCCTGGATGCGGGTGCGGCTCCTTTTCCCGTTGACTTTGTGAACACTTCAACGCGGGCATCGTCCTATAGCTGGACGTTTGGCGATGCCGCCCATACTACGAGTAGTTTATTTTCACCGTCATTTACGTATTCGCAATTGGGTGATTATACGGCTGAGTTAACGGTGGAAAATGATTTAAAATGTAAGGATAGTTTCAGCCGGTTGATTCATGTGGTGGTGCCACGCATCAATGCGGCTATTTCAGATTTTAAAATGACCAACGTGCCTGGCGGTGATCGTTGGAGTTCGATTGTCACCATCGAAAACAAAAGCAACGTGGCGCTGATTAATCCAGACGTGTATCTGGATATTTCGGGTAACGCGGTAATCATCGAGAAGGTGATGGGGGTTATACAACCCAATGCCTTGCTGACCCATACGTTCGCTACTACGATGATGCCCCGCGGGGTGGTCTTTGCCTGTGCGGAGATCAGCGTGAGTGCGGATGATTATTTGTTTGATAACCGGCAGTGTGTGAATTTGCTGGATCAGCCTATCGCTCGTGATCCTTATCCCAATCCTGCCAGTAATGAGTTGATGCTGGAATGGATAAACATCAGCAGTGAACCGATGGAGGTGATTATTTACAATTCAGCAGGACAGGTTATCATCAACAGGCAATATGATCCCTCCTTGAAGGGGTTGAACCAGGTGAGGGTGGATGTGTCGGCTTTGGCAGTTGGGATTTATTATGTTTCCTACCGGATTGAAAGCCAGACTCAACATTTCCGCTTTTCGGTGGTTCGTTAGATTAGGGGTCTGACCGCTCAAAGCGGTCTGACCCCTAACCCTCTGGTTGCTCGAAGCTCGCAACTAACCCTCTGCCTGTATCTCAAAGACCGAAAACCTAAGATAATAAAGTGGATTTAGATTGGTACTTTTTTGTCTTGACACAAAAAAGTACCCAAAAAAAGTCAAGACAAAAAGATGCTTCCTCCCGCATCCCATC
>CAYGGY010000006.1:12191-51614 GCA_964349405.1 uncultured Ohtaekwangia sp. | reverse complement strand
AAAAAAGTACCCAAAAAAAGTCAAGACAAAAAGATGCTTCCTCCCGCATCCCATCACACCCCCGCCTTTTTGTCGGGCCAGCGCACTTGAGTTTCCTGATACATATTCCTGTTAGGGATTTTGTTTCTATGAATAGGCTACTGTTCTCAGCGAAGTCTTCGCGTGGAAGTCAATGGGAAAGGGTTGAGGTGATAAGAGGCAATGTTTTTAGAGGTTCTCTTTATTAGTACCTGATGGTTGGTTTAATATTGTTGATTGGTACTTTTTAGTCTTGACACAAAAAAGTACCCAAAAAAGTCAAGACAAAAAGATGCTTCCTCCCGCATCCCATCGCACCCTCGCCTTTTTGTCGGGCCAGCGCACTTGAGTTTCTCGATAAATATTCCTGTTCGTAGCGGAGATTCTGACATTTATTAGTAAAGTATTATTTCAAAATAATATTCATTTTATCGCGTAGGCCGAAACGAGACTGTGTGGAAGCAGGGTTAAATCCCCAACCCTCCAAGGTCTGAGTGATTATTTATAATTCGGCAGGGCAGGTGATCATCCAGAGGCAATATGATCCCTCCTTGAAGGGATTGAACCAGGTGAGGGTGGATGTGTCGGCTTTGGCAGTTGGGATTTATTATGTTTCCTACCGGATTGAAAGCCAGACTCAACATTTCCGCTTTTCGGTGGTTCGTTAGATTAGGGGTCTGACCGCTCAAAGCGGTCTGACCCCTAACCCTCTGGTTGCTCGAAGCTCGCAACTAACCCTCTGCCTGTATCTCAAAGACCGAAAACCTAAGATAATAAAGTGGATTTAGATTGGTACTTTTTTGTCTTGACACAAAAAAGTACCCAAAAAAAGTCAAGACAAAAAGATGCTTCCTCCCGCATCCCATCGCACCCTCGCCTTTTTGTCGGGCCAGCGCACTTGAGTTTCTCGATACATATTCCTGTTCGTAGCGGAGGTTCTGACATTTATTAGTAAAGTATTATTTCAAAATAATATTCATTTTATTGCGGAGGCTGAAGCGAGACTGCGTGGAAGCAGGGTTAAATCCTCAACCCTCCAAGGTCTGAGTGATTTATAATTCGGCAGGGCAGATGATCATCCAGAGGCAATATGATCCCTCCTTGAAGGGGTTGAACCGGGTGAGGGTGGATGTGTCGGCCTTGGCAGTTGGGATTTATTATGTTTCCTATTGGGTGGATGGGGTGAGCCAACATTTCCGGTTTTCAATAATCCGATAAGATAAAATCCCAACCCTTTTGTTGTTGCGGGTCGCCTGATCGGTAACAGGTTGTTTTGAGCGGCCTGATCCCTGAATCCTTGAAGCTCACGGCTCGCAACGCTCGCAGCTGTTAAGTATATTCTTCCGGCTATAGATAGCATGCCAGTATTTTATTTTAATTTTACTATAGATTTAAACTTAATTTTACTTAATCTTTTGATGAAGAATAAACTTGACCCCACCGACCGAAAGATTCTAGAGATCCTTCAGGCGAATTCAAATATTACCAATGCCCAACTGGCCCATGAAATTGGGTTGTCACCGGCCCCAACGTTGGAGCGGGTAAAGAAATTAGAAAATTCCGGGATCATAAAAAGTTACCATGCTGTGGTTGATTTGGCCAGCGTAGGGCTGGGCGTTTCTACTTTTGTGATGGCCTCGCTGAAAGGTCATAATAAAGAAAATATTGCCAAGTTTATGAGTGCCATTCAGGAAATTGAAGAAGTGGTGGAATGCCATCATGTGACCGGACAGGCCGATTTTATTTTAAAAATTGTCGCTCCCGATATTCCGGCCTATCAAAATCTGATGCTGGAAAAAGTAACGAATATTGAAGTGGTGGATAACCTGCAGACTACCGTGATTCTTTCCACCTACAAAGACAGCAAAGTAGTGCCGATACCATGAGCGCAACGGATACATCAAACCGCGTGCTGGATGCCGTTAAGGTAAATCAAAAGATCACACGTATAGCCTACGAGATCATCGAAAATAATTTCAAGGAAAAGACGCTGGTGATTGCCGGCATTGATGGTCAGGGATATTTGCTCGCCAAGCAAATCGCGGCTGAGTTAGGAAAGATATCACCCATTCAGATACGCCTCGTGAAGGTATCGCTGGATAAATTATCGCCACAGCAAAGCGAAGTAACCCTCGACCTTGAAAACAAGGAGATCAAAAAAAAATGTATTGTATTGGTGGATGATGTATTGAATACGGGGCGCACGCTGGCCTACGGCATGAAACCATTTTTGAATATCGAAGTAAAGAAGATTGAAGTGGCGGTGTTGGTGAATAGAAGCAATACGCTATTTCCGATTACACCCACCTACACCGGGTATGAACTGGCCACCACGCTCAGCGATCACGTGGAAGTTGTTCTTGGAAAGAACGCAGCCGTTTATCTGAAATAATCTATTAATCCAGTATACCGATAAATCATGTCAAGCTATAAACAACAAGACATCAAGAAGATCACGACCCACCAACTTCAGGAGATGAAGAATCGTGGCGAGAAAATTTCGATGCTCACTGCCTATGATTACAGCATGGCCAAGATTATTGATGGTGCTGGCATGGACGTAATTTTGGTTGGCGACTCCGCATCGAACGTGATGGCCGGAAATGAAACCACCTTGCCCATTACACTCGATCAAATGATCTATCATGCGTCTTCGGTGGTCAAGGCTGTAAAGCGTGCGTTGGTGGTGGTGGATATTCCATTCGGTCATTATCAGGGAAGTTCGGGCGAGGCACTCCGATCGGCCATACGCATCATGAAAGAATCAGGGGCGCACTCGGTGAAAATGGAAGGCGGCAGCGAAATAAAAGATTCGGTGCTGAGGATATTAAGTGCCGGTGTGCCGGTGATGGGGCATTTGGGTTTGACCCCTCAATCCATATATAAGTTTGGTACCTATACGGTTCGCGCCAAAGAGGAAGTGGAGGCCAACAAACTACTGGAAGACGCGTTGCTGCTACAGGAGTGTGGTTGCTTCGCCATTGTGTTGGAAAAGATTCCTGCTGAATTGGCGAAAAAGGTAGCCTCACATTTACAAATACCGGTGATCGGTATTGGGGCCGGGCCCGATGTGGATGGACAGGTGCTGGTTATGCAGGATATGCTTGGCATCAACAAAGAATTTAAGCCACGGTTTCTGCGCAGATATGCTGACCTGCACACGATTGTAACGGATGCGTTGGTGCGATATATAAAGGATGTGAAGGCGCGGGAATTTCCTAATCAGGATGAAAAATATTAAGTTTTAACTATGAGGTTGCTTTCTGATAATCATCTGTTTTGGGATACGGATATTAAATCAATTGATGTTAATCTAAACAAGCAGGCGATCATTGAAAGAGTGTTGGAAAGAGGGTCGTGGGAAAACATTAAAGAACTCATCCAATTTTATGGCAGGGAGGAAGTAGCACAGGCGGCAAAGAGAGCCAGATGGTTTAGCCAAAAAACGGTTCACTTTGTCAGTGGTTATTTTGATATACCGTTATCGGAAATGCGATGTTACAACGAAAGACAGTTGAGCCCCATACCTTATCTTTAATTTATGATTTGCAATCGAGGCGATACACCAAAAATTTTCTCTTGGTTGGAGGAACTGCATTGGCATTGCAAATTGGCCATCGAACGTCAACGGATATTGATTTATTTTCTTTAGAACGCTTTGATGTTGAATCGCTCTTGCTAAACATTCAAGAAGATTTTACAATCAACATACGTAGTAGAATGTCACATGCCTTGTTAGTTGATATCGATCTTGTTAAAACAGATTTTGTTTTCCAGCCTTCTGTGATGATAGAGCCAGTTGTGGAGATGGAAGGTGTAAGGATGGCCTCTAAACTTGAAATAGCCGCTATGAAGATTGGGGCCATTACAGCACGAGGTCGCAAGAGGGACTTTGTGGATTTATATTGTCTTCTCAATGATTTTTCATTGCCGGATATGATTACCGCTTTTGTGAAGAAATATCCAGCGGCAACTCCTGAATTGGCCATTCGAAGTTTGTTCTATTTTGAGGATGCAAATGATGACTTAGAACCACGATGCTTCTTTGACTATAATTGGAATATGGTAAAAGAGAAAATCAAACGAGAGGCGCAAAAATTATAAAAGCCTGTGAGCTTGGGGATTCTTTAGATACCCGTCCAATTGGAAGATGATAGCCGCTGATTTACAGATTCATACAGATTTATAATCACTATTTTACGTGCGTGTCAACCCGATCCGAAAATCCAGCAGCGGCATATGTTCAATACTATTGCGTTTTAGGTATCCATTTTAAATTGGTTTTAGTTACAGACAAGGCATATTTAAAATAGCGTCAAGGTTTTACCTAATCCCTAAAATGTTTGTCCTAGTCAACGCATAGTCGATCTACCCGGTTTATAAGTTTTGACGGCAAATAACAAAATCCCACTTTTTGTGCCCTGAATTTCCTAATTTTCGGCTCCCAAATCAGGGCAGATGCTAGTGTGAGGCATCTGAATATGAAAAACATTAAAAACCTTGTACAATGAGCGATCAAAAAATTACCATCACCCATGGGAAGTTAAATGTGCCGGACAACCCAACCATCCCTTTTATTGAAGGCGATGGCACCGGAGTTGATATCTGGCCTGCATCACAGTATGTGTTTGATGCAGCCGTAGCGAAGGCTTATGGTGGAAAGAAAAAAATAAATTGGAAAGAAGTACTGGCGGGAGAAAAATCTTTTAACAAAACCGGTAGCTGGCTTCCAGACGAAACCCTGGATGCTTTCAGAGAATATTTAGTCGGAATAAAAGGCCCGCTTACGACTCCTGTTGGAGGCGGCATTCGTTCGTTAAATGTGGCACTCCGTCAGATTCTGGATTTGTATGTATGTCTTCGCCCCGTACGGTGGTATGAAGGGGTACCTTCACCGGTAAAAAATCCAGCCGCAGTGGATATGGTCATCTTCCGTGAGAACACCGAAGATATTTATGCCGGTATCGAGTTTGCATCGGGCACCCCTGAAGCTCAAAAGGTATTGGATTTTTTGGCTAAAGAATTTCCGAAGGAGTACAATAAGATTCGTTTCAACACCAAAGAGAAATCCGAAGAGTTCTGGAAGATGGTGGGTGCCACCAACATGAACAACGATGTGCAGGTAGGTATTGGCATTAAGCCAGTGAGCTACAGCGGCAGTGTTCGTTTGATACACAGTGCTATTGCCTATGCGATTAAGTTCAATAGAAAGTCGGTGACCCTGGTGCACAAGGGTAACATCATGAAATACACGGAGGGCGCTTTCCGCGATTGGGGATATGCCGTAGCGAAGGATTCTTTTGGCGATCAGGTGTATACCTGGAACCAGTGGGAGAAGACCAAGAAAGAAAAAGGAGAAGAGGCAGCGAATGCAGAACAAAAGGCAGCGTTGGCAGCGGGAAAAATTTTGATTAAAGATTCCATCGCTGACATTACACTTCAACAAGTGTTGACGCGTCCTGAAGATTTTGAAGTGATCGCTACCTTGAATTTGAATGGTGATTATTTAAGTGATGCGCTGGCAGCACAGGTGGGTGGTATTGGTATTGCACCGGGTGCAAACATCAACTACATCACGGGCCATGCCATCTTTGAAGCAACTCATGGCACGGCACCGAAGTATGCAGGTCAGGATAAAGTGAATCCGGGATCGGTGATTCTTTCTGGTGTGATGATGCTTGAATACATGGGCTGGCAAGAGGCAGCAGACTTAATCAACAGAGGTCTGGAAAAAGCAATTTCTACGAAACGCGTAACGTATGATTTCCATCGCCAGATGGAAGGCGCAACGCTATTGAAGTGTTCAGAGTTTGGTAAGGAGATTGTGAAGAATATGTAATCAATCTCGTATAAAATAAAAAGCCGCCCTGGTTAATCAGGGCGGCTTTTTTGTTTTTAGTGGTAACACAGGCAAGTAATTGGGAATGTGATAACCGGCACAATAATCCAAATGAATTGGCCTTATACTTGCGAAATTTTTGTGAGGTCATTTCTAATCGATAAGACCTGCTAACAGTTGAAATATGAAAAATTTAAAGAAGATAAATTCTGCCTCATTGCTCATTTTGGTTTTTCTGGTAGTTGAGCCGTGGGTAGCAGCGGTGGCACAAGAGGTACGGCCATCTAAACTGAAAATATTTCTTGATTGCCGGACAAAATGTGATTTTAATTATATCCGTTCAGAAATAAACATTGTGGATTATCTCATCAATCAAAATGAGGCGGATGTTCATATTTTGATCAACAGTCAGGCAGCCGGTGGAGGCGGGGTGAGAACGAATATTATTTTTTATGGGAAACGAAAGTTTTCGTCCACGCAAGATACCTTGTCATACTCCTACCCACCGAACCAGGCCGACTCCCAAACGAGGGATCTTATGCTTCAATACCTCAAGCTGGGGCTCGCTCCGTATCTGGCCAAAAGTTTAATGGCCACGCAAATTGAGATGGTGACTAAAGTAAATGAAGAAGACCTTTCGCAGCTGAATGACGAGGCTCAAACACCGGTTGACTCGTGGCGGTATTGGACGCAAATTTTTGGCATGAATGGAAATCTTAGAATGGATCAATTATATCAAAGTCTGCGGGCATCGGGCTATGTACAGTCCACTAAAATAACCGAAGATTTAAAGATTCGTTTCCGGGTATCGACCGGAAAAGATATCGCTACTTATAAATACAAGACAGATAGTGGCACCGTAAAAACGATTGTGGATAATTCGGATTTCAATGCCCGGCATTTCATTGCCCGTGGAATTGATAATAACTGGACATACGGATATGAGACTTCGTTCACAAACAGCACATTTTCCAATCTGAAAGGAAGCTTATATTTCAGTACCGGGTTGGAAAGAAGTCTGTTTCCATACTCACAGATCAATCATAAATTCATTGCCCTTCGTTATGGGTTGGATGTCCGTGATAATCATTATTACGACACCACCATTTTCAATCAAAAGAAGGAAGTATTATTTGGTCAAAAAATGATCTTGTCGTGGAAGTATAACCAGCGATGGGGCTATGTGGAAGGTGGTGTACGCTACCGGAATTATTTTCATGATTGGAATCTGTATAATTTAAGCATAAACTCGTCCATCAATATCCGACTTACTGGCGCATTGTCTATTAACGTAGATCTCTATGGTGCTTTGTCGCACGATCAAATAAATTTAGCGCAAGGCGAGGCTAGTAAAGATGACGTGCTTACCCGAAAGCGACAGATGGGATCGGCTTACAATTTCTCATCATGGTTTGGTGTAAATTATCGGTTCGGATCCAGTGTAAACAACTTTGTTAACCCACGGTTTGAAGGAGTCGAATAACCTTTTGAATTCCAGGTTAAAGATCAATTGTATTGGTAGGGATTTGAAAATAAACCGCGAGGCTTTTCGTGGCTCGCAGTTTATAGCTTTAGGGCGGCAATAACAAAGAAGACATTCCTTGTTTATGAGGTACGTTGATTTTGTCCTGATATCATTACATCTTCCTCACCTTACCACTTCCCGAAGCATGACTATTTACATGGCTGGGATTTCCTCTGTACGAAACACTTCCGCTCCCTGAAATGGTTGCATCCAATTCATTTTTAACATTGATCTCCACATCGCCTGAACCAGAGATACGGACTTCACATTTGTCCACTTCTAAATCAGCAGCGAGTATTTCACCGGAGCCACTAATGGTTGTTCTTATTTCTTTGGCATTACCTTTGGCAACCACTTTTCCAGATCCGGATACACCTACCTCTACTTTGTTGGCAGAAGTCAAGGCTAATGAAACTTTACCGGACCCGCTCACCTTACTATCCAAATCCAGGCATGTTCCTTTGAAGTCAATGCGGCCAGAGCCTGACACATCGGCACCGATCGCACCATTTGCATCCACTTCCAGTTGAAGTGTGCCCGACCCACTCACATTCAAATCGAGATCATTGGTTTTAAATTTACTTTCTCCGATCACATCGCCTGAACCACTGACACTGAGTCCTTGCAGATCCTTAACGGTAATATAGACGACAATTTTGTCATCGTTATCCCAATCCCATAGTTTCCAATTTTCATTTTCGCGCCCGATACTTAATCGACCTCCGCTTACGGTGGTTTCAATTTTAGCTAGGATGTCCTTATTTCCTTCGATTTCAACTTTTTGTTCATTGCCTTGCTTCAGGTATAATTTGCCGGGCACACGAAAGGCAATTTTCGTGAAGGTGTCTACTTTACGATTTTCTTTTGTTTGAGCGAGTGTGATACTTAAGGCAAAAAAGAGAGCGAAATAAGTAATCAGTATTTTTTTCATGGTCTTTTTATTTTTGTGCTTCATTATTACATCCCCAATGACTTTGCTGAATCCATTTGGTTGCGTGCGGCTCAAAGAAATATTTTAATTGATAGCCGATTCACAACCTTAGGACGCAAAAAGGTAGGTTTACGTTACGTATGGAAGTATTTTCTTTTCACACTATTGAAGGTTCTGTTGAAGGTTCTTATAAGGAATTGGGAAGCAAGTTTCTCGCCTTTGCATACCCGGTTCGCACCGAAGGAGAAATAAAAACCAACCTTGAGGGGTTAAAGAAAAAATATTTTGATGCCCGTCATCATTGTTTTGCCTGGGTTTTGGGTGACGATAAAAGTGCCTACAGGGCGTTTGATGATGGGGAACCCAATCATTCCGCGGGCGACCCGATTTTAGGGCAGATACGCTCAAAGAATCTTACTAATGTGCTGGTGGTGGTCGTTCGTTATTTTGGTGGCGTTAAGCTTGGTGTAGGCGGATTGATACAAGCCTATAAAACGGCTGCCGAAGATGCGTTGAATAAAGCCATCATTATTGAATGTGAAGTGACGCATGCGGTGATTCTCCGTTACCCGTATGAATCCACCACCGATGTAATGCGTGTGGTAAAAGAGTTTGAATTGAAGATTGTGCGTCAGCAGTTTTTGGAAGCATGCGAACTTGAGGCAGCGGTGAAAAAAAAGTTTTTTGATTCGTTTAACGCAAGAGTAGCGCTTCTACAGGCCTTGGGTCATAAAATTTCTGTTGAATAAACAAGGAGATTTTTATTTTTAATTGGTGTGGTCGTTCGACCTGACACCAATTAAAACCTCCTTGTTAACCAGGTCAGTTCATCGCTACTTTTTTGTTGCAAGCTTATGGTAGATCTGCAGACATACCCAGGCATCGGTGGCGGCATAGCTGATTTGTTTTTCGTGCAGCACTTCTGCTTCCCAATTAGAAGTTTGGGCGCTTTTTGAAATGCGAAAGCCCAAAAGCAGGGCGGTTAATTTTTTAACACTTTCAACTTGAAGTCCGGCATCCTTACTCATGTTTGCCAGTTCGATAAACCCGGCAGGTTTATAATGCTTTAATCGTTGCAGCGCTTTAATGTCATCGCGAAGAGCAACACCGGCTTTTAGAATTTGGTCACTTTCTAAAAATTCGATGAGGTGCGGAGTGATTCCTGTTTGCTTAAGACGAATAAGGAAAACCTTATTGGGCAAGGCAACTTGCATCAATGCCACTTTATTTTGCTGTCCTCGCACAAACACGGGTTTTGTCTCCGTATCAAATCCCACTACTTCCTGTTCTTTGATTTCATCAAAGGCGTGAATTATCTTTTTTTCTTCCGATACGATAATTGTCTTCCCTTCAAAGGCACCTAAGGGAAGTGCATTGATTTCTTCATTTGAAATGGTGAGATTATGGTTGTGCAGGGGCAGGGTCATCCAGTCTTCTGATTTTATAATTCAAATATGCTTGTAACACGGTCATCAATGGACTTAATAAACAGAAAAAGGTAAATGGCGCGTACGCCATGGTGGCAACACCTAATACATTTGCCTGTGTTGCTCCACAGGTATTCCATGGAATTAATACCGATGTTACCGTGCCTGAGTCCTCCAGGGTGCGACTAAGTACTTCGGGTTTAAGGCCACGCTTGCGATATGTTTCTGCATACATGCGGCCCGGAATAGCAATGGCCATATATTGATCGGAGGCCGTGAAGTTAAAGAAAATGCAGGTGGCAGCCGTAGAGGCAACCAACGATCCGGTGGAATGGGCAAACCGAATGATTTGTTCGGCAATGACTTTAAGTAAACCAGCCGACTCCATCACACCGCCAAAAATCATGGCACATAAAATCAACCAGATTGTATTTAACATACCACTCATCCCTTTGGCGGTCAAGAGCTCTGTAATCATTGGATCACTGGTGTTAATTTGAATGCTTGTAGTCATCGCATTCATCACCGCGATAAAGGAAGATTTTGCATAATGATCGGTGATGCCGGAAACTTCATTCACTACCTGTGGTTGAAAAATGATGGCAGAAACACCACCTAATAAAGCCCCCACTAAAAGTGCAGGAAGTGCCGGCACTTTTTTTACAATCATCACGATTACCAATATGGGCACAACAAATAAAAGTGGATTCAAATTAAATTTATTCTCCAGTGCCAACAATACGGCCGAACTATCAGAAACGGCACCACTGGTGTCCATGGCAAATCCCCACACCAAATAAATGATCAGCGTAATTATCAAGGTGGGCATGGTCGTGTACATCATGTATTTAATGTGTGTAAACAAATCCGTGCCTGCCATGGCAGGGGCCAGGTTGGTGGTGTCTGATAAGGGTGACATTTTATCGCCAAAGTAGGCTCCGGAAATAATCGCGCCTGCAATGACTCCTTCATGTATATCCAATGCCTTGCCAATACCTAATAAAGCAATGCCTACCGTAGCAACGGTTGACCACGAACTACCAGTCGCTAATGAAACAATGGCACTTACGATACAGGCTGCCACTAAAAATATAGTAGGATTAAGGATTTTCAGCCCGTAGTATATCATGGAAGGAACAATGCCACTCAGCAACCAGGTGCCGGAAAGCGAACCGATGGCGAGTAAGATAAGCATAGCTGCCATAGCGGAACTTATACTTTTAACTATGCTGTGTTCAATTTCTTCCCAACTAAATCCCAATCGAAAGGAGATGATACCGGCCACTCCTGCAGCCAGTAACAGGGCAATTTGGTTTGCTCCGGCTATGGCATCGGAACCAAGAATAATCACATTGATGGTAAGGAGCAGAATCAAAAATATGATGGGGATGAGAGCAAGAAGAAGTGAAGGCTGTTTTTTTTCCAGAGTCATCCGTGAGGGGTTTCGATGAGGTAAATTACTAATTATTTAATTTCAACCGGGATGGAATAACTATTCGATCGAACTTACCTGGTAGATCACGCCTCGTTCTTTCAGATAATTAACAATGAAGTGAAAATTGCTTTCCTCTTCTCCGAGGTATTCCGGAGGGCTTATTCCTTTGCGCGAAAACTTTCCTTCTAACACAAGGTTTACGGTAGCCGTACACGTGTATCCCGTAGTTCGGGCCATTGACAAGGTGCCTGACGATTTTTCAGTGCGATCGTATAGTTTGTATTGAATGCTTTTCTTTTGACCATTTTCTTCACCGACCATACGGATGCGCATGACGGTAAACTCTTCTTCACCGGGTTTTAGTTTCCACTTTGGAAAAAGTAGTTTGGCGGTAAGGTCGATGGGGCGCACCTTCACTCCTTTTACCTCCAGTTCTTCATAAGAAAAGAATCCTGTCTCGCGCAGCACCCGAAGGTATTCAATACATCCCGGGTAGCGCAGTGTTTTTTCAATCATATCCGGGATGTGCGCCATCGTCTTTATTAACGATCGTAGTCCATCTGAATTCCAGGATTCTAACGTTCCGACTTCCTCAAAGTGAATGAGTTCGGCATCGGACAACGCTTCTTTAATTACGACTGTGTTATTTTGAACGTACCTGGCTGGTCGGATATATTCTTCGATTACATCAATGGGGGAGAAGACGGCTTTATATTCATACGGCCACTCGCGCACTACGGGCAACCCTCCCACCAGGCATTCGTATGAGTTGATTTTCATTTTCTGATTGTGATACCCTAAAATGATATTGCCCATGCCAGGTGCTACGCCACAATCCATCACGATGGTTACATTTTTTTTTCTGGCCAGTTCATCCAACAAAAAAGGGTCTTCTGGAAAGAAAGAAATATCGACCATGTTTTTTCCGGCTTCGATCACCGTTTTGCAGATTTCGAAACCCATGAATCCAGGAACAGCTCCAACGACCAAATCAAAGGGCTGGAGGAGCGCAGAGAGAACCGTTGCGTTCGATACGTCTGCTTTTTGTGTTTTAATACCCAGACTACCCAGTTCAGAGAGCGCTTGCTCATTAATATCCACCGAGGTGACATCGAATTTTTTAGAAAGGTCGATGGCCATGGCTTTTCCCACTAAACCGGCTCCCAGAACAACTACTTTTTTCATCCTTATTTGAGTTAAAAATCGTAAATCGAAATTGTAAACGTTAAAATATGTTTGATGCCGCCAAAATACTCCAAAAAGCAAAACATTCATCGTTTTATTTGATGGTGTTGAATTGGTCATTAAGTCGAATGATACCATTTAATAAGCCGCATGGGTTTAAGGTAGTAGAGATCGGTGAATACCGGCTGAAAACACGGATACCTTATCGCAAGAGAAACTTTAACCACATACGTGGCTTGCATGCCTGTGGCCTGGCCACGATCTCTGAATTTACCACCGGCTTTTTATTGCTGAGCATCCTGGATATGAAGAAATATCGCATCATCATGCAGCGCATGGAAATGGATTATCATTACCAGGGAAAAATGGATGCCACTGCTGAGTTTGTTATTTCAAAGGAATGGCTGGAGGAACAGGTGATCAAGCCGCTGCAAATGCACGAGACGATAGTAGTGCCCTGTGAGGTTAAAATCCATGATGTGAAGGGAAATCATCTCACCACCGGAACGATCTTCTGGCAGTTTAAAGATTGGGCGAAGGTGAAAACGAAAACTTGATTAATAAATTTTGATTCTGTATTGATTGTGTATTCTTTTCAGGAAGGTATACCAGAAGATTTTCAACCAGATTTTGATGTTGGAATTTTTCATCAGCAAAAACATTTGCTTCTACAATCAACTCAAGGATTGACTTCATTTGTTATTATTGACAATGAAAGAAAGCTAATTCTTGGGTTAGTTTACTATCATATTCAGGATAATATAGCCAAAAGCCCTTTAAGGAGCCCTTACGGTTCATACCTCTTTTCACCTAAGATTTCAGGCGAAGTGTTGGTGAATTTTATGGCATTCACTGAAGAAAGAATGAAGGAAAAAGGAGTGTATAGCATGATATTGAAAAATTCACCTGACACCTATTCACCCGGCCAACATAAACTTTTACAAGAGGTGCTGTTCCAAAAACATTATCATGTTCAATTGGAGGAGATTAGTGCGATCATACCGGTAACGGATGATCCTTTTGAATTACATCTTCATCGATCTGAAAAGAAAAGGTTAAGAAAATGTTATGATGGTGGACTTGTTTTTGAGATGATTTCATTGGACCATTTGTCTGTGATCTACAATTTTTTGAAAACCTGTAAAGATGAAAAGGGATATGAATTAAGCATGTCTCTTGAGGAGCTTTTGAAAACGTCAACGATGTTCCCCTCTCATTTTTATCTTTCACGGGTTACCTTACATGACGAACTGATAGCAGCCAATATTTCGATAAAGGTAAATGCGCATGTGTTGTATAACTTTTATCATGACCACAGTCGCGCTTATAATTTACTTAGCCCGGTTGTTCTGCTAAATGAAGGCTTATATCAATTTTGTCAGGAAAATAGAATTAAGCTACTGGATTTGGGTACATCAACATTAAATGGAACAATAAACAAGTCCCTGTTAAATTTTAAACTACGATTAGGGGCATTGCCTTCTCGCAAGCTTACTTTTGTTAAAAATTTCTAGTGATGTCATCGCCTTTGGTATCGGTCATCTGCCTTTGTTATAATCATTCACGGTTTGTGAAAGAAGCCGTGGAGTCGGTATTGAATCAGACGTATCAAAATATTCAGTTGATCCTGGTGGATGATGCCAGCACGGACAACAGTGTGGACGTGATCCGTCAAATTCTTGAAACGAATCCATCTATTGAATTTATACCCATCACCCAAAATATGGGTAACTGCAAAGCATTTAACAGAGGCCTTGCAAAGGCAAAAGGTGAATATATAATTGATCTGGCCGCAGATGATATTATGATTCCCGGAAAAATAGAGCGGCAGGTAAATCATTTTTTATTATTACCGGAAAGTTATGGCGTGGTTTTCACCGATGCCGTGTATGTGGATGAGTGGGGAAATTATTTGCGCGATCATTTTCAATATCTCTTTAAAAAGAAACTGATTGATCAGGTTCCGCAAGGGGATGTATATGCGAAGGTATTGTCTACTTATTTTATTCCATCGCCCACCATGATGGTGCGGGCATCGGTATTTGAAAGTCTGATGGGATATGATGAAAATCTTGCGTATGAAGATTTTGATTTCTGGATTCGGTCATCGCGTAACTTTAACTATAGCTTTCTGAACGAAAAGCTTATGAAGATCAGACGAACAAAAAAATCGATGTCTTCGGGTTGGTATAAGAACGATGATCCACAGTTATTATCTACCTATCAGATTTGCCGAAAAGCGCAAGCACTAAACCGTGATGTAAATGACTGGCAAGCATGGGTGAAGAGAGTCCGATATGAGTTAAAGCAATCTGTATTTTCAGAAAATCATTATGAAGCAACGTTATTCTTTGGATTGCTTCTTGAAGTTAACCAGGTAAGTTGGCGATATAAACTCATTTATTGGCTTGATTCATTCCATTTACCGCTTTCCATTTTAAGGAAGTGGTATCATCAAATCAGGTTTTAATCAGTTAAATAAAGACGGCTTACTATTTAGCGGTGGCAACTCCCAAGGAATTCAAAATCACCTTTGGTATTTTGATGTACCAGGGGAGTGAATTTTTATAGACTTGCGTAATTTTATATTCCGTAGCGCCAAAACTTCTTTTAAAGTCCTCAATGCCTTCCGTTCCCTTTAACCCAAGATCAAAGAATTTATATTGAGTTTGGAGGTTTTGTTGAATGACATGATCAATCAAAAGGGTAACACTGTTATGTTTTCTGCCTGCTTCTGTGCTAAATGAATCTAAATAATATATCCTTGATAAAAATTTCAGTACAATTATTCCTCCAGACAGCTTATCGTTTTGTTGGCAAAACGAAATCTCCAATGAATACCCTTTTGAAAGATTGCGATATAGTTTTTTTATAAAAGCGTATTGCCATTTTGAAATAAGATGAATTTTAGGCAAAGTATGTTCCTCATGTAAAACCAGGAAAAGTTCTAAATCTTCTGATTGAATTATCTCCTGACCATTTCGTTTAGCCTGCTTTACCTGAGCTTTACGACCTTTTGAATAGGATTTAAAAATTGTTTCATAGGTATCATTCAAAGGAAGATGATACCCCCTTTCTTCAACAATTTTAAACCCATTCACTGGTGTGAATCGATCATCTCGAAGAAAATATTTAGCTATATATTTATGTGCCGATAAATGAATGTTTAAATTATTTATAAACTTCTTGTGTACATCTTCTCCACCTATATTCAAAATTTCATAAAAGGGGATGTATGGTGGTTGGTAAATGTATTTTATTCCGGCTTTTATTCTGAAGTGTATCGGGGTGGCACAAATGTATTTTGAGTCTATGATAACTACTAAGGCCTCCCAAGTCTCTCCGCAAGAGGAAAGGTATTGATAGGTATTGTAAATGGAGCCGTCACAATTGGTAACCAACGCATCCCAACTAACCGGGTCTATCTTTTCCTGATTCAGAATTACCACATCGTTCATTATAGTATTTATGCAGGTTATATAAAATCTAGTCTCATTATCTATTTAAGGTAACCAGTCTATGAAATAGTGATTCATGTTGAAGAAATAAATCAAAAATCTACGTTCACTCATTTTTTCCAAAGTCGGATTTCAATAGAAATTCTGGTTTTAGAAGGATTCAGATTGATGGCTCCGCCATGAATTAAGTAGGGAGAAAAAATCAATACTTCGTTTTTCTGTGGATTAGGTCGTACGGCTTGAAAATCACATAATATGGAAGTTACTGCGGGCACATTATATTTTACGCCATTGATGATCGCGCCCGATTGGGTTCGTTCAATTGCCGACTCAGGCCAGTTATGACTACCGGGTATCAGTATGAGGGATGATAATTCGTTACTGCCGGCAATGGGTATATACAGGTTAATGCAATCTTTATAATCCTCAAGCCAGACATCTCTGTGAAGAGGATTATTGTCCGTAGTGTTTGGTCTTATCACTCTGAAGTGAAAAATAGATTGATCATCAAAAGGATTTTTTACTTCGAGCTTTTCAGCGCATAGCGCAGATATTCTTTCTTCCAGTATTTTAATATCAATGGGAAAATCAGTCACCGGCAAAAGTTTGGTTTTCTCTACGGCTCTTAAATGGGAATGAATATCAGGCGCGATGATATGATATTGGTCTAATGGGAATTCAGGAGGTGTGATGAGACCAGCACTGTTCCAAAGACTAAGTAGTAAACTCCTCACCTTTTCTTCGAACGGTGCATACGTAACGGTATCAAGAAATTGTTGGATAGTGAAGCCTTGAGCATGCCAATCCGTTTTTTTAGTTAAGTCAAGGTCATGATGAAACAATGGGATATCGGATCCAACCATTTTGTTGCCTTCTGCCTGGTAACAAAGTTCTCTGTCATTAACGGTATACTTCATTACTTCCTGTTATCTTCTCCGAGTGCCATGCTCAAATAACTTTCATAACGCGATAGCGCAATCTGATTTTTTTCTACAGCCTCTTTAATAGCGCATTTTGGTTCATTGATATGCAGGCATCTTGCACCAAATTTACAGTGCAGGCGCAGGTCCCGCATTTCCGGAAAGTAATCGGAAATCTCCTGAGGTTCCATATCGACCAATCCCCATTCTTTAATACCTGGTGTGTCGATGATGAAGGTGTGATCATTCAATTGAAACATTTCAGCAAACGTGGTGGTATGAGTACCTTTTTCTGAGAAGTCGGATATCAGGCCTGTAGATTGACCGATTTCTGGAGAT
The DNA here is from genome assembly GCA_964349405.1 of uncultured Ohtaekwangia sp. Lineage (GTDB taxonomy): Bacteria > Bacteroidota > Bacteroidia > Cytophagales > Cyclobacteriaceae > ELB16-189. The sequence goes on along the minus strand of CAYGGY010000006.1, from coordinate 34,537 downwards.
AGTCGGTTGAGTAAGGTGGACTTACCGACACCGGAATGCCCAGCCACCAACGTAGTTTTTCCCTCTAAAATAGTATGAATGTTTGAGACGTCATCATCCACGTTGGCAGAGATTACCTGGGTTGAAACCCCGATGGATTCGTATCGGTTGAGCATCGGAAGCAATTCTTCCAATTGATCCTGGGTAAGAAGATCTCTTTTGTTAAACACTAATACTTGTGGTATTCGAAAGGATTCAGCGGCTACTAAAAAGCGATCAATAAAACCCCAGGAGGTACGAGGTTGTTTAAAGGTTGCCACCAACATCACTTGATCTACGTTTGCTGCAAGCACGCTGGCGTGACCAGTTTTCTTTACTGATTGCCGAAGAATGTGATTTTGCCTCGGTAGAATAGTGGTGATGGAACCAACTTCCTTTTCCAATTCTACCATCACATAATCGCCTACGGCAACAGGGTTTGATTCTTTCTTTTCATCCAATCGAAACTTCCCGCGCATACGACACGCATATTTTTTGTTGTCTTCGGTCAACACTTCATACCACGATCCGGTTGATTTAGTCACGCGGCCTTTCATGCGGAAAGAAGGTTATTGCAATAGGAAACAATTTTATTGGTCGCCCCCAGGTTCTCTTTTACATACGATTGGGTAACATCACACGCCAGTAAAAAGCTTTCGGGCATGTTGTTGAGCAATTCAAAATTCTTTTTTAATTCTGTGTAATCGCCAACGGCAAAGGCACCGCCTCTCAGGATCAGATCGTTTGCTTCCTGAAACTTTTGGTAATTTTTATTTCCAAAGAATATGGGAACACCATAACAGGCGGCCTCAAGAATATTGTGAAGCCCTTTGCCAAAGGCGCCCCCAACATAGGCAAATTCGCCATAGCGATAAAGTGTTGAGAGCATGCCGATGTTATCGATGATCAACACAGAATAGGTATCCAGATTTTCAGAAGCACGTGAATAACGGATCGTTTTTGCGCTTACAGATTGTTCAATCTGATTGATGAATCGCTCGCTGATTTCATGCGGTGCCAGAATAAATTTTAGTGAGTGTGCGTGTTCATCAATGAAGGGTGCAAGCACGTCAAGATCTTCGGGCCAAAGGCTTCCGACTACAAATGTTTTATCATTTCCTTTAAACGTGTGTGCCACCTCAATGTGTGCAGCTTGTTGTGTTACTTCAAATACACGATCGAAACGAGTGTCTCCCGCTAAGGTAGTTTGAGTAATTCCCAGTTGCTTCAGTAACTCTATACTTTGGGGAGTTTGTACAAAGAAATGATCGAATGTTTTTAAAATCTTGCGAAAAAAAGAGCCATACCATTTAAAAAAAATCTGATTGGGACGAAAGATACTGGAGGCAGAGATAATCGGAATGCTATTCTTTTTTAATTCATGGGTATAGTTATACCAAAATTCATATTTGATAAAAATGGCTATGGTGGGTTTCGTGATAGCAATAAATTGTTTGGCGTTATGGGCAGTATCCCACGGCAGGTAAAATATATAATCGGCTTGTGGGTAGTTTTTTCTTACCTCATAACCGGAAGGTGAAAAGAAAGTGAGTAGTATTTTGAGCGAAGCATTTTGTTTTTTGAGTGCTTCTAGGATGGGCCTGCCTTGTTCAAATTCACCGAGTGAAGCGCAGTGAATCCAAACGAGTGGACTCTTGTTCTCACGAAAGGCGATCGTTAGTTTGTCAAAGAGATTTATACGGCCACTTACATAAAGATGTGCCTTAGCGTGAAACATTGCCGCTATTCGATAAGTCAGCTGAAGAAGCCAAAGGGAAAGGGTATAAAAAATCAAGGTTAATTTTTTCCGCTAAAATAGTTTAATCAAGTGGATTATTGGGACTTCTAAATGGATCTCATCCCGAATACCTCAATAATTTCAATTAAATTGCGTTGATATAAAAATTGTATCCTATGAAAAAGTATCTATTCATTTATTTGTTATCGATTTTATCTATTTCAGCTTTTGCACAGGGTGATCTGAATGACTTATTAAAAGGAAGTGTAGCTGATGCAAATAGACTTATTGAGGGATATTCCTCTCCGATGTTAAAATCCTTCGGCTATGGACTTAATCAAGGGTGGTACAACACGGCCAAGCCTCACAAATCCTTTGGTGTGGATTTAACCGTATCGGTTTCAGCGGTATATATTCCTAATTCCGATCTATTTTATACAGTGAAAAATAGTGAGTTAAAAAACATCCAATTAGAAAGTATCGGAGGAACTGCTATTACCAATGGTACAGGCAGTGTGCCTACTGTTTTCGGTCCTGAAATAAAACCACGTTATGGTATTCCGAGCACCAATTCCTCCGTAGACGCACCGGGCGGTATCGATTTAAAAAAATCAATTGGCGTTCAGGCGATACCGATTCCCATAGCACACCTTGGTATTGGTTTACCGAAAGGATTTGATCTTAAAGTCAGGTTTGTTCCTACGCTAAATCTTGGTAGTGATACCAAGTTTAATTTGTTTGGAGTGGGTGTTATGCACGATTTAAAGCAATACATGCCTGGTGTTAAAAGTCTTCCGTTCGATTTGTCGGCCTTTGTTGGTTATACCAAAATGAAGTTAGATGTAAGCCTTGATCCCACGCTTCATCCTGATCAAAAGGCAATCTTTGAGTCATCGGCCACTACCATCCAGGGATTGATTTCTAAAAAAATATCTGTGCTTACATTTTATGGAGGCATTGGGTATAATATCGCCAACAACAAGCTTGCTATGAAAGGTAATTATGATCTTGATCAAGACGGGAAAACGGATATTACGGATCCTATTAACATCAAGGCAGAGTCCAATGGCCTGCGTACCACCGCTGGCCTTCGGTTAAAGCTTGCTGTGTTTACCTTTCATGGTGATTATACAATTCAAAAGTATAACACACTCACGGTAGGCTTTGGTATTAATGTAAGATAAGACAACATCTTCCTTTACAATCAAAACCCGGTTAGTAGCCGGGTTTTGTTTTTTTATTTTCCTTTAAATTCTGCTTTTCGTTTTTCAACGAATGCTTTCATGCCTTCCTTCTGATCTTCAGAAGCAAAGGTGAGATAGAAGTTCTTTCGCTCGAAGGCGAGGCCTTCATCGAGGTGAGTTTCGAAGGAACGATTTACGGCTTCTTTAGCCAGTTGAACGGCCACCGGTGAAAGTTGTGCAATTTCTTTGGCGAGTTGCAACGCTTCATGCAGATACATTTCCTTTGGAACCACTTTATTCACCAAGCCATAAAAGTGTGCTTCTTCGGCAGATAAAAATCGGCCAGTAAGAATCAATTCCATTGACTTGACTTTGCCGATAGCGCGGGTGAGTCGTTGTGTGCCACCGGCCCCTGGTATCGTTCCGATTTTAATTTCTGGTTGTCCAAACCGGGCGGTTTCTGAGGCGATGATCATATCGCAGGTCATGGCAAATTCACAGCCACCCCCCAGCGCAAAGCCAGACACGGCAGCGATGATTGGCTTTTTGGTTTTTCGTATCTGATCCCACGTGCTAAACTGATCTATTAGTAACATGTCGATGGCTGTTTTATCAGCCATTTGCTTAATGTCAGCGCCAGCGGCAAAAGCCTGTTCGTTACCCGTAATGATGATTACCCGAACCTGATCATTTTTATCAAGCGCTTGTAATGCATCGCGTACTTCTTCCATCAGTTGCTTGTTCAAGGCATTTAACTCTTTGGGGCGATTGAGTTCTATCAAGGCGATAAAGGGTTCTTTTTGTTCAGTAACTTTTATGAATTCCATTTTTCGGGTTTTTATTGATATGACAAAACTAAAAAATTGCTGATGTGAATAGCATAGAAATGGATGGTTATAAAAAGAAAGGCCCCCTCTTGTTGACGGGGCCTTCTCTAACCAAAAGGCAGATAAAATACGTGCTATGCGCTTTTATATCCAAGACATGAATTTGATGTAACCCACCGTGGGTCGTATTTTTGTCCACTTATGAAAAAAATCTTATTTGTTTGTCTGGGCAATATTTGCCGATCTCCCCAGGCGGAGGCGATTTTCAATCATAAAATTAGTGAAAAAGGACTTACTCATACATTCACGAGTGATTCATGCGGCACTTCCAATTATCATATCGGGCTTTCACCGGACAATAGAACAATAAAAAATTCCCTTAAAAATGGGGTGTCAATTAATCATGCAGCTCGTCAGCTTTCCGCTCATGATTTAGAAGCCTTTGATTTTATTCTGGCTATGGATCAGAGTAATTATGATACTATTTTCAAGTTGTCTACAGCGAGCACGCACCAGCACAAAATTAAACTGATGAGGGAATTTGATCCACTTGAGCCTGGCGATGTGCCTGATCCTTATTATGGAAAAGAAGAAGATTTTCAGGAGGTATTTGATATCCTTAACCGATCTATTGATAATCTGATAACGTCAATCTCCCGTAACAAAAATTAGTTTTTCACTAATACCTGCAAGGTAGAACGCGAAGATTGTTCGAGAATAACTCCGGTTTTATTTCTGTATTTACTGAATGAATCGGCATCATAATTTTTGATGGTGATCAAGGTCAATCCGGTGTTGTAATACACTTCGAATTGGTTACTCAGCTCATGAATCAGTTTCAGAATCTTATGATCGCGGAAGTCTACACAAAAGGAAAAAGAAATGGCTGAGTTTTGCATGACATTGATGTGCACATCATGATTCATCAAAGCCTGGAAAATGAATCCGATTTGTTGCTCATTCACAAAGGTGAAGTCTGTCACCTTACAGGAGATCAAACATTGGTTGTCTTTGAAAACAATAAGAGGGGGCAATCGGTCTATTTTGCATTCATGTATGCGCGTGCCGGGCAATGAAGGATCATCAAAGTTTTTTACGAGCAAGGGAATTTTTGAATTCGCCAGTGGCTTGATTGTTTTGGGGTGAATCACCGAAGCTCCATAATAGGTCATCTCAGCGGCCTCTTCATAAGGCAGTTCCTCAAAGACAACAGCATTAGGCAGACGCTTTGGATCAGCGCTCATCACGCCAGGCACGTCTTTCCAAATAGTTACCGAGTGCGAATCCAGGCAAGAAGCAAAAATGGCTGCGCTATAATCAGAGCCTTCGCGACCCAGTGTGGTAGTAAATCCAGCGGAAGTTGCCCCAATAAAACCCTGTGTCACAATTATTTTTTCTTCGAGTATCTTTCTTAATGACTTTGTATTCTCCTTGGTTTTTTCCCAGTTCACTTTCCCTTCGCGCCAGGTTTCATCGGTGACGATAAAATTTTTGGCATCCACCCACGCTACATCCAGTGCTACCGATTGGAGATAGTGAGATAAAACATGAGACGAAAGAACTTCACCTTGTGAAACTACCTGATCATAGATCTGATCATAATCGCCAATCTTTGTTGCCTCAAGTGCAATCTTTTGAATGACTTCATCAATTAGTTTTTGCGCGGGTGAATTTATTAGGTCAAGTGTTTTCAACGCTTCATGGTGGTAGGATTTTATTTCTGCGAGCTCACCACTAAAATCTTTGTTTCCCTGCCCCAACGAAACGATTCGTTCCAATGCGTTGGTGGTTTTACCCATCGCTGATACAACGACAAGAAGTTGATCTTGCGCATAACGCTTTACTATTGAAGCGACATTTTTGATAGCAATGCCATTTTTTACAGAAGCTCCGCCAAACTTAAATACCCTCATATGCTTAATTTAATAGGTTTCAAACGATTGCATTGTATATTTGCTCCTGATCTGGCGCAACGTTGGGCCGAATTTAACAATACCCTTTCAATCACCATTTAGCATGAACAAATTCATGGAAGCTTCCCGAATAGCCTTGCCAATTGGCACACCGCTCGATCGGTTTATAAAAAATAATCAGGACCAATTTCAGTATGCTTCGGGCGAGCTGTCGCAATTACTACGCGATATTGCGTTGGCCTCCAAGGTGGTGAATCGGGAAGTGAATAAGGCAGGATTAATCGACATCATGGGTGCTGTGGGGTCACAAAATAGTGGAGGAGAACAGCAACAAAAGTTGGATGTATTAGCCAACATCCGGTTTACCCGGGCACTTACCAAAGGAGGTGAGGCCTGTGCCCTGATTTCAGAAGAAACAGAATCCTATGTGGATCTCAACAATGATGGAAATTATGTGATTGCCATTGATCCGTTGGATGGCTCGTCCAACATCGATGTTAATGTTTCTATTGGAACGATCTTTTCTATTTACCGCAGAAAGAGTGCGGTGGGTCAGCCCATTCAAGAAGAAGATATTCTGCAATGCGGTTGCGATCAGGTAGCTGCCGGATATATTTTGTATGGATCATCTACCATGTTGGTTTATACCACGGGCCATGGCGTCAATGGATTTACCTATGAAAGCACATTAGGTGAATATGTGCTTTCCCACACCAACATGATTATACCCGAAGAGGGTAGGGTGTATTCCATTAATGAGGGATTGGCGAACTCCTTCTCACAAGCAATTAAGTCGTATTTAGAATTTTGTAAGGATAAAGAATATACAGCCCGTTATATCGGATCCCTGGTGGCCGACTTTCATCGCAACCTACTCAAGGGCGGAATTTATTTATATCCGGACACTGGCAAAAACCCCAATGGAAAACTTCGATTGATGTATGAGTGTAATGCGCTGGCTTTTATTGCCGAACAAGCTGGAGGCAAAGCTACCGATGGAAAGAACAGGATCTTAGATATTAAACCTAAAACACTTCATCAGCGCACTCCGTTTTATGTTGGGTCAAAGAAAATGGTTGAGAAAGCCGAGCGCTTTATTTAACTGGTTCTTCTGGTTTTTCAACGAAGATTTCGGGTGCATATTCGTGCAACACACCATACCACTTCACCAATTTTTTGATGTCGGAAACATACACGCGATTCTCATCGTATTCAGGCAATACCGACTTCAGAAATGATTTTAATTCATTTGAGTCTGAATTTGTATCCACACCCAGATCGGTACCGAAATCTTTATTGATTTTCTTTAAGACATCCTGCAAGCCAATGGTGCCTTCTTTGGTGGTTGTGTAAATAGATATTTCACTCAATACGGACATTCGCTGAGAGGCTCCTGCCACCACTTTGGTCTTGACAGCATCGAGCGATTCGAGCAACACGCCCGCTTTACCTGGCTTGAGTACTTTGTAAAGTCCACTTTTTCCACTGATCGATGCGATTTCCGTTAATTCCATAGTGTGTTAATTAGCGGGCAAAACTAATTCTACTTTATCAACTTAACAAAGTGGATACCCAAAGATGTTTGCGTATTACTTTTTTATAGCCTGCTCTATGAAGTCCAACAAATGATCGCGGCCTGTCTTCTTCTCGGAAGAGGTGATAAAAATTGGGGGTAGCTCTTCCCAATCTTTGAGTAGACGATTTTCAAATTTCTTTTTTGATTTGGCCAATTCAGATTGTTTGATCTTATCTATTTTAGTCAGCACCAAGGCGATGGGTACGCCCAAGCCGCCCAGCCAATTGATGAAGTCAATATCTTTTTTTTGAGGTTCCAGTCGCGAGTCAATCAGGATGAAAGTGCAAAACACATTTTCGCGTTGTTTAAAATAGGACTCGATCATTTGAGACCATCCTTCTTTGGTAGATTTGCTAACACTGGCATAGCCATAGCCGGGCAGGTCAACCAGAAACCATTTCTTATTGATCAGAAAATGATTGATGGTTTGCGTTTTGCCTGGGGTTGATGAAGTCTTGGCGAGGTTTTTACGCTGTGTGAGCATATTAATCAAAGACGATTTGCCCACGTTTGACCGGCCGATGAAAGCAAATTCGGGCATATCTGTCGATGGACACTTACTAATCTGAGTGTTGCTAATAATAAATTCCGCTGATAGTATTTCCATGTAGCTTCTGGGTTGGTTTGAATCTGTCGGAACCTCAAAATTACAGAATGAAGTAATAGATTATGTATTTATATTAGCGATACTCATTTTGAAGTAGTTATATTTTATTAACTTGCCTATTGCAAATGGGTATTTTTAGCATTTAACAAAACTTTCGTGTGTATGCACCAATTTGGCAAAGCCTTATTACTATTAACAATATTTGTTTTTACCTCCTATTTTTTGCAGGCCCAGGACCAGGATAAGGTTCAGTCACAAGAATACATGGCCTTGGCCAAGGAGATGATTGCTGCCTCGCAGGCGTTGGATGATATCCGCGAGGTGTATGTAATGGCGGCCGAAGCCGATACCACCAATGCGAGGGCCAACTTCGAAGCAGGGTATTTTTATATCCTTACCATTAATAAACACATGTCGGTTAAGTTTTTATCGCGGGTGTACCGGCAGCAACCAAACTTCCGCTTTGACCTGGAATATTGGATTGGCTTTGGTTATCAAAATGGTTATGAATTTGATCATGCCATCGATTTTTACAACCGGTATAAAAGCAGGTTACAGAAGAATGCAAGCTATCCGGGAAAAGACAAATTACCATTGAATGAAGTGGACCACAGGTTGGAAGAATGTAATACAGGAAAGGAACTTGTCGCCAACAAAAAGCCGTTTTCGATCGTCAATGCTGGCAAGGCTATTAATTCGGAGTATGAGGATTATGCCCCTGTTGTTAATGCCGATGAAACAGAAATGATTTTTACTTCCCGTAGAAAAAGTGGCAACATCAATGAAGATGTTTGGGATGATAACAAGCCGTTTGAAGATATTTTCTTTAGCACAAAAACCGGAGGCACCTGGGGATCCGCCCAAAACATCGGAACAAACATCAATACCAAGTTCAATAACTCAAACCTGACGTTATCCCCAAACGGAAAAACCCTTTTTATCTATGATGATGTAGGGAATGGCGATATTTTATTTTCTGAGCGGCAAGCCGATGGTACCTGGAGTTTAAAAAAGCCACTGCCTGGCGCGATCAATTCTTCCTTCAGAGAATATTCAGCTTCTATAACGAAGGATGAAAAGACATTATATTTTTCCAGTGAACGGCCTGGCGGGTTGGGTCAGAAGGATATTTATTCGGCCACCAAGGATAGCAAAGGCGCGTGGAATATTGTAAAAAATCTGGGACCTAAAATTAATACAGAACTTGACGAGGAAGGTCCATACATTGATATAGATGGCAAGACCCTTTATTTCAGTTCTATGGGAAGGAAAGGAATGGGCGGCTATGATTTATATAAATCCACACTGATTAATGCCGAAAAGAATGAATGGTCGGAGCCTGAGAACCTGGGCTTTCCAATCAATACACCAGACGATGATATATTTATGTCAGGCACTGCTACCCCCAATCGCTTTTATTATGCATCGGTGCGCGAAGGTGGCAGCGGGTACTCTGACATTTATCTGGTAACTCCAATGGATACTAAGACCGAGAAAGCCACCGATCCCGTGGCCAACAAAGAGCCTGTGGTTGAGAAAGAACCCGTGGTTGTAAAAGAGCCGGTAGTCGTAAAAGAACCCGTAGTAGCGAAGGATCCTCCGAAAAAAGATTTGAAATCCTACCAATACGTAGTTAACGTTGTCGATGCTGAATCCAAAAAAGCCGTAGCAGCAACCGTGCGCCTGATGGGAAAGGATAAAACCGTGGTGGAACCAAGCAAATCTTCCGGTGGCACATTTGAATTTACCATTAATTCACCCTCAGCGAAAGATTACCTGCTTTATGTAGAAGCCGATGGGTATATTTTTGAAAATATAAACCTTTCGCTCAAAGGAAAATCTGAAAATCCTTCTACCGAATCACGTACTGTTTCGTTACGAAAACTAAAAGTAGGGGCTGTTTCTGTTCTTCGTAATATTTATTATGACTTTGCCAAAGCGAGTTTCAAAGAGCAATCCTATGATGAACTCAACAAATTACTCAACATGATGCAGCAAAATAAGGCAGTAAAAGTTGAAATTGGTGGGCATACAGATAACGTAGGGGATGATTCATTTAATAAGAAATTATCTCAGCGAAGAGCCAATGCCGTTAAATCTTATCTTACCTCAAAAGGAATTGCGGCAAGCCGGGTAACAGCCATTGGTTATGGCGAAACCAAGCCGATGGCATCCAATGATGATGAAGTTGAGGGACGCGAATTGAATAGAAGGGTTGAGTTTAAAGTAACCGATAATTAATCGGTCTTTTCCAATAACTTTACGAATTGAAATTTGTTCATCACAAAATCAGTTACCATTAATTTCTAAAACTTGACAGTAGTTCCATATAAAGAAGACCGCAGCGGAAAGAAAGAGCAGGTGGCGCGCATGTTTGATTCCATAAGCGGCAACTATGATTTTCTTAATCATTTTTTAAGTTTAGGTATTGATATTCGCTGGAGAAAGAAAGCCGTAAAGTTATTGACTGCGGGTAAGCCTAAATTAATATTAGATGTAGCCACTGGCACAGGCGATTTTGCGGTAGAAACACTCAAACTCAATCCGGATAAAGTAATTGGCGTAGACATTTCAGAAGGAATGCTGGAAGTAGGCAGAAAGAAAATGAAGGAGCGGGGATACGATGCCAAAATAGAGTTGCTTTCAGGAGATTCAGAAAATTTACCATTTGAAGAAAATAAATTCGATGCGGTGGTCGTTGCCTTTGGTGTGCGCAACTTTGAAAATCTGGAAAAAGGTATTGCAGAGATGTACCGGGTGCTGAAGCCCGGTGGACGCATGGTGGTGTTGGAGTTTTCTAAGCCGCGGATGTTTCCATTTAAACAATTTTATAATTTCTATTTCAATTTCATTTTACCGAAAATAGGAAAATTGATTTCACGTGATCCTGCTGCCTATACCTATTTGCCTGAATCTGTGCAGGCGTTTCCAGATGGAGATCACTTTGTAAATATATTGAACCGACTTGGTTTTAAAGAAACGGTATGCAAGCCATTAACATTGGGGATAAGTTCTCTTTACACCGGAATAAAATAGCGCTGCTGGTCATCTTGATTGGCTTGCCGTTTATTTCGGATGGCCAGAAATTCAGGTGGGCACGCCAACATAACCCAAACTATGATGATCGATTGATCAGTTATGGTTTCATGATTGGCTTACATACGTCCGCCTACCAGGTAACGTATGCTGATCGTTTTGTTACAGCTAAATACGATACCGTTCATTCTGTGATGGCCGAGTTTGTCCCTGGCTTCTCCCTTGGTTTTTTGGTTAATTACCGGGTGAATGAATTTCTGGATTTACGCCTGATGCCAAAGGCCGGATTTTACACACACAAGCTTAGATACACCTATACGGATGAGTCTACCGATGTGCAGTTCATTGAGTCGACACACGTGGAGTTACCGCTATTGCTCAAATACAAATCGATGCGCAGGGGCAATGTGCGCATGTATATGATCGGAGGCATTACACCCGGTATTGAACTTTCGGGAAAGAATGAAATTAAATCATCATCCGGACTGGACATTCGCAGAAGCAACGTGCAGCTGGAAGGTGGCCTTGGTTTTGATTTTTATTTTCCACTCTTTAAATTCTCTCAGGAAATTCGCTTTGCGCGAGGTATCACGAATGTATTAGGCAATGACCCCAGCATTTATTCGGACCCCTTAAAGCGTCTCAACACAAACACGATTGCCGTGTATTTTGTGTTTCAATAATTGCCTCTCAAGCGTACAACTTCACGCTATCGCTATCTTATTTTAATAATAACAAAAATTCTGATCAGATCGATTTTATGATCCGAAACGGAAACAACACGATTCCTTTTATAATATTGAATACAACATCCAGGGTGAAGCCTACCATTCTAAACGGAATTAACAACAACCACACCAGCGGAAAGAGTACTAACATGATCAATGCCAATGGCCAGCAGATTACCAGTAATATGAACCAAAGAGCCAATCCTATAAATGTTCTCATAAACTGAATTTGGATTTCGTTCTGCAAATCAAAAGCCAGATTGATAAACCTTGTTTTTAGTGAATTTAGTAAGCCAGGTTGAATGATACTATCCGAATGTGTACAGCTCACTGATCAGTTATGCACACAGACACACCTCCTAGCAGGAGCTATCCATTAAAAAAAATCCTGATAAATCAGAAATGCAACGACTGTCCACGCTCTTCTATGTAAGACTTTCCCCCGATGGTCACTACCTGTGTGCTACGATTATCATAATCTCTTTTGAATTCAGGCTTTATTAGGAAATAGAAAAGCATTGCCACCGGTTTGATTTTCAATTCTGTTTCTTTTTGGTAGAAGCTTTGTCTGGTAACAAACTACCTTCGCTGTTATCAAGAGGAGATGCCAGCACCCAATGTTTCGATTGATGCAGAAGACAGTATTCCACAAGATGAAAGGTTAGTTTTTTTATAAAACATGTCACGTTGCTGTAGGGGTCAACAATGAATAGGATGTGTGGAAATCATTTATTCATAGTTATTTCAATGCACTTTGGTTTATAAAACCGCAGTCTTATCCCGGTTATTTTCAACAAAAACAGGATGGTGTCTGGGAACCAATGTTTACGGATGACACCAAAGATTTGAAGGATCAAATTAATGATACCCAAATCAAATGGGATCACAGAAAATATTATTTAGATCCAAGTAAGCATACGTGAAAAAACTCATTGAATCGATAGATGTCTTTGCTTAAGACGATTTCGATCATTGGCAATCCTATAAAGTTATTCTCACTTTACGTGATTTTTAAAAACCAGAAAGCTATGAAACCGAACATGAAAATTTTAGTTTTATTATCAATCATGGCGATTGTTGGCACCCTGGGTGGTTGCGCTTCTGCCGGCCTTACTGCTTCTACACATCGTACTGATGTAGGCCTAACGAACAACAACTATCGTATCATTGCAACGAATGTCTGCGGTGAAGCTTCAAGCGGAGGAGTTTTCGGGGTAAGTTACGGTATAGGAATGGGGGGTATGCAACTTTCGTTGATACCTGTTACTCCTAATCGTACTTTGTATAAAACGGCCATGCAAAACCTCTGGTCAAACTTTGAAGTAAAAAACGGCAGCCCGGTTAACCGCACACTGGCCTTGGTGAACCTTCGCTATGACGCTGAAACACTAAATACGTTTGTATATACAAAACTTACAGTGGTGATTGTGGCGGATGTAATAGAGTTTAAGTAAAACGAAATGGTCGTTTTAAAAACCTTAAATGAAGATTCTCTGTAATTATAGCGAAGCGGACATCAAGATGCCTTAGAAATAAGCCAGCTTCGGTACGGAAGACGATACGGTTGTTTTACAATTAGTGATGATTGAGCAAGATCATTTCCTTTTGGCTTAAAGATCATTGAATAGTAGCATAAGATAGCCGCAAATTTGTCGTACAGTTCACGCGAAGCCTATGGTTACGTACGAAACCATAACCGAAACAATTGATGCCCTTAATAAAAATGGGTTTACGATTGATTTTAATTTGGGGTTTGATGGCGCACAATCTCTTCAGCCCACTCAATCAACCATTCAACAAGCCAGTGATAAATTTTTAATTATTGAAGTGCATCGGTTTGAAGGCAATACCGACCCTGACGATGAAGCGGTGGTGTATGCTATTGAATCCCGCGATGGCGGGAAGGGAATCTTTGTGAATGGATATGGAGTTTCTTCAGATTCAACCTATGATGGAATGATCAGGAATATTGCCATTTGAAAAGGATAACTAATGGGATGATGATCGATCGCAATCGCATTGAAATTTGAGTGCTACAAATAATAGAAAGGAAAATCAACATGGCGAATTCAAAAAATACCGGGCAGATGTCGGGAGCATTCCTTCTCATCTCCGGCTCTGTTCTTATTATGGTCACCTTTATGAGGTTCAGCCTCGAAGAATTAGGGTGGATTGTCTATGCACCGTTGCTTGTTTTCATTTATGAACGGAGTACAGTAAAGCAACACCTTGCACTGTTTGGTACTCTTGTTATTGCATACCTACTCACTGTGAGTAAGATGGTAACCAGTGAAATTCCCTGGGCACCTGTGCCTATGTTCGCAATACCAATGGCGTTTTCCACTTTCGTATCAATGTCTGTTGCAGGCCTGGCGCATCGCAGGTTAGGAGCCCGCTGGGGTGTTTACACATTTGCTTCCATGACTACGGTGCTGAGCTGGATTCAATATAGTTTTACCCCAGGGGCGAGTTGGGGGATACTGGCGGATACCCAGATTAATAACCTGCCTCTTATTCAACTGGCCACATTCACCGGATTGGGAGGCATCACTTTTCTTGTCGCTCTAGGCTCCGGTTTAGTTGCTGCCGTATGGAGTTCTGGTATCACCACAGTAACAGTACGAAAAGATATTGCGGCTTTTGGGCTGATATTGTTTTGTGTGTTGATGTATGGTCAACTACGATTATCTGAAGTTGCTCCCGGAAAAATGATTCGCGTGGGTGGCGTTGTATCTCCCGTTACGCATAAGGAATTTAATAGCGCCTTGAAAAACATTGATGCATTGCGTTCACTCGATAATGAGTTGTTCACCCGGACAGAACGGGCAGTCGCACTCGGTGCAAAAGTGGTAGTGTGGAACGAAGTGGCCACGGTGGTGACGGTGGCTGGTGAAGATGCGTTGGTGTCACGCGGGCAAGCATTCGCGAAGGAGAAGCGTGTGTTCTTGCTCATGGCGTATGCCGTTGCTACGTCAGTCCATCCGTTTTACTATGTTAATAAGTACCGGGTATATCTTCCGGATGGAACGATGGCAGATGAGTATATAAAAAGACATCCTGTTCCCGGAGATCCACATGATGCGGGCTTTGCTCATGCGCGAGTCATATCTTTTGATGGTATTAATATCTCCGGAGGAATCTGTTACGATTACTCTTTCCCTGAGATTGCGCGCGATAATGCCAATGATGGTGCCGAAGTTGCGCTCATTCCTGCATCGGATTGGCGCGGTATAGATCGTGAGCATAGCAGGATGGCTAGGATGAGTACAGTGGCGGCAGGGTTGCCGATGATGCGTCCCGTGCGTGCTTCCGAATCTATTGCATGTGATCAATATGGAAGGTTGCTGGGCAGCTTGCCTTGGGGTGGTTCTGGCGATGGTGTTTTTGTGGTTGCCATGTGCTGTGCACGCATACCCACCGTGTATGCCAAGACTGGCGAAGTCTTGCCTTTGCTATTGCTCGCTTTTGTTGTCTTGGTTTCGGTGATGATTCTGCGTGCAGGAAAAAAAGTTGAATCGGTAAGTTGATTGAAATATTTGAGGATGCAATACGATTTGTTTACGGTCAAAGTCCCAAGATGATATCAAATATGAATTTCTTGAAATCAGGATTTGATAAAAAATAAATCTGAGTTGATATGACAAACTCAAAGCACATTGCAAAGTTGCTTGGTCCTGCTCTGATTGTGATGAATATATCAGAAGCAATGAATGCTCATATCTGGGCAACCGTTTCGGTTACGCAAACTTACCTGGCGGGCTCATTATGGTTTGTTGCAGGGCTTTCAATAATCATTGGTCACAATCATTGGACGCCTGATTGGTCGGTGATCATAACACTCATGGGCTGGTTCATCATGTTCGGAGGCCTGGCTAGGATGTTCTTTCCGGAGTCTGTTCAACAAGGTTCTGGCAATGCTTCCTGGGTGCTTGCTGTACAAATGATTCTTATTGTCATTGGAGCGGTGCTTACTTTTAAAGCCTTTCTTAGTAGAGCTGATAAATAAATAACGATGAACATGAACAGATCAAAGCCAAGATCGCTTAGGAACTTTTTTCTACTACTGTTTATATTATCCATTCCACTTTGGATACTCGGTTCGATTTATGATGTTCAGATTTTTGAGGGATTATATTTGTATCAGCTTCCACTGGCCATGCCGATGGTGGCGGCACTTATTCTTATTTATCGGGAAGGTGGAAAAGCTGGCATCGTTGAATTTTTAAAAAGAACGTATGACGTTCGTACCATTAAACCCAAATTCTGGTACGCTATAATCCTGCTCTTATATCCTGGCTTTGGTTTTATAAATTATTGGATTCAGCGTTTGTCGGGAGCCACTATTTCAGCACCAACCATTTCATTGGGCATCCTTCTCACTTACAGCACCGTTTTCTTCATGACCTATGGAGAAGAGCTGGGCTTGACAGGCTATGCGATGGAACCCATGCAACAGCGATACAGTGCACTAACGTCAGGCATACTACTTGGGTTCGTATGGGCAGGGTATCACATTCCGGGTTTCATCATTAGCGGATATTATTCATTCGAGTGGATTTTCTGGCACGCACTCTACACAATAGCGGGCCGGGTTTTGTTCGTCTGGGTTTATAACAACGCGGGGAATAGCTTGTTCGCAATGGCTTTGTTCCATTGGTCAACCGGTTTGTTTTGGAGTCTATGGCCGCAGAATAATTTACAGAGAGCCGTTCCTTTTTATGACCCGCGCATCTGCGCGGTTATCGCCATATCCTGTGTTGCCATCGTGACGTTGCTTTGGGGTTCGAAGACATTGGCGCAATTCAGATTTATTAAGTTGAATCAAGTATAAAAAGTATATCCATGAAAAAGATTGAAGAACTCGTACAAGACTTTTTCGCACAAAAGATAATTGCAGTGGTAGGAGTTTCAGATAAACGCGAAACCGGTTGCAACCTGAATTACAGAAAATTTAAGGAAAATGGTTACGGGTTTATGCCGTCAATCCACGTATATCTTCTTATGATGATGCACCGTGCTACCCCGATTTAAATTCCATTCCTGAAAAACCGGATGCCGTGTTCATGCTCACCAATCCAAGAGTCACCGAACAGATGGTTCAGCAATGCGTGACTTTAGGGATCAAACATGTTTGGATGCATTGCCTGATGGGCACCAAGCCAGGCCTTTCTAAAGGCAATACTAGCGTCTCTCCATCTGCGGTGGAAATGTGTAAGGCAAATGGGATTGTTGTTATTCCCGGCACGTGCCCCGCTCAATTTTTAAAACCGGATTTCGCCCATGATATGATGCGCAGAGTGTGGAAGATGTTTGGGTTTTTGAATGCCTAAAATCATTCCAATTATATATGGCAATCATTGAAAGGATAAATGGATCGATGCATATTTATTGCGTAAATCAATAAGTAAAGTCAACGAAAAAAGAAATATATGTCAACCGTTCCTATGGTTTTAATGGCGATCCATTTACTTGGGTTATCATTGGGAGTTGGGTCCGCAACGGTAAAACTCGTGCTCCTTTTTAAAAGCAAGGCAAACACTGAATTCTTGCCTGTCTATTTCATGGTAGCCAAATCAATTACCAGGCTCATTATAATGGGTATGATCCTTTTGACTCTGTCTGGAATCGGATTCTTATTTGTGGGATACTCCTTCACAACTTTGTTCATTATCAAGCTCGTCCTGGTCGGATTAATGTGGGTGATAGGACCTGTAATTGACAATGTTGTGGAACCAAAATTTGAGAAATTGATCCCATCGCAAGGAGAAACTCCCACTCCTGAATTTGTCCGTATCCGAAAGAAATATTTAATACTGGAAGTAACCGCTACCGGTTTGATGTATGCGATCACAATCATAGGGGCAATGCTCTGAAATAAAATACTTTTCCGCCCTTGTTCAATTCTTGCCGGAATGGTTGTGATTCAAATTGATTTATGAAATTATTTGTGAAAGAAAGGCGGCAATATCGGGCCTATATTAGTTTATCTGCTGCTACTATCGTGCTGACAGGAACACTCTATTTTTCTGACCATCTATTATTTCAAAAATTCATTGGGAAAATGAATCCGATAGTAGCTGTCTTGTTAGTTACTAGTTTGGGTTTTGCTTTTTTAACTTTTCTTCGTTACAAGGGTGGGTTTGAAATATATAAAAGTGGAAATCGTAAAAACCTTGTTTACTCCTCTTGTCTCGCCTTACTATTTTTGCCGATATCCATCGTTGTTGATAGTGAGATAGGTTTCCCTGCAGATTTAAATATCTTGTTTCCTGAGTCCCTGGCGTTTTACCCGGCTATTGGATTTTTTGTTGAAATCATTTTTCATGTCATACCGCTTTCAGTACTTCTATTTTTTCTGACACCAGCCTTCAGGATTATTAGTCATGAATGGATAATTTGGTTTTGTGTTTTAATAGTGGCGCTGTTAGAGCCTTATTATCAGACCGCATTTATGTTTGGTTCCGACCACTATCCCATGTGGTCGGCAGTTCTTGTTTGGTTCAACCTGTTTTTATTTAACCTGACACAACTCTCCATTTTTAGGCGGTATGATTTTATTTCCATGTATTCTTTCCGCCTTGTCTATTATTTGTTTTGGCATATTGGATGGGGATATTTTCGTTTAGTATTGATGTATTAATGTTATGGCATCCATATTAAACGATTACCATTACCATTAGTCTGTGCCTGATACCACTAGCGTAATGAGGCTTATTCTTTCTATTGCATAAAGCAAAAATGCATGATATTTGTCAAAATTATCTTAGCGTGAGATCGGTATTTCAATTAATCTTCAGTTTACTACTGCTTTTTGGTCAATCTGTTTTTGCACAAACAGTGGTGAACATGCCCAACGTAAAAGAACGGCCATCAGCAAAAGCCGCGACCTTGAATGCAGAACTGAAAATAGATGGTGATGTACTGAATGATGAGATCTGGAAGGCAATTACACCCATTGATGAAATGTGGCAGAACAAACCCAACTCTGGTTTTCCGGCTACAGAAAAAACAGAAATACGAATTGGCCTTACAGCCAATACATTTTATTTGGCTGTAGTCTGTTATGACAAGGAACCCAACCGATTGGTTGTTTCAGATGCCCGGAGAGACGCCACCTTGGATAACACCGATAGTTTTCTTTTTATTCTCGACACCTATCACGATAGCCAAAATGGATTTATGTTTGGTACCAATCCCATCGGCATAGAATATGATGCACAGGTTGATAACGAAGGGCAAGGAAATAATACCAATAACCGGATGCAAAGTGGTACGGTGGGTGGCTTCAACTTGAATTGGGATGCTTCGTGGGAAGTAAAAAGCATTGTAGGAGATTTTGGCTGGAGTGCTGAGTTTGCCATTCCACTTCGCACCCTACGTTTCGCCTCAGGCAAAGATCAGGTGTGGGGAATCAACTTTCAGCGTAACATTCGTAAAACGAATGAGATCGATTATTGGGCAGCGCTGCCGATTCAATTTGATATGAAACGACTTTCATTAGAAGGCACGCTTACCAGTTTAAATTTGCAAAGCCCCGGTAATTTGAAGTTGATCCCCTATGTGTTAGGTCAGGCAACACACGAATATGCTATACCTAATGCTGAAACCGTTTACCGTCCTGCTGTAGGCATGGATGTGAAGTACAGTATTACACCTGCGGTCACCTTGGACTTAACCTACCATACAGACTTCGCGCAAGTGGAAGTAGATCAACAACAAATAAATCTGGACCGATTCAATTTATTTTTTCCGGAGAAGCGTCCGTTCTTTTTAGAAAATGCTGGCTTCTTTTCAGTGGGCAGCCCGGGTGAAGTTGATTTGTTTTTTAGTCGTAAGATAGGTCTCGATCCATCCGGAAGGCGCGTTCCGATTATTGGCGGTGGTAGACTATCCGGTAAAATTCAGAATACCAGCTTCGGCATGTTGAATATGTTTACCGATAATGTGTCATTGACAGATTCGACTGAGATTCAGAAAAACAATTTCACGGTCGCGCGCGTGAGTCATCAGTTTGCACAACGCTCTTATGTCGGAGCCATGTTTGTGAATCGGGATGGTATGGGTGCAGCTGAAAATGATTATAACCGCACCGTGGCAGTAGATGGGAGATGGGGCTTTGGTAAGAAAGCGCAATTATTCGGGTTTTATTCTAAATCATTTACACCGGGGGATTCAATTAACACCGATGCTTTTCGCTTACAAGCCAATTATGAATGGAATGGGTTACGCTTGAATTTTTCTTATCAGCAAGTGAGTGAAGGGTTTAATCCTGAAGTAGGATTTTTGTTGCGATCAGCCTATCGAAAACCCGAGATGCTCATCTTCAAACAGGTGCGCATGAATGGCCGATACGGCTTGTTGGAACTAAGACCTCATGTATCTTACCGCAGCTATTGGAACTTCAACAATTTTCAGGAAACAAGTTATCTTCATGTCGACAACCACTGGGTTTGGGTGAGTGGCCTTGAAATACACACCGGTACTAATTTTACGACCGAAGGTGTAGTGAAGCCTTTTGAAATATCGAAAGATATTTGGGTGCCTGTTGGCACATATAATCATCAGGAAGCACAGATCGTATTTATGACCAACCCAAGCAAGCCTATCTATCTTAGTTCTCGCCATATTTTAGGTGGTTCATTTGGAGGAAGTCGTCTGATTAACAGTATTACGTTAGGTATGCGCGTTGGTGATAAATTTAATTCAGATGTGAGTATGGCTGTGAATGATGTGAGATTGCCAACGGGTGATTTTGTTGCCAGTATTTTAGGTGCCCGTATTTCTTATTCGTTCCGTCCTCGCATTAACCTGCAAAGCTTTATTCAGTATAATAGTGCAGCCGATTTGTGGTCGGCAAACGTACGGTTCAGTTTGCTTGAGCAAGCCAACACCGGATTGTTTGTTGTGTATAATGAAGTATACCAGTATGGTAATATCAGCAATCGGAGTCTTACTATAAAATATACCAGAATGTTTGATGTGTTGGGTAGGAAATGAAAGTAAGGAGTAAATGATCAGGATTTCAATATAGATGGAAGTGTAAACCAATAGATCATGCAAGAGCTTAAAAGTCGCTATTTGTCATTGGATGTTTTCAGAGGCATGGATGTGGCCCTGATGATTATTGTTAATTCTCCCGGTAGCTGGACAACCACCTACTCACCCTTACTACATGCTGAATGGAATGGCTTTACGCTTACTGATTTAGTATTTCCAACTTTTCTTTTTGTTGTCGGTAACTCAATGAGTTTTGCTTTGCCGAAATATGAATCGATGGGAGATGGTGATTTTTTAAAAAAGATAGTAAAGCGCACACTCATCATATTCTTGTTAGGCTTTCTGATGTATTGGTTTCCGTTTTTTGAAAACGGACATCTTAAGCCATTGAGTGAAACGCGCATCTTTGGAGTACTTCAGCGCATCGCATTATGTTACTTTTTTGCCTCCCTTATCATCCATTATTTTAAAGTAAAGGGAGCGCTCATTTTTAGTTTGGTGGCGCTGGTTTTATATCGCGTGTTGTTGGGCGCCTTTGGTGATCTTTCGCTGGAAGGTAATGCCGTGTTGAAACTGGATGCTTTTCTGATTGGTGAAAGCCACATGTATCATGGCGAAGGCCTTGCTTTTGATCCCGAAGGATTACTGAGTACACTCCCTTCCATTGTGAATGTAATTGCCGGGTATTTAACGGGACTCTTTCTTCAAAAGAATGGACAAAATTATGAAACCATTGCCAAAATGATGATGGTGGGTTGTGCCCTGGTGCTTATGGCTTTGTGGTGGGATTTATTTTTCCCAATTAATAAAAAGTTGTGGACAAGTTCATTTGTATTATATACGGTGGGTATTGATCTGTTGGTGTTGCCGATCCTTGTATTCATAATTGATATTGCGAAGAAGACAAAATGGACCTACTTTTTTGAAGTATTCGGCAAGAACACGTTGTTCATTTACGTAGTGTCAGAAGTGTTTGTGATTTTACTTTTCATGTTGAAGGTAGGCGAACAGTCGGCTTACAGTTGGATTGCTTCAACCATTTTTGGAGCTACGCTCGGAGGCTATAATGGATCGCTCGGATTTGCCTTGTGGATTATGCTTACCTGCTGGGCCGTGGGATACTTTATGGACAAGAAGAAGATCTATGTAAAGGTTTAGAATTTCCCTTGTTTTTTTTGACCACTGATTCACAGATTTTTAATTTCTAATCTGTGAATTGGTGGTTATAGTTTAATAATCCGGATCAAGGCCGAATTTTTCTTGTAGCATTTTCAGGTGAGGATTTTTCTCCAGCAGGTATTCAAACTTTTCTTTGTTGGTGTAGGCTTTCCGCTTCGTGTTATATTGTTGCAGCTCACCTTCCACCTGAAGGGTGCTATTATTTAATTTCTCACGCAGGTAGCCAACCAAATCAGATTTTATTCCCTGAAGTAATGGCTCTTCAATCGGGTTGTTGAGAAGCAGCGTGATCATATTGTTTTTTACTATGAATGTTTGATTAAGTATGTGATATTCGGCCACCTGATTTTTTCTTTGTTCAGCATACTCTTTCCACACTTCCCGTACTTTATTTTCTACAATTGGCTCATCTTGTTTTGGTAAGGAGCCCATTTTTTCCTCTTTACTTTCTTCGGTTTTGGTTGGTGGTTTTAAAATGTTACCCAGATTGATCGTAGTTCTTGGGCGAGCATTTTCTTTTACAGGTATTTCTTTTTTGGCAGG
>CAYGGY010000006.1:0-12091 GCA_964349405.1 uncultured Ohtaekwangia sp. | reverse complement strand
TCTTCTTTACTTGTTTCTTCTTTCGCTGGAGTAGCGGAGGTGCGAGCCGATGGTTCCGGACTTAATTCAATTTTTTTTTTAATCCAGCTTCCGCTGTTGCTTGATCTGTTGATCCCTTAAAGACCTCGTGAATATGCGCCATTTTCATCAGGGCTAATTCAACGAGTAGACGCTGATTTTTACTGCTTTTATAATTGATGTCGCATTGACTGGCTATGTTCAACCAGGAAAGAAGCAGCGAGGGCGATGAAACACTGGCTTGTTCCAGGTATTTTTTCTTGATGCTATCCGGTACTTCCATGAGGTTAACGGTGCGTGCATCCTGTGAGATTAAAAGATTTCGCACATGCTCATTGAGTCCGACAATAAAATTGTGAGCATCAAATCCCTTTTTCAAAATCTCATCTAATATTAACAATGGTTGTGTGTGGTTTTCTGTCAACAAGCCATCGACCACTTTAAAATAATAATCGTAATCGAGGATGTGCAGGTTGTTGAGCACATCTTTGAAGGTCACCTGGTTTCCCGATGAAAAGGTAACCATCAAATCAAAAATAGAAAGCGCATCGCGTAAAGCGCCATCAGCCTTTTGAGCAATGAGGTGCAAGGCTTCGTCTTCTATGTTGATTTTTTCACGATCGGCAACTTTCTTTAACTGACGGGCGATATCCGAAACCTGTATGCGATTGAAATCAAAAATCTGGCAACGAGAAAGAATGGTAGGAATTACCTTGTGTTTTTCGGTAGTAGCCAGAATAAAAATAGCATACGGAGGTGGTTCTTCCAGGGTCTTCAAAAATGCATTGAAGGCCTGGGCGGTAAGCATGTGAACCTCGTCAATAATATAAACCTTGAATTTTCCGAACTGAGGTGGATAACGTACCTGATCGATCAGATTGCGTATATCTTCTACGGAGTTGTTGGAAGCGGCATCGAGTTCGAAAATATTGAGAGAATTAACTTCTGCTTTTTCTTCAAAGCCATTGATCATGCGTGCTACAATACGGGCGCAGGTGGTTTTTCCTACACCCCGCGGACCACAAAACAAGAGCGCCTGTGCTACTTTGTTATTGTCAATAGCGTTTTTCAGCGTAGTAGTGATGTGCTCCTGACCCACTACCTCTTCGAAGCCTAAGGGTCTGTATTTACGTGCTGAAACAACGAAATTCTCCATCGGGTGCAAGATAAAACCTGATGCTGGATTCTGCTTACCCTACCGGAGTTATTTTTTAGATTTTGTAGGGTGAAAGTAAAATGGTTGGAGCCAAGAAAATAATCATATTGGCGAAACGACCTTGGATACTTCTGAATGTCAGTTCATTGGAAGTTATCCGGTTTGCGGGGATTATAATTCTTTGTGAAGGTATTGGTTACAAATTGGGTAAAGTATGGGTTTACTGCTTGAAAAGTACTATCAGATAAAACACGCGATGTTCTGTTACCCTGACGAGGTTTGTTATTGTCGATGTTCTTCTACGATAATCCAGTTTAATCTTTTGTGAAGAACATAAACCCACAGAAAAGAAAAGAAAGACTATGGAAATGCTTGTAAGGTTTTAGTATGGAATGGCGAGCAGCTTTTTCAAAAAAAAACAATCTTTACGTTGACTTATTTTCATCAACCAAATTGCTCACCATGCTTATGGCAAACAGCAGTTGGAAAAGATAGCCCTTGAATTTTTCAAAATCATGGAAGGTGGTACTGTAGTCCCACTCAAAAAGATTGGGCAACCCAAGAGCAATATTGAGGTGATTGCCTGTGAATGAAAACTGTACATCGTATTGAGTCTGTATGGCAAAGGCCGTCATTTTATTTCTGATTGATGGATGAAGAACACGGTTGGCATATTCTTCGTTTTTACAATAAACCGTGAATTGATTTTCAAAATCTGTGTCATCAATTTTTACTCGGTCGCCTGTCAGGTTCAAGGAATCTATTTTATCAGTCATGGTGTCTACAAGTCCACCAAATGTTTCCCCTAAAAATGCTTTGCCGGCTCGAGATGCAATCGAGTTCCGTAAATCTTTTTTAATGATAATGTTTGATGAAAAGGATTGAGGGTATTGAGCGCGAACAAACAGTCCACTGAAAATGGAACGGTAACCAGACGAACTTTTGTTGCTATTCTTCGATCGCTGTAATGCCCGCACTTCTGCCAGCTTAACAGCCACATTGTTAATTTTTAGAGTGACCAGGTCTTCGGTTTCATATTTGGAAATACGGTGGCCTTGAAAAATAACGGAGTCCTGAAATTCACGGATGTCGATCCCCGCTTCGGGTTGATATTTCATCTCGGGTTGAATGAACATCATCAGTTTTGGTAATAAGGTTTGCTTACATTCTTTGTTTACTGATTTGAATTTTGATGCACGATTTACCCAGATAACGATAGGAAATACCATGGCAAAAAGTGCTGTGGCCGGAACCAACAGGGTGCCGTACTTCAATGGTGAATTCGGAAGAACAATCCTTAAAATAATCATTGTCAAAATAAGGAGCCCGGCAATTTTCAACATTGTTTTGTACAACTTAAATGAATAACGATTAAGAATTACCAGGCGCTTGGCTTCCAAAGCGTCTACTTCCTTTTTAAGGTCAACTTCAAAATAATGTTTTATTTCGTCTAGCGTTTTCATCTGCTTTAATTACGGTCCGGAATTATTATATGTCTATCCCGTCCAGGGTTTAAATTTACTAAACTATGTACAATCTCCTACTTCACAGATTCTCTGTTTTGTGGACGCTTGCATGATTGACCATCCCGTTTTATTCATAGGTGAAGAACAGCAACGCACGAGGAGAGGCTCTAAGTTTTAATTGCCAAACAATATATATATTACCGTTATAACCACTCACCAATGATAGATGACGATCAAAAGGAAACCAATCGCTACCCAAGTAAAAACGCCACATCATCTCGCGTAAGTGTTTTCACAAAGCCGGCATCTTCCTGTATCAGGTCATCGGCTAGTTTTTTCTTGCGCTCTTGTAGTTGAAGGATTTTTTCTTCCACGCTGTCTTTGCAAATCATCTTGTAGGCAAACACATTGCGCTTTTGCCCGATGCGGTGAGCGCGGTCTATGGCCTGCTGCTCGGCTGCGGGGTTCCACCACGGATCAACGATATACACATAGTCGGCAACGGTTAAATTTAATCCCACACCTCCGGCCTTCAGCGAGATGAGAAAAGCTTTCACGGTTTCATCGGTTTGAAAGCGTTCCACTTCTTCCTGCCGTTTCTTTAAAGGAGTGCTACCATCGAGATAACAATGGGTTACACCATTCTCTTCAAACTGTTCCTGTATGAGTTTCAACATTTGTGTGAACTGTGAAAATATCAACAGTTTGTGACCACCTGCGTTTTCGGTTACCTCGCGAATGATCTCCTCTATTTTTACAGACCCTGGTATTTTACTTTCATTATCATTTTCTTCTTTTTGAACAAGCGCTGGATGATCACATATCTGCCGCAGGCGCAACAATGCTTCGAGCACATCCATGCCCGCACGGCCTATACCTTCATCATCAATCTTCTTCAATAGTTTGTTTCGATAACCATCGCGTATTTCATTATATAGTTTTCGCTGACCAGCCTCCATACTGCACCATAAAACAGTAACTGTTTTTTCGGGCAGGTCTTTGGCCACCTGTACTTTGGTACGCCTGAGCGTGAAGGGGTGAATGAGCTTTCGCAGATGCTGTGCTTTTTCGTGATTGCCCTCTTTGTCAATCGGCCCGGCAAACTCGCGGTTAAAAAATTCACGGTTGCCCAACAGACCGGGATTTAAAAAATTGAATTGCGAAAACAAATCAAAGGTGTTGTTCTGTACGGGCGTTCCACTTAGGATGATCCGGTTCACCGATCTCAATTTCTGTAAGGTCTTGGTGATGCGCGCATCCGGATTTTTTATTGCCTGACTTTCATCGAGTATAATGTACTGCCATAAGAAACCGGAAAGCGAATCGATATCGTTGCGCACCATGCCATAGCTGGTGAGCACCACATCATATTCTTCGAAGTGTGTTTCATTGAACTCGCGCTGCCCCCCATAATTGACATGAAATTTTATCGAAGGACAAAACTTTTTCATCTCATTTTCCCAGTTGAAGATGAGCGAAGTGGGGCACACCACCAACTGTGTGCTTCCCGGATATTTTTCTTTCACGAACTGCAGGAATGAAATTGTCTGTAATGTTTTGCCGAGACCCATGTCATCGGCCAGGCAACCGCCCCAGCCCAATTCATCCAACGCCTGCAACCAATGAAACCCGGATAATTGATACGGACGCAGCGATGCTTTTATCTCCCGCGACAGCGGAACGTTTTCTACCGAATCATATTCTAACAGTTTTCGCTTTCGCGATTCTACTTCCTGCTTGCCATTATCATCGAGCTTGTCGAGGATGTCTTCAAGCAACGTGTAGTGCAGCTTGCTCACTTGCAAAACTCCTTTTACTTCCTTGCCGGTGCGCAGCAGTAAACTGTATTGCTTCACCCACTCTTCTGGTATGTGGCCGAGGGTACCATCTTCGAGCATGATGGTGTCTTGCCAGTTTAAGATCGCACGCCTGATTTCTTTGAGAGGCACTACCTGGTCGCCCCACTGCACGGTAACCTTCAGGTCAAACCAATCTAATTTGGTTTTCACTGACACATTAAAACGTGGAATATTAGCGTTGTATCGGAATTTTTTCAGGTCGGAGAGGCCGTGGATGGCATAGCCTTCATCCTGAACGTTGTGCATCATATTAATGAACCAACCTTTCTTCATTACGTCATCGAAAGGCAAATAATAATAACTGTTCATGCGCTGGTTAGCAAAAGCGGGATGCAACGTGCGCAGGTATTCATGCAATTGTTTCTCATGCACTTTGTTCCGATCTACCATCAAGATGCGGTCACCTTCTTCCAACAGTAATTTTGTTTCCTTGTCATACTCCACCACTTCGTTGCCATATTCAAACTCCGCGCGGATCATCAGGTTGCTTTCGTTCAGTTCACTCAGGCGCACATGCGAATGCATATCGGGAGTGGACTCTTCTATTTTTAATTTCTCTGAAATGATTACCTCAAACTTTTCACGCCACGGTAATAAATACTTTTTTGTGATTTCCTTCTTAAGAGACAATGGAAAACGTTGAGGCTTTGCTTTGAAGAAATCTATAAGGGAAATAGCCTCTGGGTTAGGGGGAAGATAGAGAACGCCATGGCTTTCTATCAGCATACTGCCGCGAAGAGTTACATTGGTTTCAATGCCCTGGAGCAGCAGAGCGAGCCGCAGCACGATTTCACCTTTTTCACTATCGGCATAAATCCGGATTTGAACCGGCTCAGGGCTCAGTTTTATTATTTGTTGAGCGTGTCCTGAAAAACGGCCTGAAGTTAAAATAAAAAGTTCGGGGCAGACACATAGTTGTGGCCACAGGGGCATGAGCAATTCTACATAGCGCTTGCGAAGGTTCTTCAGTTCTTTCACCGAAGCATGCGCCCAGGAGCCGGACCGTTCGTCCCTCACAAAACGGTTGCCCGTAGCCGACATCCATGTTAGTATTTCTTTGTTCGAAAACCGAAGCAGTTGATTATAAAACTCATGGTCCAAATCACGGAGATACGCCAACCCCATGTCTGTTTCAATGGAAAGCCGCTTATATTCTTTATAGCCATTCTGCTGGAGAATGAGGATTGGTTCCAAATCAAACTTTGTGGATTTACCGGAAATAAAATTGAATAGAAAACCGATCTGAAAATTCTGTGGGATGCCCGCTGGCAGTGAAGGCCTTCGGTTGTTTTTCTGTGGGGAAATCGAATCGTCAAAAAGCATAGAGTCAGTGCCGGGAAAAATGGCGGCAATATAATGGAAGTATTTTATGACTTCAGGAGATTAGAGAAATTCAGTATCTATTTGCTTTCAATCAACGGACTTGCTGTTAATTGGTCGTTATTGAGAAAACGATGGTCACAATTCTATAGACAAAAAATAATGGATCAGGTAGTATCAAGACAAATAAAGCGTTGTATAATCTTCGTACGGTTTGCGTAAGAAAATTAAAAGATTGGATTTGAGAAACTTAACCCTTGATGGTTTGCAACCAGATAACACAAGTGATTCCCTGCGCTTTTTCATTTTCTTATCACCTACACACTTATTTGGAACCGTGACAATACCGACCGCAGGAAAAATATTGATTTAAACTGATTAATTGGTAAAGTGCTGAAAAAATGATGGCCAACTCCTGCCCATCAACTACTTTCGCGGCCAAATCAAACGTTATCATGAAATTTCTATCAAAGTTCTTTTTGTTCTATGGTGTATTCCTTTTATCGATAATAGCAAATGGCCAGGTAAATGAATATAATATACTGCCCTTGACTGCACAGTTTGCGGGATATGATGGCCAATTCGTATTTACAAGCGACACTAAGGTCATAGCAACAAAAGATGCAGGACAGCAGGCGGCAGCTCAATTATTGCTCAATCAACTTAAATCAGCCAGTGGTTTAAACATTGCCCTGGCAACCACAACAAAAGGTAAAGCCGTTGTTTTTCAAGCCCACAAAGCACAGCGATGTGGTTCGGAAGGATATGTTTTGAAAGTTGATCCCAATAAAATTACCATTGAAGCCGAGACAGCCAAAGGCTATTTTTATGCAGTACAAACTCTGTTTCAACTTCTTCCGCCACAGGTTTTTAGTTCAGCTAAAGTTGAGAATATAAGTTGGACTGTTCCTGCTTGCTCTATTCTTGACCGCCCACGTTTTAGCTACAGAGGTTTTATGCTGGATGTCAGCCGGCATTTTATGCCTGTACCGTCCATAAAGAAAATGCTGGATTTGATGGCCATGCAAAAGATGAACACCTTTCATTGGCACTTAACGGATGATCAGGGCTGGCGTATCGAAATAAAAAAATATCCCAAGCTTACCCAAGTGGGCTCCAAGCGTAAGCAAACACTCATCGGGCATTATGGCGAAAACAATCCCCAACAATTTGATGGCAAAGAGTATGGTGGCTTTTACACGCAAAATGAAATCAAAGAGGTGGTGAAATATGCAGCGTCCAGGCATATCACCATTATTCCGGAAATAGAAATGCCAGGACATGCTTCTGCCGCATTGACTGCCTATCCTGAGCTGTCTTGTGATGCCACCAAAAAATATGAGGTGCAAGGCAACTGGGGTATTTTTGAAGATGTGTATTGTCCTAACGAGAAAACGTTTACGTTCCTGCAAGATGTGCTTACGGAGGTTTTCGCCTTATTTCCAGGCAAGTATGTACATATAGGTGGAGATGAATGTCCCAAAGAAGCATGGCATCGTTCTGCGTTCTGCCAGGAACTGATCAAGAAAAACAAACTCAAAGACGAAGATGGATTACAAAGCTATTTTATAAAACGAATTGAGAAATTTGCTAACACGAAAGGCCGCAGTATTATCGGTTGGGATGAAATTTTGGATGGCGGACTTGCACCTAACGCTGTGGTGATGAGTTGGCGGGGTGAAAAAGGTGGTATCGAAGCCGCTAAGCAAAAGCATAATGTGGTGATGTCGCCCAACACCTATTGTTATTTGGATCGCTATCAGGCCGAGCCATCGAAAGAACCATTAGCGATAGGTGGATATTTGCCCATCGAAAAAGTTTATGCGTATGAACCTGTCCCTTCCGGACTGTCCGATGCAGACAAAAAGTATATCCTGGGAGTACAGGGCAACCTTTGGACGGAATACATAACCACAACCGAACAAGTAGAATATATGGCTTTTCCGCGGCTAACTGCCCTGGCCGAAATTGGCTGGTCTCCGCGTGGCGCCAAAAACTTTGAGGATTTTACGGATCGGCTCAAAGTTCATTTTAAGCGTTTGGATTTTCTTAAAGTCAATTATGCGAAAAGCATTTTGGACATACGCGCCACTACGCAACTCAACAGCGATGGGAAACTACAGGTGCGCCTGGAAAAATTGGATTATGATAGTAAGATGTACTATACCACCAATGGTAAAAATCCTACTACGGCCTCGACTGAATATATCATGCCCATCACACTCGAAAAAACCACTAGCATCAAAGCCATTACTACAGCCGGGTCAACCTTTGAAAGAACCATGTATGTACACCGGGCTATTGGTAAACCCTATCAATATAGCGCTGACCTTGAAGAAGGGCACGACCTCTTCAAAAAACTTTTAACTGATGGACAGGTCATCACCAGTCCCCGGAATACAACCGATTGGGTATATACCAAGAAAGACCTGGACGTGGTTATTGATTTAGGCGAATTAAAAACGGTAACAAAAGTGTCGGCCAATTTTTTAAAGAATGTGCTTTACAATGTGTTTCCACCCACAGCAGTTGAGATTAGCTTATCGAAAGATGGAGAAAGCTATAAAGATGCCATCAATCAGTCGGTTGACTATAACGTTGAAGGCCCCAGTATGGTCATGCCAGTTGTAGCCGACTTTAAAACAGCTCGTGCCCGATACATCCGGATAAAAACTAAAAACACTGGGCCATCGCCTATCGAAAATGTAGAAGGCAAAGGCCAACCTACTTCGTTGGCTATTGATGAAATCGTGGTGGAGTAAAAGAGAATATTCCATAGTAGAGAACATCATACCAATGCGTCTTGAATGAAAGTATTCTGTTCTGTCACTTGCCGCCTTTCACGGTTTAAGGTTTTTGACAAACCAATTTGCTGTCATGCCTACATATTCTTTGCTCACATCATGGCCGGTGTTATACTCTACAAACTCTTTATTTTTAATCGGTATCATATCAAACACCTGTCGGGCTTCTTTCATGGTGTAGGCGAAGTCCTTATTGCCCATAAACATCAAAAAAGAGTTACACTTTACGCGGCTTGCAAATGTGCTTGGTATCCAGGGTTGAAATTGCTTTTCTTTCAATATAGATATTGGTATGAGTCCTACAATGGCGCTTTTAATGCGTGGATCAATACTGGTGAGTACAAGTGTTATTGCCCCGGGGGAGCTTAGGCCCAGTATTCCTATACGGGTAGTATCAATTTCAGAACGAGTGAACAAATAATCTATGGCTCTTCTATGATCTATTGCGGTTTGAATGAGAAGCTGATTCATTAAATAAGGGTATTGAAGCCCCATGCTGTTGGTTGCAAATCCATATTGATAGGATCTTTCTCCATGACCAACGAAGTCGCATGTCATAATGGCAAATCCATTTTCTAAAAGTGCTTTTATAACAAGCCCACCCAGCGGCCAACCGTCATCCTGGAACATCCGATCTTTTGAGCCATAGCCGCCATCCAGTAAAACAATTACGGGATGAACCTTTTCGGCATTATTAGGAATGACTAGATAAGAAGGCACCGGATTGTTATTCGCTCCATTAAAAACAATTTTCTCTTTATTGGTGTCCTGATATTTTTCTTTGTTCACAATCTTTGCTTCAAGCGGCATGTTCCTGTCGTATTCATAAAACTGGGCAATGGCCTGGAACACTTCGTTGCTCACGGGTGGAGGAAGCGGTGTTTTGGGATCTGCCTTTTTTATCTGGGTTATGGCTGGAGTGATCCAGCAATTCATTACGATTAACAAAAAACAGAAAAGAAATTTTCTGGTCTTTTCGAAAGAGGATGGGATAGTAATTTTCATAATCAGATTAGATAGGCGTTTGGTTGAAAGATTCTCTATTGTTTCTTCAAGGCTTAAGGTTTTTAACAAACCAATTTGCCGTCATACTTACGTATTCTTTCGTTACATCATGACCGGTGTTATACTCTACAAACTCTTTATTTTTAATCGGTATCATATCAAACACCTGGCGGGCTTCTTTCATCGAATACCAATTGTCCTTATTGCCCATAAACATGACAAAAGAATTACAGTTTACATGGTTGGCAAATGTGGTCAGTGCATCAGGTTGATGTTCTTTTTCTTTAATTATTGGGGTAAGACCAGCTATTGCAGATTTAATGCGTGAATCAATACTTGTAAGTTCAAACGTTATTAATCCTCCCATACTCAATCCCAACATGCCGATACGGGTGGTATCAATCTCAGTACGCGTGTATAAATAATCGATGGCTCGCCTGTAATCGATGGCGGTTTGAATAATCATCTGTCTGAGCAAATAAGGATATTTAAATGACGGAATAGTAAATCCATTTTCGTAAGATCGTTCTCCATGATACACCGCATCACAAACCATAACAGCAAAACCCTTTTCCAAAAGCGCTTTGGTAACAAGTCCTCCCATAGGCCAACCATCATCCTGAACCCAGCGTTCTTTCGAACCGTAGATACCATCAGCAATCAGAACTACCGGATGAACCTTTTCATTATTTTTTGGAATGATTAAGTAGGAAGGCACGGGATTGTTATTGGCTCCGTTAAAAACAATTTTCTCTTTATTGGTGTCCTGATATTTCGCATTGGAAACGATCTTGGCATCCAGTGGGAGATTTCTATCATACTCATAAAATTGGGCAATGGCCTGGAACACTTCGTTGCTCACGGGTGGAGGAAGCGGTGTTTTGGGATCTGCTTTTTTTATCTGGGCTGTGACTGGAATGATCCAGCAATACATAATGGTTAACAAAAAACAGAAAAGAAATTTTTTGGTCCGTGCAGGGATTGAAATGTTGGTTGTTTTCATAATGATGTATTGATGGTGATTGAATGTTTTACTTCTGCTATTCCTTTCCTTCGCTTTGTGTCCGAAACAGTCCATGATGCAATTTGGAGGTGGTCTTTGAAGTCACAGGCCAGGGACAAAGAATGCTCTTTTCATTTTTGGGTTGATAAAGTGGTAGTCAATAATCGGTGTGTTTTATCAATCTGTTATTCAGTTTCTTTTCCAGATCAGTTCATATTGAATCGAGCCAATAGACGGTGTTCTTAGGATTAACAAATCATCTTTAAACTCATAGCGTCTTTTCTGTTGCTGACCTACCCAATTTGGAAATGAACAGGCTTCAATAGAATGTATAACCATGCTTGAATCGGCTACGATTGTATAGCTTCCGAAATAGGATATCGTTCCATTGTAGGCCGGAATAATTTCATTCGGTGTTCCCTGAAATGGATTTTGACCTTTAAACTTTTTAACCTCTTCATGAGTAATTACAGCCATCATCTTTCCATGTGCATCATAGATAACTTTTCCTCTAGGGTTTTCGCCAAAAGGAAAACTCACTTTTCCATCCTGTTGAGTGGCAATACATTTTAGTAAGGTCCACGTGCCGATAAAATTATTTGATAGGTTATTCGCAGGTTTCTCCTGGCATGAATTCAAAAGGATGAATAGGGAAACAACGAGTAGGAAACGGGTTTTCATTTCATGTACGATTTTGAAAATAATAATGTGCCGTCAAAGGGTTGATTTGACGGCACCAATTTTTAATCTGTATTAGTAGGGGATAGCAGTAACGTGGTCAATGACTGTGCTGCTGCTTAACGAACTGATTTTTTTGTATAGACTTGTTATTTCAGGATTGGCTTGACGCGCCTTTTGCCTGTTGGAGACAGCCGTATAGTGTGCCGATGCACTTTCGGCCGGTTGGCTTATCAATAATGTATTGTTAGGCGCACCATGAACTGCGTTGAGGACAAATATCGCGAAACTGGTTCCAAGGATTTTATTCAATTCTATAATCTTCTTCCAGGTGGCTACATATTCGGGCATCATGCCCGGCTTGATGGTAATCATATATATTTTGCGCCAGGGTGTTTTGGAAGGGTCGTAACCTTCCGGGATTACTGACAATTCTTTGTTTAGTTTCCAAAGAATATCATCTACTCCGGTTTCCAAATTAGCTGCAAGATCCTGCGCTAAATTTCCCGGTGATTTTGAGTATTGTTCCCACTCGTTCGGCCATGCTTTAAGGTAATTGGCAAATTGATCATAGTTGGCAAAATAGGTTGAAGTGTATATCCAACCGGATTCGCTGGTGCCGGCCACACGGGATACTACTGGCGCTCGTTGGCTCTTATTAAAATAAGGAAAAGAGTGTTTCATATACTTCTGAAACGCATCTATATCTTTTACCCTGTATTGTTTTACGTTGACATATTCCCATGACTGGGATTGTGCAGCCATACAAAGTGTAAGGAGAC
>CAYGGY010000005.1:0-134362 GCA_964349405.1 uncultured Ohtaekwangia sp. | reverse complement strand
GCTAGCAACCCAGCCGTAACTAACTTAGTTAGTTGTTCAGCTGAATACATTAAATGTAAAAACATTGAGGTGTCCGAATCATTCTTCGCGATTTCAACTCTTCTATCCAATAATTCAATTGGTACAAATTTATTCATATGAATAGTAATTAATTGTTAATCCTCACCTCTCCACTCATCAACTTTGGCAGGAGCGTATCTCGCAACTTAGTAAGTGTATGAATTTGTTGAGTGTTGGATTTTATTTTTTGAAAATAAGGAGTAACAGATTTTTCAAATTGTTGGATAACAGGAATTTCAGGTAGCCTTATTTTGTGCTCTTTAAATGTATTTGTAGTGATCGTGTCAAAGACACTTCCGTATGCAGCTGCTTGCAGCTCATCTACGGAGAAGGCAATCAATAGATAAGTAAAGAAAAAGCAATCTCCAAACTTTGGAGTAATCCCATAATTTGATTGACTAAAGGTCATTGGTTCCGAGAGCAAGCAATATTTTCCAACTGTACCTCTTGCTGAAATCACCGTTGCAAATTGAGGTAATAATTTTGCTGAACTATTTCTCAAACCCAACTCAGAAATTGTTTTTTCAGTATTTGTTATAAATCCTTTGTGGCTTGACGCTATATCACCTCCAGCCAACCATTTTATATTTCCATTCCAGTATTCAAGCCTGTCTGTTTTTGGAGTTCCACCCCCAACTAAATTTATTGATTCAAATAAACTTGTTTCTTCCCAACTCTCCTCAGCATCCTCAACAAACCACTGCCTGAAAAGCGTTTCGGCTAATTGCTCTAAGGTTTTGTTTTGGCGGTGCAGCAGGTCTATTTTGTCATCTAAGCTGCCTAATACTTCGGCTATGGCGGTTTGTTCGGGGAGTGGAGGAAGAGAAATTTCAACCATCTTTAACTCCGCTGATTTAATTCCTTCAACTGTGCTTCCCGATGCTCTAGCTTGTAATATTCCTTGACCAATATTGCTTTGAAAATAGTATTTCAAGAAAATACTATCACATAGTTTCTTTTTTGTTTGTAGTGTAATTATTCGTTGAGCTAATGCAACATGTTTATTTTTAATTTATGTAACTTCGCCAAGTGGAGCTTCGGTTGTGATAACCAAGTCATTTATTTCAGGGTATCCTCTTGTCATCCAAGATTCATAATCAGATTCTGCTATAAACTCATTGGGTTCAAGAATACGGCCTTGCTTTACAATTTTAGCCGTAATTAAAGGAACGCCACTATTCGTTTTAACAGGAGTTTTACCTCTGTAATCAATGAATTTATCAATCACTTCCTCTAAAATATATTCTTTCCACCCCCTCATACTTCCACTTCAATTTTAATGTTGGAAAGATTTTTAGCTATACGTTTGTTCAGTGCATCTTCTTCGGCAATTTGTTTTTCGAGTTCTGTTTTCAGCATAGCAAAGCGTTCGGCAAAAACAAAATCATCTTCTTCCTCTGCCAAACCCACATATCTTCCAGGGGTAAGTGCGTAGTTCAATGCTTTTACTTCTTCTACTGTGGCGCTTTTGCAGAAGCCTTGCACATCGTTGTATTCGCCTTCGCCCGTGCGCCAGTTGTGGTAGGTTTGGGCAATTTGTTTCATGTCGTCTGCACTCAGGTCACGCGTTTTGCGGCTTAGCAAATAGCCCATGTTGCGGGCATCCATAAACAGGATTTGTCCTTTCCGCTTTTGTTTGTTCTTTTTCATGAACCACAGGCAAGCGGGTATCTGCGTATTCAAAAATAATTTGGTGGGCAGGTTTACAATGCAGTCAATCAAATCGGCATCTACCAATGCTTTGCGTATTACGTCTTCGCCACTGCTGTTGCTGGTTAATGAACCCTTCGATAAAACAAAACCGGCCTGACCGTTGGCAGAAAGATGATAGAGGAAGTGTTGTATCCATGCGTAGTTGGCATTGCCACTGGGTGGTGTTCCGTAAACCCATCGTGCATCGGTTCTTAATATATCACCGCTCCAATCGCTGTCGTTAAACGGTGGGTTGGCAATGATGTAGTCGGCTTTCAGGTCTTTGTGAGCATCATTTAAAAAACTGCCTTCGTTGTTCCACTTTACATTGCTGCTGTCAATGCCTCGGATGGCCAGGTTCATCTTGGCCAGTCGCCATGTGGTTTGGTTGCTTTCTTGTCCGTAAATGGAAATATGATCAGCAGGGTTCAACGAAAGTTTTTTACCATTATCTTTCTTCTTATAAAAATCCTGGTGGGCTTTTATAAACTTTTCGCTCTGCACAAACATACCACCGCTTCCGCAGCAAGGGTCAAATACTCTGCCTTCGTAAGGTTCGAGCATTTCAACCAATAATTTTACTACGCTTTCCGGTGTATAGAACTGTCCGCCCTTCTTTCCTTCTGCTAAGGCAAACTCACCTAAGAAGTATTCGAATACACGGCCTAACAAATCTTTGCTTTGTGCTTCTTTCGTTCCGAGTGTGGCGGTGCTTACCATGTCTACCAGTCCACCAACCGTTGCCTTATCAAGCTTCTCCTGCGCAAATACTTTGGGCAATACACCTTTCAAAGAAGGGTTATCTTTTTCAATCGCATCCATCGCATCGTCAATGTCTTTGCCAATGGTGGGAAGTTTCGCGCGGCCTTGCAGCCATGTCCACCGTGCAGAGGGTGGCACATAAAAAACTTTTTCGGCTATGTATTCATTTTTGTCTTCGGGGTCGGCACCATCACTTTTTTGCGCTACCAGTTTATTATAGAGTTCTTCGAAGGCATCAGAAATGTATTTGAGAAAAATCAAGCCTAATGCAACGTGCTTGTATTCGGCAGCGTCCATGTTCTTGCGCAGCTTGTCAGCTGCTTTCCAGAGTTTCTTTTCGAGGGGTTCTTCCTGTTCGGTTTTTTTAGTCTTGGCCATTCAACTTGATATATGATGTCAAGATAAGACCTTACAATTAAAGAATCCTCTTTTAGAAAAACTTAGCTAGTAAAGCAATAGTAGGAAGGAGGTAAAATTCGCTTCCAATGTTTTAAAAATGTTTTAAAGCTAGGAAAGACGAAAAATAAAAAGGGGATTACGAAAACGTAATCCCCTGATTGTTAAGCTCCTCCTTTTGGACTTGAACCAAAGACCCTCTGATTAACAGTCAGATGCTCTAACCAGCTGAGCTAAGGAGGAATTTGGAGTGCAAAAGTACAGGATTGAGGTTCAATTATCCAAATTCAGATGAAGATTTATGAAACACTTTTTAGAAACTCTTGGAAATGTAAATGCGTTACGTAACTTTGAATTACAAAGTACTTTGATATGAATCAAAATAAAGCCTACCAAAAAGACATCGAATCCATTCGCCAATTGATGGAGCGCTCGGTAAAGTTCTTATCCCTCAGTGGTTTATCTGGAATAATGGCGGGCGCTTATGCATTGATAGGCGCCTCGGTCGCTTATTTCATCATTCACTATCCAAGAACTCCGTTTGAATATAGAAATCAATCGGTTAAGGAGATTACCATTATTATAAAGTTATTAACTATCGCTTTGGTAGTGTTGGTTGTATCATTAATTACGGGTTATATACTCGCTTCGAATAAAGCGAAGAAGTTAGGAGTAAAGATATGGGATGCCACCAGTAAGCGATTAACAATCAATTTAGCCATCCCGTTGGTAGCAGGAGGAATGTTCATTTTGATTTTATTGGCCAATGGACATTATGGTGTAGCTGCACCTGCTTGTCTGATATTTTATGGACTTGCCTTAATTAATGCCAGCCCGAATTTATTTGATGAAGTTCGGTATCTTGGCTATTCTGAAATTATTTTAGGACTTGTTTCTGCTGTACTGCCTGGCTACGGTTTATTTTTCTGGGCTATCGGATTTGGTGTGCTCCATATTATATATGGTGCGGTGATGTTTAAGAAATACGACCGATGAAAAATCCGTTTGAGCACCTGGACAAATCATTGGAGCATCGACTAAGACTTCAAATTGTATCCGTGTTGGTTGCCAATGAATCATATGATTTTAATGCGTTAAAAGAATTGCTGGAGACAACTGACGGAAATCTGGCTACGCATCTCAAAGCATTGGAGCGGGAGAAATATATTTCGGTCACCAAGTCATTTGTTGATAGAAAGCCAAATACGAGATACAAGATTACTGAACGTGGACGTAGCGCTTTTAAAAAACATCTGGATGCACTCGAAGAATTAATAAAACAGCAGAAGAGATAATTTTTTTTGTCTATATACTTTTAAAATAAAAGTACTTTTAAAATATTGATATGAAAGTAAAGATGATTTTACCAGCCCTGCTGGAAGCCGAAAGCCCCTTTTGGAGACCCATAAAATATTCCTTATTTCCACCCTTAGGTCTTGCAACGTTGGCCGGATATCTATCGCCTGATGATGAAATTGAAATTCAGGATCAGCATGTGGAGAGGCTAAATCTCAACGATCGGCCTGATCTGGTTTTGATTCAGGTATATATCACCAATGCGTACAGGGCCTATAAAATTGCCGATCACTACCGAAGTAGTGGCGCTTATGTTTTATTAGGTGGACTTCATGTTACTTCGTTACCCGATGAAGCCGCACAACATGCGGATACCATATTTCTGGGACCGGCAGAAGAAACCTTTCCCCGGTTCTTACGGGACTTCAAAAATAATAAACCGCAAAAAATATATAGTTCATCCATAAGAACATTAGAAAAAATTCCGCCTATCAGAAGAGACTTGATCAAAAGAAATCGCTACTTAGTTCCCAACTCAATAGTGGTTACAAGAGGGTGTCCTCATCATTGCGACTTTTGTTATAAGGATGCTTTCTTTGAAGGGGGCAAGTCATTTTATACCCAACGTGTTGATGACGCGCTCAACGAAATAGATAGACTTCCAGGCAAGCACCTATATTTTCTTGACGATCATCTTCTAGGTCATGTAAAATTTGCCGGTGAGTTGTTTGAAGGAATGAAAGGCATGAATCGTGTTTTTCAAGGCGCGTCAACTGTTGATGCGGTATTGAGAGGTAATCTTATTGAAAAGGCAGCCGAGGCAGGATTAAGAAGTGTGTTTATTGGCTTTGAAACTTTTTCTTCCGGCAACCTTAAACAAAGTAATAAAAAGCAAAATTTAGAAAAAGATTATAGTAAAGCGGTTAACAGACTGCACTCATTAGGCATCATGATTAATGGAAGTTTTGTTTTTGGATTGGATGATGACGATGAGGATGTATTTAAAAAAACGGTTGACTGGGGTATAAAAAATTCATTAACCACCTCCACCTATCACATTTTAACGCCTTACCCAGGCACCCGACTTTTCAAAGACATGGAAAAGCAAGGGCGCATCCTGACAAAAAAACTGGGAGCTCTATGATACCAGAAATGTGGTATATAAAACCAATAAACTATCGGCAGCGGAATTGAAACTGGGCTATGAATGGGCCTATGATGAGTTTTATAGTTGGAAAAATATAGTCAGATCCAGTCTGAATCATCAATCAGATAAGCACAAATTAAAACACCTCGCCTATGCAGGAAGCTGGAAGAAATTTGAACCGGTTTGGAATTTTCTTATTAAGACCAAAGGCTTAAATCAAATGCTCCCGGTTTTAGAATCGATTTTATCAAAAGTCAGAGCTCCGGATTTTCAATTGGAAGAAAATACAACAGTTGAAACTACGTCTATTCCAAAAATAAATTTCAGTAACATTTAACGAACATAAATTTTTAACTTAGATACATGATGGAAACAAACACACCCCCCAACCTTATCGAGCGCTTTAATCAATGGATTGCAGAGTCGGTCATGATTAAATTATTTTCTATTGGATTTCTCATCCTCATTCTCATGATTCCGGCTTCGTGGATTGAGAGCCTCATACGCGAACGACAAACACGCGCAGCGGATGTGGTGCGAGAAGTATCCGACAAATGGTCGGGCAGTCAAACGCTTTCAGGACCTGTGTTGGTAATTCCTTTTACAAAAATTGAAAAGACCAAACGATGGGATAACGGTAAACAAATTGAAGAACTAATCGAAACCAAACACGATGCATTTTTTCTGCCTGAGAATTTTAAGGCGACCGGAAAAGTAAAGCCACAGGTGTTGCATCGCGGCATCTTTGATGTGGCCGTATATGAATCTGAAATCTTAATGGATGTTGATTTTGTGTCCCCTGATTTTACTGCGTGGAATATTCCCGATGAACAAATTCACTGGGATAAAGCTGTTTTGGTCAACGGCATTTCTGATTTACGAGGTATCGATGCGGATCCGGTCATTGAAAGCGGAGCGAAGAAGTTTTTGGTGGAGCCATCCAGCAATATTGGTATTCATATAAATCAATTTAATGCCAACGCAACGATGGATGAAGTGCAGCCGGTGGAATCAGACAACACACCCATCAGCAGTGGTATTGTGGTATCGCTTGGCTGGAAAAATCGTGAAGATTTCACCGCTCAATTCAAGGTGCGGCTAAGTTTAAAGGGAAGCGAAAGTCTTTACTTTATACCAGTAGGGAAATCCACGCAAGTGAATTTAACCGGCCCATGGCCATCACCTAGTTTTGAAGGTAAGCTTTTGCCTGCAGATCGATCGATCGATGAGGCAGGATTTTCTGCCATGTGGAAAGTATTATCATTTAATCGACCCTTTTCGCAAAAGTGGATTGACCGAGAGCAATCGTTGGGTGGTTCGGAGTTTGGTGTGCGCTTATTAATTCCAGCGGATCAATATCAGAAGAGCACGCGCACGGCCAAGTATGATGAACTTATTATTATCCTTGCATTCACCGCATTGTTTCTGGTGGAGATTACCAGTAAACTGAAGATCCATCCTTTTCAATATATTTTAATCGGTGTTGCCTTGATTGTCTACTACACACTTTTACTTTCTTTGTCGGAACACGTAGGTTACAACGCTGCTTATGCGATTGCTTCATTAGCCACTACGATCTTGGTCAGCGTATACGCAGCAACTTTTTTACATCGTAAGCAGATCATATTCTTATTCTCAGGTCTCATGACTTTTTTCTATGTGTTTATTTACGTGATCATACAAGCGCAGGATTTTTCGTTGCTGATAGGAAGCATCGGATTGTTCCTGGTTATCAGCTTGCTGATGTATTTCTCAAGAAATATCAAATGGTATAAGTAAGAAGCCATTACGCAACGAATGAATATTTGAATAAAAGGCCTCCAATGAGACCTTTTATTTTAGTAGTACGTTAGGAGTTATTTTTTTCGGTAGTTGTATTTTATGATTACTCTGCTAATTTGCTTGAATAATATCCTACCGATGAGAACTTTTCTGGTTATCACACTTTTTATTCTGGCATCTTGTTCAACCCAGGAATCGAGTACTACTAAAAAATGGATGGCCACCGCACCGGCTGGTGATCAATATACACTGATTAATCGGGAAGGAACAACGGTTATCCCAAATGGGCGGCTACTCACGCCAACAGGAAAACAAATTATAGTAGCGCCACATCCATTTGGTCTCACGTTAAGTCCGGATGGCAAAACCATCATTACGTCCAATTCCGGCACCGGACCTTTTTCGATTTCTATTATAAACGCATTTAATGCACGAACCCCTGAAGTAAAACAAATCCCGGAAACGGTGAATCCTGAAGAAGGATTGCTCGAAGCGGTATTCATGGGACTCGCGATATCACCCGATGGGAATACGGTATATGTGGCTGGTGGTCAACAAAATAAAATTTATGTGTTTGATCTCAACAGCTACAAGAAACTGGCAGAGATTAATTGTAATAAATCATTTGATGGAACAGATTATAGCGATGGCTACATAGGTGATCTGGTCTTGAATGAAGCTGGAACTATTTTGTATGCTGTTGACCAGATTGGTTTTCGTATGGTGGTGATCGATACAAAAACCAATGAGGTGATTCACAATGTGAAAACGGGTCGTTATCCTTTTGGAATCGCACTTTCTCCCAATGAGAAAACGGTGTACGTAGCGAATGTGGGGATGTTTGAATACAGTTATATTAAATCGCTTGATAAAAAGCGATTGAAAGAAACAGCACCTAAGTTTCCGGTTTCCGAATTCGGTACAAAAGAAATGATAGAAGGAATTAAAAATGACTCAATCGAAGCGGCTGGCTTGGGCGATCCCAATGTGCCGGAATCTTTTTCAGTATGGGCAGTGGATGTAAGCACAGAAACTCCTGTAGTAGTTTCAAAAATAAAAACCGGTGTGATGGTGGGTGAGGAGGTAGAAGGTATTCCTGCCGTAGGTGGATCAAGTCCTAACTCGATAGTGGCCACCGATAAATATGTTTATGTGAGCAACGGCAACAATGATAATATTTCTGTCATTGACGCTAAGCAAGGTAACGTAGTGAGGAGTATAGAACTAACTCTGGACGAACGTCTTGGAAATTTAAAAGGGGTGATTCCCTTTGGTCTTGCATTATCACCTGATCAAAAGCGATTGTTTGTGGCTGAAGCAGGGATCAATGCCGTGGCGGTGATTGATGTTGCAACACAAAAAGTGTTAGGTCATATCCCAACAGGTTGGTTTCCTTCAAAGTTGAAAGTTACCCCTGACGGAAAACAATTGGTGGTAGCCAATGCAAAAGGATTTGGCAGTGGACCAAATGGCGGAAAAGATTTCAACGCACCTTTTCAGGGAAGAGGTTCTGATTATATAGGTTCGCTTATGTTAGGAACCGTGTCGGTGATTGACCTACCTACAGATGATGAATTAATAGTGCTGACTGAAAAAGTTGTTGCTAACAATTTTACATTTAAGGAGGTGGCCTCAGAGAATAAAAACCCAATTCCAGGTTATCCTAAAGAAAAAGAGTCACCGATTAAATACCTCGTTTTTATCTCGAAAGAAAATCGCACCTATGATGAAGTGTTTGGTCAGTTAAAGAATGGAAAAGGTGATCCTTCATTGGCGCGCTTTGGTGAAAACAGGTCATTCACCAATCGTAAGAATACAGTGTCCATAGAGAATGCTACCGTGATGCCCAATCACTTAGCGTTAGCAAATCAATTTGCCTTTAGCGATAATTTTTATGTCGATGCTGATGTGTCAGCAGATGGACATCGTTGGCTTACCAACACGTATCCCAATGAGTGGATGGAGACGCATACTGCGGCTTCATATGGAGGTCAACGTAAGTTAAAAGAAGAATCAAACGCACCCGGAAAGTTTGGCATGACGGGCGCCTCTGGGGCGATCTATCCGGAAGATTATAATCAACACGGATCTATGTGGGAGCATATGCTACGTAATGGAATCGAGTTTTATAATTTTGGATTTGGTGTTGAATTTGATGCCGGAAGTTTTGCCGACTCAACCTTCAAACACGGAGGCGTTCGTTACCTGGTCAATTATCCTTTGCCTGGTCCACTGTATGATCGCACCTCAAGAATATTTCCGACTTACAACATGGCCATACCTGATCAATACAGAACAGATATGTTTATTAAAGAGATAAATGAGAAATACATTAATCAGAAAAAAGACCTGCCTCCGATGCTTACACTTCAATTACTCAATGATCATGGTGCTGGCGAACGGGCCTATGCAGGCTTTCCATTTACTGAAAGTTATATGGCCGATAATGATCTTGCGCTGGGCAGGGTA
Source organism: uncultured Ohtaekwangia sp. (assembly GCA_964349405.1). Lineage (GTDB taxonomy): Bacteria > Bacteroidota > Bacteroidia > Cytophagales > Cyclobacteriaceae > ELB16-189. The sequence continues at coordinate 124,758 of CAYGGY010000005.1, read as the reverse complement.
GTAGAATATTTAAGTCATTTGCCGCAGTGGAAGAATATGATGATAGTTGTTACCGAAGATGATGCGCAGGGTGGCAGAGATCACATTGATGCACACCGCAGTTTATTGATGGTCATCTCTCCGTATGCCAAACGAAATTTCAATAGTAGCAAGCATTATAGTTTTGGTTCTATTTTCAAAACTTTCTGGAATGTGTTGGGCATTCCCTATCTCAACCAATACGATTTTGGAGTAACTGATATGGGAGATTGTTTTACATCTACTCCGGACTTTACACCTTACAATGCAGTGGCTGTCGATCCAAGAATTTTTGATCCGCAAAAAGCGATGACGCCTTTAGATGAAAAGTTTGATTGGGAAGCGATAAAAGAATCTCCCAGGTTGGATGACCCTGATGAGATAAAAAAGGCAAGAGAGAAAGATAAACGTTTGGAAGTGAATCATTGATTATTGTATCATACTCGCGTTAGATGTAATCTGTTTATGAAATTGCTTCTTACCTTTTTCTTAATCCTGTTCGCACCAATCCTATTAGCGCAATCTCTTCGCGGCATTATTAAAGACAGCCAGACAGACGTTCCACTCGAAGGAGCACACATTCAATTGATTAATTCTTCCTTAGGTACGGTGTCTGATAAAAACGGAAAATTCTTAATTAAAAATTTTCCAATCGGGAAACATTTTATTCGTATTTCCGCGGTCGGATATACTTCCGTAGAGAAACTGACCGATCATGAAGCGTTGGAATTACTGGTTACCCTGGAGCCATCTACCCTGTTATTAAATCACACCGTTACGATAACCGCACAGCGTAATGAACAACGTTCATTTAATGTATCGCAATCGGTAACCACGCTTGATCAGGAAGAATTCATTAAAAAATCTTCACGGTCCACGCCCGAAGCCTTGATGAATGAATCTGGTATTTGGGTTCAGAAAACCAATCATGGTGGAGGTTCTCCGGTTATTCGTGGCCTGGTAGGCAATCAGGTTTTACTTTTGGTTGATGGCATTCGATTGAATAATGCTACGTATCGCTATGGCCCCAATCAATATTTATCCACCATTGATCCGGGAATTATTGAACGCGTGGATGCGATTCGCGGAAGTGGTTCCGTATTGTATGGCAGCGATGCCCTGGGTGGAGTTGTGCAGGTTCTTTCCAAAACACCGATGTTCAGTCAAGATGGGTTGAAGATTTCCGGTCACGTATCGGGCCAGTGGCTGAGTGCCGGTATGGAGCAAAGTGGCCGTGCTGAAACACAAATCAGCAGTAGTAAAGTTGCTTTTATGGGAGGGTTTTCTCTTCGCAATTTTGGTGATGTATTGGCGGGTGGTAGTCTGGGCGTGTTGGCCCCAACCGGCTACAAGGAGAGATCGGGTGATGCGAAGATATTACTACGCATCGGTTCATCGGGTATATTGACAGCAGCCTTTCAGCAACTTACCCAGCATGATGTGCTGCGTTATGATCAGGTAGTACAAGGTGGATACGCCCTATATAATTTTGAGCCTCAGACAAGGCAACTCAGTTATCTGCGTTGGGAGACGTTTTTAAAAAAGTCCTGGATTCAATCATTTCGTATAACCAGCTCATACAATCGTTCAATCGAAGGAATCAATTCGCAGAAGAATAATGCCAGTGATTTAAAAAGGCAACGTGATGAAGTAAATACTATGGGTATGATAGCGGAGTTTATTTCAAATCCGCTTCCTTCCTGGAGCATTCAATCAGGAATAGAATATTACTTTGATAAAGTGCATAGTTCGGGTAGTACCATAAATTTAATTACGAATACAGAGACTATTCAGCGCGGGTCGTACGCAGATGGATCAAGGTCATCCAACTTTGCCTTATTCACAAGTCATCAATATGATGTGGATAAATTTCAGTTTTCTGCCGGTGCAAGATTTAATGGCGTTACGGTATCGGTGAAGGACCCTACCTTTGGTGATCAGAAGATCAACCCTCACGCATTGGTTGGAAATGTTGGTGTGACAATGAAAGTAAATACCCGGCTTCGGGCTTTCGTCACTTCAAACACAGGCTTTCGGGCACCCAATGTGGATGATATGAGCAAATTCGGAATGGTGGAAAACGGGATATTTGAAATACCCAGTGCCGGACTGTCTCCAGAAAAATCTTTCAGCGTAGAAACCGGTTTAAAGATTAATCAAAAGAAATTTTCTGCCACGCTCGCAGGGTATCAAACTAACTTGTCCGATTTGATCGATCGCATTCCGGCAAAGTATCAAGGTCTTGAACTATATGAAGGAAGAAAAGTTTATCAGAAGCAAAATGTAGGGAAGGCGAAGATCAAAGGAATTGAAGTGGAAGCCGATGTTCATCTTTTAAAAACACTCAGTGCTTTTGGAAATGTAACTTACACATACGGAGAGCATATAACAAAACAAGAACCCATGCGTAGAATACCTCCCTTGTTTGGGCGCGCAGGATTACGGTATCAACATGCTTCGGGTGTTTGGGTAAAAGCAGAGTGGGCAGCAGCCGGAAAACAAGATCGCCTGGCAGCGGGTGATAAATCCGATGTGCGTATTGCCGTGCGTTTGGAAAATGGAATAATGCCATCATGGAATGTTTTAAATTTCTACGCAGGTTATACGTATAAATCGATTACACTCAACCTTCGTGGTCAGAATATATTCAACCAGGCATACCGTGTGTATGCTTCAGGTATCGATGGGTATGGAAGAAGTATAGGAGCCACTTTGAATGTTAAATTTTAATAGGAACCTGGTCGCTAGGGTTAAATCAATTACGTGAATTATTTATTTTACATCGAGCGAGAAAAATACAGCATGAAATTCAACCCTCATCATTACGCTTCAACCCCAAACAGGTAATGTACTTTGTGTGCAGCCGCCAGTGCTACTCGATGCTTCGTATGTTTTTTCCATCGATCATATTGAAACGTTAATACATATCTCTGTCATTCAATTTTTTCATAGTCGCTTACCCGGTTAAGATAAACGAGGAATAGTCCTCGATCGTCAACATCCATGCATGGCAGAAATTTCGCATTTTGAATAATGTCTTTAAACAAATACGTATAACTGGAGAAAACATTTTGTCCAGTTGCTCCATCGATGCCTTCAAGCCAGATTGAAATATCATATTGAATGCTTTCATCGTTGTTAATGCCGAAGTTAGACAGGGGACTTTCTTTATCAATTGGGTGAACAATAGTCCAGGTACTCGCCAGAAATGGCAACGTATTACGCTCTAAGGTTAGTTGCTTAACCTCTCTTCTGGCAGTTAACAAGTCATTTATTTTAATATAGACAGTTACCGTTATTCCTACTAATTCATTTTTTCTTCCATTGGCAATCCGTATCATTAATGCCTTTCCTTCCTTATAAGGTGAAATCAATGCATTGTTACCGTAAATAATTTCAGCGGAAGGTTTAGAAAATCTAACATACAGTAAGCCCGTTATGATCGCCATTCCCAACATAGCAATCATTGATTCGATTGTTAGAATTAAATTATTTTGCATTCCGATGGGTGAAATTCCAGCACCTCCCACGGTGGACAAAGTCTGTGCATTATAAAGAAAAATCAGCCAGAATTTTCCCATGAATGTGGATGAGCTTATTCCATTAAATTGTTGGAAGCCAATTGATGCATACGCCAAAGTAAAGAGCAAGGTCAGGAACAAATAGGCAAGAAAAACAAACAAGAAAAATCGCAACCACGACATAGTAACCATTGCGCTATATATTTCGGAGACTGCAAAATGATTAACTCCAATTCGCTTGGTGTTCGTTTTCCTGTCTTTTGTTGAGGGGGGGCGATGATTTTTCTTTTTCATATTCGATGTCAATAGCCGTTTTATAATAACCAAATAGGTCCGCTGCCTACTTGATTATCGTATATAAGCAACCGGCAAAGGAGTTTCATTTATTTATTATTTGAAAGCCTCTCCAAACCAAGCATTCAGTTCAGAACGTACGGGATCTTTACTCACTTGCTCATTAATTTTTGCTACGATTGTGGTTTCAATGGTTTGTAGTAACTCAGGACCTTCCTTTAAAATTTCATGAATAATAGCATTGCCCTCCACAAAACCAATAGCCGCATCCATGGCGGTAGGACTTTGACCTTCTAAAGTAATCTTTTGCACAATTACATTTTCAAAACCCGCGACCGTTGCATAGGACCGTAGCTCATCGGGATTATTCATTGAAGAATAGGCTCTTCCAAAAAATGGAGGAGGGGTGGCTTTTAGGAAATGCAGGATTGTTTGCTGGCTGATATGGAGTGTTATATTATTTTCTGCTTTATCCCATGTAACAAATACGAATTGTCCACCAGGCTTTAAAACCCGCCAGGCTTCATTAAATCCTTTTTGTTTTTCAGGCAGAAACATAAAACCAAATTGACAGACCACGAAATCAAAACTGTTGTCTGGGAAAGGAAGGTTTTGGGCATCCGCTACTTGAAATTCCACATTTGGCTCATTTACCTTCTGCTTAGCAATATCTAGCATAGCGGGATTAATATCTATGGCAATAAGCTTTGCATCTAAGCCGATCTTTTTAGAAAGATGATTGGTCAGTCTTCCTGTGCCAGCTCCGATTTCCAGCACATGTTTTGGTTTGTCTTTTATCTTACGGGTAACATAAACGGCATAAGGTTCATAAAGATAGGGACCTAAATAACGTTCATATACACCAGGTATCGTTTTTTCAAACGGAACACTTTTTTCACTCATTCTAAAATACTTTTAGTGAATCACGAAATGTCTTGAGAGTCGTTTATAATTATTAAATTAATCATCTAATCTACCTAAAACACCTGCATTCACTATCGCGTTGTTATTATTCAGGGTCTTCCAGCGATTGCAGGTACAGGTATATACTTCGTGCTTTCGTGATGTAAAAGTTATAGCGTTTAATCCTTATCCAAAAAAGGATAACGATAGTCAGTCGGGGTCACAAAAGTTTCCTTAATAGTGCGCATGGAAACCCAACGCAATAAATTCACTTTAGCTCCGGCCTTGTCATTCGTGCCAGATCCTCTTGCGCCACCAAAGGGTTGCTGACCAACAACGGCACCGGTAGGCTTGTCATTGATGTAAAAATTACCGGCTGCATTCACGAGTTTTTTTGTTGCTAATTCTACTGCATAGCGGTCTTTTGCCATAATGGAACCAGTGAGTGCATACGGTGAGGTGCTGTCAACTAATTCGAGCGTTTGTTCAAAATTTTCGGAATGATATACATAGATGGTGATCACGGGACCGAATATTTCTTCACACATAGTAATGGAGGAAGCATCCTTGGTTACTACCACCGTAGGCTCAATAAAATATCCTTTTGATTTATCATACTTGCCGCCCGCAATAATTTCATTCATTGGATTTTTACGAGCTTGCTCGATATAACCAGTGATGGAGTTAAACGCCTTCTCATCAATAACGGCATTGATGAAGTTTCCGAAATCTTCGGTCGGTCCCATCTTAAAACTTTTCAAATCTTCTACCAGGTATTTCTTCACATCTTCCCAAAGATTGGAAGGAATATAACAACGTGAAGCCGCTGAACATTTTTGTCCCTGGTATTCAAAAGCACCACGTGCTATGGCGGTAGCTACTTCTTTTGCATTCGCGCTCTTATGTACCATGATGAAATCCTTTCCACCGGTTTCACCCACGATGCGTGGATAGGAGCGATACTTATGAATATTATTACCAATGGTTTTCCAGATATTTTGAAAAACCCCGGTGCTTCCGGTAAAGTGTATACCGGCAAAATCGCGATGGTTGAATATTACTTCACCAGCATCCGGGCCACTGACATACACCAGGTTGATTACGCCATCAGGCAGACCAGCTTCTTTCAATACTTGCATGATTACGTTGGCTGCATAAATCTGAGTGTTGGCTGGTTTCCATACAACGGTATTGCCCATGAGGGCTGCGCTCGTTGGAAGATTTCCTGCAATGGCGGTAAAGTTGAAAGGAGTAAGAGCAAACACAAAACCTTCCAGCGGCCTGTATTCGATGCGGTTCCATACTCCGGGTGATGACGCGGGCTGATCGCGATAAATCTCACCCATGAAGTGCACATTAAATCTCAGAAAATCAATCAACTCACAGGCAGCATCAATTTCTGCCTGAAATGCATTTTTCGATTGCCCCAACATGGTGGCCGCATTTATTTTATTCCGATAAGGCCCGGCCAACAAATCAGCTGCTTTTAAAAATATACTTGCGCGATTTTCCCAACTTAAGTTTGCCCACAGTTCTTTTGCTGCCAGGGCGGCATTGATCGCTTGCTCTACATGACTTTTATCACCTTCGTGGAAATAGCCTAATACATGCTGATGATCATGAGGTGGCGCTAATTTTTTCTTATGGTCAGTACGAACTTCTTCGGTGCCGATATACATCGGTATATCCAATACGGTTGCACGTGCTTCCGCTAATGCCGTAATTAACGCAGCGCGTTCTTTGCTGCCAGGGGCGTATGCTAATACAGTTTCGTTTTTAGGTACAGGTATGTGAAAAAATCCGGTAGACATATGATTAATTTTTTGTGAATCGTGGAAGGTGTAAAATTAGTTATTAAGTCGGTTTTTATAGTATATCTATGAGTTGTTTCAGGTCATTAATTTCATAGCGAGGTTTTTCATCATGACTGATTTTATTGGGATTGAAAAACACGGTATCTACGGAAGCATTATGCGCACCACCTATATCCGTCATAAGGTTATCTCCGATCATGATTGCTTCATGTGATTGAAAACCACTTTCCGTTAATGCAAATTCAAAAATTTCTTTTGATGGTTTTTTATGACCTGCACGTGCAGAAGTAACCACATTTTTAAAATAATGGGTAATGCCTGACGATTGCATTTTGGTAGCTTGAATTTCTTCAAAACCATTAGTGACGATCGTCATCGGGTATCGTGGAAGAAGATAGTCCAATACTTCAATGGCATTTGGAATCAGGCCCGATTTTGTTGGTGACCGGGTTACATATTCATCTGAAAGAGTAAGTGAAAGCGCTGAGTCCTCTACACCTAGTTTTGCTAAAATACCATGAAATCGTTCAAACCGGATTGTTTCGCGATTGATCTTTCCCAAATCATACTGTTCCCATAACCGGGTGTTGATTTCAACGAAGGTATTGTGAAAGGAAGTGAAGGATGGAATTCCACGTGTTTCCAATTTATGATCGTGATATAATTCGTGTAGGGTTTCATGTGAATTGGTTTCAAAGTCCCAAAGTGTATGATCCAGATCGAAGAGTATGCAGCGGTACGATTTCATCAACTATTAATTGTTTTTTTACGGGTAATAAAATTTATTTTGGCTATTAACTGAAGCGTATTTCAGGAAGGATGACTGAGTGGTTTTATTTGCAGTTTGTTGAGGGATAACTCGCGGTTGCTGAAAAGAGTTTCGAACACCTGCTGGTCTTTTTGCAGAATGGAATCTTTTCGTAAGAACTGGAAAATTTGCCTGGTAATGTCAAATACTTCCTCTTTGAGTTGGTAAAATACCCATTGATTTAATTTTCTAGAAGTAAGAATGCCAGAATTTTTCAGATACAACAGGTGTCGTGAAGTCTTGGTTTGCGTGAATTCAAGTATGTGCTCCAGGTCGGTAATGCACATTTCGCCATTGGTAAGAATGAGGTTTAAAATGCGCAATCGTGAGGTATCGGAGCATGCCAGAAATATCTGGGCACCTAAATCAATATTAAAATGTTTTAATCGCATACAAGGGTCTTGAAACCACGTTATTATAGGCCGTGCAAGATAGTAAAAACCGGTGGTGGAGTTAGGTATTTTGTATTAGGCTTAAATGAGTTGAATCTATATCTTTGAAAATAAATATTGCGTTGTGAGGAAAATTACTGGTCTGTTATTGTGTGTATTAGCTCTTTTGGTGTTTTCTGTTACAAACATGCAGGCCCAAAATTATAAGAGAATCATTCAGTTGTCCGGAATTGTCAGCGACAGTGTGCAGGTTTTGCCAGGGGTGCATGTGTATGTACCAAAAGCGGGACGGGGCACGAGCACAAACCCTGCAGGTTTTTTCTCCATGCCCGTACTGGAAGGTGATAGTATCGTTATCAGTTCCATCGGGTATAAGCGCCAGCATTATATCGTACCGCACAAAGCAAACGATTTTTTAACCATCATCGTGGAAATGGTGAGCGATGTTACCTACCTGAAAGAGGTTCAGATTATGCCATTCCCGACAGAAGAAGTTTTTAAAGAAGCGGTGCTGGCCCTTAACGTGCCGATGGATGAGCGTGGCTATGACAAACGTAATCTAAATGCTGAGTTATTGGCATTGATGATGCGCACCACTCCTATGGATGGAGCTGCCAACTATAAATATTATATGGATCAATGGTCCACTTCTGCCCAGGATAAATTTCAGCCGCGTACCAATCCATTTCTAAACCCCTTCAACTGGGCTCGTTTTGTGCGGGATTTGAAGAGAGGGAAGAAATAGCAGGGTTATTTCCAAAGTGCCGTTGACTGCCTTCGTTGTCGTTGGTAAGAAAATAAGTTGTTGGGGTCGCCTTTTCATTGCGGTCTCCGCGGTGAAAAATCTTCTCCTTACCGTTGTACCTTTTGTAAACGAAACGGATACGATGCTTGACAGAAAACCAAACCGGCTCTACATGGATCTCCGGCTATTTGCCAAGCGACTTAATTCATTTTTAATAACCTCCTTCGAGGATGGGCGGGGTGCTTTGGCCGTTACAATTTTACCATCCTTATCGATTATAAAATATCGCGGCCACCCAGTTACCCTATAATTAGTTGCCAGTAGTTCCTTTTGTTCTTCGGTAAGATTAATGTGAACTCCTTTCCAATCTGATTCTTTGGCTATTTTGTTCTTCCATGCCTCTAAATCTTTATCGATCGAAACGTTAAGAAAAATTATTTCGTCATTACCCTTAAACGCTTCCTGCAGTTTTATCGCATCCGGAATTTCTTCAACACAAGGGCCACACCAAGTAGCCCACACATCTACATATACCACCCTGCCTTTAAAGTCAGAAAGGTTTACAATGGTGCCATCTGCCTTTTTGCCGGTAAAATCAGGTGCGTATTTTCCTGGTAAAATGGCTACTTGTTGATCATATACTTTTTGAATAACCGGTAAATATTTTGAATGGGGATAGTCTTTTGCAAAAGCAGAATACACGGAATCGATTACTTCGGTGACACCTTTTTCTGCAATATCATTTCGCAGGTTATTGGCTAAAAGGTATTCTTTGATTGAGATAGGGAAACTTGCATTTTTAACTGAATCATAATCTGCCTTTGGCCGAAGCGGACTGGGCTTATCCCACAGTTGTGGATTAAAGTATGGATTGAAATATTTTTCCCTTGAATAAAAAAAGAGAAGTCCTCTGTAAGAACTACCATGCATGCTTGATTTTAATAAAGCAGTATCCATGGGTATTTCATTTAATATATTTTTTAAAGGATCAGGTATTTTATACTCCTGAATTTCTTTCCCGTCACGAAACGCATAAATCTGGTCAACCAGAAAATTATTATGTTTCGTAAAGAGATAATCCATTTTAGAATGCAGAAAGCGAAGTTTATTAAAGGTGGTAATCAGATTCTTCTCTTCATCGTTTAAGGCAACACTGTCGCTAAAGTTTTTATAATTCTGATTGACTGAAGTAGTGAGTGAATCGAACGCCAACATAAAGGTATCCGCTTCCATATCCAGAAAAGACTGGCTCGATGTATTAACTATTCTATTTGTTTGATCGAAATACGTGTTAATGTGGGCCACATTATTTTTTTCATCTTCACTACTGTAACGATAGACAACGTTTTTCTTATCGATGGCATCGATGGTTACCGTTAGTTTATCACCCGGGCGAATACATAGTTGAGAATAGTTTTTACCAACCCAAAAAGTGGCCAATACAGGTTCCTGAATATCTAAAGTATCATAGGCGGTACCGGAAGAATCTAACCGACTTAACAGAATAAATTCCTGATCCATGATAGGCACATAGGAAACCTTCACGGAATCAAAGGCAAGCGCTTCATCCGGTGTACTAATTTTAACAATACGCAGGGTGGTGATATTCTCTTTTTTAGGATTACACGAAGTAATCAATGCAATAAAAAGAAATGCGAGGGATACATGATAGAATAATTTTTTCATGGGGTTTTTGATTAAAGTCTGTACGTAAGGGATGTTTTGAACATCCTGACTTAAGCTAAAGTAGTGAATAACCAATACATTCCAGAACGGCTCTCCAATAGGAACGGGAGGTCCCTTCTTAGCAGTCTCCACAGGGGGGTTGAGTGGGGCAGGGCCTCCGGGTGGGATAAAAAGCCTTAAATTTCATTGAAAACGCATTAATTCCTCCGCACCGTTCTTCCGTGCGGCCGCACGGGTCATCGGTGCGCTTGCACGGGTCATCGGTGCGTCTGCACGCGTCATCGGTGCGTCTGCACGGGTCATCGGTGCCTCCGCACGAGCTTTCGGTACGTCCGGACGAATCATTGGTGCGCCCGCACGAGTCATCGGTGCGTTCGCACGAGTCATCGGTGCAGCTACACCGGACTTCCGTGCCAACGCACGCATCATCGGTGCGCCCTCAAAAGGAAGGATTGCCGATGCACTCGGATTCATCGAAACTGCCCGCCTCGTTCGTGCGCGTCCACGAGACGTTCAGGATTATTATCGTCACCTTCGTCATGATCGCCAAGGTGATTGATACGATTCATCCATAGCAGGAAACTGAGGATCCTTCTCATAGGAGTCCGCAGCAAGACTCCTGTTGAGAAGTAAGAACACGATTTGAATTCTTGCAGTTAAGAATTACAGGCGATTTGGTTATTTGTATTTATAGAAACGGGGTGGTCAGTTGCCCAGCACAGACAGGGGAGATTTCGGGAAAATAAAAAAAGCTGCTCTTGAAGCAGCTTTCAGTCGAGATGAGAGGATTCGAACCTCCGGCCTCCACGTCCCTAACGTGATGCGCTAACCGGGCTGCGCTACATCTCGAAAATTACAGGCTGCAAAAATAGTAAAAAACAGATTAGAGCAAACTCAATTTTTTTTTGAAAAACTCAATCATGACATCGCTTTAATTTCAGGAATCTTTCAGCGCAGCATCCAGCTTTTCAGTAATATACTCACGCTCTGTTAGTGAGGTGTCAGAATTTTTTTCTTTGATATCAGCATTGATGTTTGCCAGTTCCTCTATTTCAATCATGGCGAACCGATGCTCTTCTATTTTTAAAAGATTATCATAAGGACCTTTTGCGGAAATCAGTTTAACAAAAACGGGAGCTGTCTCTATAGCAATAAACAATAAGATTATAAACCATTCGGCCCACCACATGGCGTTGTTTTGTTGAGTGAGCCGGCTCATGGCTTCAATTCGGGCGGCCGGACCGTTTACTTTTGCGTTTTCAATGTCTGCAATTTCAGCCGTCATCGAGGAATCATTTTTGAATACCTTTTTCTCCAAAAAACCAATTCGGATTTCATTGTCGAGTTTGAGTTGCATCAATTCTTTTTCAGCAGCTTCTGCATTGGCCTTCTTGATTTTATAAATCGGGCCGAGATTTTTTTTCTTGCTGCCACCTGTGCCATCTGCTTCTTCGCGGGCAAGGCGAAGTAAGTCATCCCGTTGTAATGTTTTGGACTGTATCTCTTGCTTTAATGTGATGATTTCTGATTTTAAACTATCCTGCATGGACAGGAATCGCACCTTTACTTCTGTCTCTTGCCGGGCGCGTTGTTGCTGATCCATGATGATTAACTCTGCATTGATTTCTTTTTCAAATATTTTCAACTCGAGTGGCTTGGCGATTACGATCGAAATAAGAATGGCTAGCAAAATCCGAGGGAGTGCCATCAAGACCTCTCTACGGAACTTACCTTCTTTGCGCATACTCGATACAATAAAGCGGTCAAGATTGAAAATCAGTAATCCCCACAAAAGCCCACAGGCCGAAGCTATCCAGAAATTGTCAAACACGGTGTACATCGCGTAACCACCCGCCAATGCAGCAAATAATCCGGTAAAGAATACGGTGGCACCAATGCCTACATACTTACTTCTTTCAGTAGTGCATTTTTTTAGGATAGCTATGTCCGCTCCGGAGCATAACCAGAAAAAGTGTGTTACGAGTTGCATGAGTGAACTAACGGGGTGTCAATCTTAATATTATGTTTTACAAACTCAATTTATATGCCATATATAAAGTTGATATTATTAAGCCGTTTCTTTCTTTACTTGTCTTAGGTTGTGCAGTAATGAACAGAAGAGTGTTCGTTTTGGCCAAACATGTTCAAGCTCGAAAGTCTGTTTATTTAATAGTATATTGCTTTACCTTATTTTTTATATCTCATCTATGAGAATTGTCAATCTGTTAATGTTGCTGCTGGTGGCTTGTCACCCGTCAAACCATATTGGTGAATTGGTGGGCGTACCACGTCATAGACCACTGGAAGAAACAGTTTGGATTTTGGAGGAAATCAATGGAAAAGTGATTAACACTGCTGAAGAACAAAAATCACTTTTTGTTTTGTATCATAAAAAAGGAAAAGAGGTTGATGGCTTTGGTGGCTGCAACTCATTTACAGGTACGTATACCAAAGAAGGATCAACGGTCAGTGCAAAGTTGGCTTCAACCCGAATGTTTTGTGAAGGGAAAATGGATGTAGAGAATGAGTTTATGAAAGTGTTGACGTTATCCAATAAATACAAGGTGGATGAAAATCATTTATTTTTTAAAAATAAAGACAAGGTAGTAGCTGAGTTTCATGCTGAAGTAAAAAAGTCCAATTAGGCTCCAGACCAAGTTTCTACCTTTTTCAACTTTATAAATTTTATGCTTTTATGAAAAAACTTTTACTCCTGCTGCTTCTTTTAAATTCCGGGTTTGTGTTTTCTCAAAATTCTATTGTGATCAGTGCAGACCTCGGAAAAGAAAAAATCAATAAACATATTTATGGTCACTTCTCGGAACATCTGGGTAGATGCATCTACGGAGGTTTTTATGTAGGAGAAGGCAATACAAAGATTGCCAACACGCACGGTGTGCGTAATGATATCGTGGATGCATTAAAGAAACTGAAAGTGCCCAACCTGAGGTGGCCAGGGGGATGTTTTGCTGATACGTATCATTGGAAGGATGGAGTAGGACCCAAAAAAGATAGGCCTACCATGGTAAACACGTGGTGGGGTGGTGTTACCGAAGACAACAGTTTTGGTACGCACGACTTTTTAAATATGTGTGAACTAATTGGTGCTGAACCCTACCTGTCGGCTAATGTGGGTAGCGGTACTGTTCAGGAAGTATCAGAATGGATTCAATATATAAATTTTGATGGAGTGAGTCCGATGTCGAATAGGCGCAAGGTAAACGGTCGGGATAAACCATGGAATGTAAAATATTGGGGAGTAGGAAACGAAGCATGGGGATGTGGAGGTAATATGACAGCTGAGTATTATGCAAACATCTACCGGCAGTATGCCACCTTTATGACCGACTGGAGTAATAGCGGCAAACTTTTCCGTATTGCTTCAGGAGCAAATTCATCGGATTATCATTGGACAGAAGTACTCATGCGTGACATTCCGCAGGGAATGTTGGAAGGTGTAGCGCTTCATCACTATTCAGTAATCGACTGGAATAAAAAAGGCTCAGCAAAAGATTTTAGTGAGCAACAGTATTTTCAAATTATCCAGCGTGCCCTATTGATGGATGAATTAATCACCAAACATTCAACCATCATGGATAAATATGATCAAGCTAAGAGAGTTGCCTTAGTGGTGGATGAGTGGGGAGGGTGGTATGATGTAGAACCAGGAACTAATCCGGGTTTCTTGTATCAACAGAACACCATGCGGGATGCGATTTTGGCTGGCGTTACGTTAAATATATTCCATAATCATAGTGATCGTGTGCGCATGGCTAACCTGGCGCAGACCGTGAATGTATTGCAGGCCGTTGTTCTTACGGAAGAAGAAAAGCTGCTGCTTACTCCCACCTATCATGTAATGGAAATGTATAACGTTCATCAGGATGCGACCATGTTGCCACTTGATTTGAAAAGCAATCAATTCACGTATGGTGAAGAAAAATTACCAGCCGTTTCTGCCTCAGCCTCTCGCGATAGCCAGGGACTTACTCATATTTCTTTGGTGAATATTGATGCGAAAAGCAATCAGGAGATAGCGATTGAATTGCGAGGTGCGAAGTATACTTCTGTAGCAGGTCGGATTTTAACGAGCGGAAAATTACAAGACCACAATACTTTTGAGACACCTCAAAAAGTAAAACCAACAATCTTTAGGCAGGCTACATTAAGTAATAATACTTTAAAAGTTATCTTGCCTGCCCATTCGGTGGTGGTTTTGGAGTTGAAGTAAGGTTTTTATTGAAGTTATATTCCAACAACTCTTGAAATTACTTTTTAAAAATTATACCTCTTGTTTGTCTTTAGTAATACATCATGGAACGAATCAATTTTAAATAACAATAGGTGATTGGAAGGAGTGGAGGTTTCTTGTTGGAGATCTTCAAGGAATCTGGTATCGGTACAATGGGTAGGAGACTGGCCATATATGAATGGTGAAGTAATTTCTTGTCACGTAAAAGAAGAATCCTCCAATAGTTATAAAGCTCATGGGAGTAATTTAAACACAAAAAAGGAACGGGATTTTACATGAACGGCACTGATTTTCGGGAGGGGATTTTTGTAATTGGAATCAGCAAGGCCTTAGTTGTTTCCATGGTGAAGCCACAGTAATAATAACATAGACCACTTTGTTGGCACAACATGTAATTAACCTGCACAAGCACAACAAAAAACTATCCTTGTCAGGATGCGTGAATGTTTAAGGTTGACGGATAGTATTATTGAAAAGGTTGTGCCCGCATGGAATCTAACTAAAAGAAGTGTATTAAATAGTTTATGGTATGGTTATAGGAGAAAAATACTTGCTTACTTTTAGATGGAAATTATAAATGGAATATCACGTATTTCCAAAAAGCATTTCGGTTGACAATAAAAAAGAAATGATCAGTGATTTGTTTTATTTGAGGTCCAGAAGTCCACTATTCTTTTCATTAATATTTGTTTGGCTATTTGGTTCAATTGGCTTTGCACAATCTACTGTTCAGACAGGTCAGTCTATTCATTCGATAAAGGAAGGCAAACTTGATTTGAGCCATTGGGATGTATCACAAGATAATTTTGAAGTTACTCTGGAAGGAGAGTGGGATTTTTATTTAAACAAGCGTTACAACGAAATCGACTTTGCCATTCCTTCTCCCGATGGTATGCAAGTACCTGGTTTGTGGGGAACGACCCAATCACGAAATGGCATTGTGCCACCCCCCCAGGGATATGCCACGTATCATCTCCGCATTATTCTCCCTTCCTATAAGACGTTAACCCATGACATACTTTCTGATTTTACTGAACAATTAGCACTGTCCGTTCCGGGTCTTTTTTCAAGCTATAATTTATATATCAACGATAAGTTGAAAGCTTCCAATGGAATGGTAGGTATGAATAAAAGTACGACCACGCCTAAATGGGATCCACAAATCATTACTCTCAACTTACAAAGTATTCTAGAACAGACTCTATCATCAGGCGAAGTACCATCACTTGATTTAGTGTTGGAGGTTGCCAATTTTCATCATTCTAAAGGTGGTATATCCAAACCCATAACCTTAGGTATCAAAAAGAAATTAACGGGCGCTCAAAATTTTAATTTGTTCACCAATGCATTTCAAGCGTTTGTAATGATTACCCTGTCACTGGTATTCGTAATGATTGCTTTTTTTTATTTGAAAGAAAGATCGTTTGTTTTTTTCTCACTGTTTTGTTTCGTGTGGGGCGTTCGTGCGTTATTAAGTGATGAATATATTGTTACCGACTTATGGCCAGACTCGATATGGAGCATCAACATACGCATAGAATATCTCACTCTTACCTTGGGCATTTTGTTGGGATGGTTATTTATCAGCCATGTTTTTAAGAAAGATTCTTCCAGGGTACTTACGCTGGTATTCATTGGTTTACTTGGTTTTTATTCCTTCATCATTTTATTTACCACTCCAATTTATTTTACAAAACTCCTCATCGTTTACCTGGTAACGGGAGCAGTTGTTTCCATAGGGATTTCAGTAGTGGTAGTGCTGGCGGTAATTAGAAAAAGAGCTGGTGCCTGGTACATTGCAGTGGGTATAATTGCCCTTACCATTAGTTCGTGTTACAACATTCTCACCCAATTCAAATTTCTTCCATATAATGGCATGATCCTCAATATCGGGTATTCAGTTATTACTTTGATTATGGCTTCCGGCCTTGTGAAAATCATTCAAGTACGGATGCAGATTAGTGAACAAGAAAAGGAAAGGTTTAAAAAAGATCTCGAGCAAAATAATAGACAACTCAATAAGAGTCTATCAGAACTTAACGCGATGCAGGCCACGCTTGCAGAAAAAGAAAGTCAGTATCGGGAACTGGTAGAAAATGCCAGTGATATAATTTATGAAACCGATGGTGATGGAAAAGTGATTTATTGTAACTCGGTAGCTGAAAAATTCACCGGTCTTTCTAAGACCGAATTGATGAATAAACATTTTGCCGAATTTGTTCACCCCTCACAGCAGCAGGAAATAATGCAATTCTATTTGAATCAGGCAATTTCTCAAACAGAAGTTACTTACCGCGAAGCTTTAATGGTGTCCAGCACAGGAAGGAGTATTTGGATAGATCAAAGTGTGCGAATGACTTTTGAAAACGGACGCATGGTTAAAACCTCGGTGATTGCCCGTGATATTAGTGATTTGAAGGAGGCCCTTCAAAAAGTGGAAGATAAAGAAAAGCAATACCGCGAACTGATTGAAAACGTAAGGGATATAATTTATGAGGTAGACGACCAGGGTAAGTTCACCTTTGTAGGACCAGTATGCGAACAAATCATTGGGTATACACCATTGGAACTATTAGAAAAACGATTTTGGGAACTCATTCATCCGGATTATGTTCAAGAGTATACTCAACTGTATATTCAACTTTTTAATAGTCAGGAAAAATATTCCTATATGGAAGTTCCGGTTATTTCAAAAAGTGGCAAAACAATTTGGTTAGGTCAAACAGCGCAGTTTTATTATGACAATAGCCGGTTGAAGAAAGTAAGCCTGGTAGCTCGAGATATTACTGCATTAATTGAAACGAAGAATAAACTTGAAGAAAGTGAAAAGCATTTTAGATTACTTTCAGAAAACGCATCTGATCTGATATTTCTCACGAAGTTTAACGGGGAGTTTGTCTATTTATCCCCTTCTATAAAATCATTTTGTGGGTTTGATGTGGATGAGGTTCTGGGGCGAAATGCGTCAGAATTTGTACACCCCGATGATTTTAAAATCATACAGGATACTATAGTGAAACGACTTACTAGTGGGTTGGAAGTAAAGAACCTGCCCATTCGTTTAAAAAGAAAAGAGGGCACCTATCTATGGGTAGAGTTGGGTGCAAAAGCAATCGTTGATCAGGATGGACGAGTAGCAACCTTTCAAGGTATCGCACGCGACATTACCAAGCGAATGGAAGATGAAATCGAAATACGCAAGGCCAAGGAACAAGCGGAAGAAGCGAACAGGGCCAAGTCGGACTTCTTGGCAAACATGAGCCATGAAATTCGCACACCACTTAATGGCGTAATTGGTTTTTCAGAATTGCTGATGGAGACAGAAATGAACGACACCCAGAAGCAATATATGTCTACCGTCAACAAATCAGCTCACTCGCTGCTGGATGTGATCAATGATATTCTGGATTTTTCAAAAATAGAAGCTGGTAAGTTAGAGTTATTAAAAGAAAAAGTGGACTTGCTCACACTTTGTACCCAGGCAACTGATGTGATTAGCTATCAGGCAAAAAAGAAAAATATTAATTTGTTAGTGACCATTCAGGATAATGTTCCACACGTGGTGATTGCCGATCCAATCAGGTTGCGACAAGTGTTGGTAAACCTCACTGGTAATGCCATTAAGTTTACAGAACATGGTGAGATTGAACTTAAGGTTGAATTATCGAACACGTCTACTGTTCAGAATACAAAAACAAAGACATTTAAATTTTCAGTAAGAGACACTGGTATAGGTATCCATTACGATAGTCAAAAAAAAATATTCGAAGCATTCGAACAGGAAGATTCTTATACCACAAAGAAATATGGTGGCACGGGTTTGGGGTTAAGTATTTCTAACAGACTTATGGGACTCATGGGTAGCAAACTACAGTTGGAAAGCACACCTGGCAAGGGAAGTGTATTCTTTTTTGAAGTAGACTTTCCAATTAGTACTGATCAAGTGATTGACTCTCCTAATGTACATGTAAGCGACTTGCTGGTTAAGAAAGATGAACATCTGAAACAAGAAGTAATTTTATCTCCAATTAAAATATTGGTGGTTGAGGATAATCCTGTGAACATGACACTGGCTGAAATTATAATAGAGAATTTTTTAACCAATGTTGTTTTTACCGAGGCTGTCAACGGTCAAATGGCTGTAGAGAAATTTGTAAAAACACGCCCCGATCTTGTGCTCATGGATGTACAGATGCCGGAAATGAATGGCTACGATGCTACCAGGATAATTCGGGAAATTGAAGCCGTAGGCCTAATAGGAAAAAGAACTCCAATCGTTGCTCTTACAGCTGGAACGATCGTTGGCGAAAAAGAAAAATGCATCGAAGCAGGAATGGATGATTTTGTTAGCAAGCCAATAGTAAGAGGTACTCTTGAAAGGGTAGTCACCAAATGGATTAAGAAATGATTTTTTTTCCTTACGTATTAAGGTTGTTAATATTTTTTATTCAAGACTTCAAACTCTGATTTATACATGCCGGGTTTGAGAGTTGCCCCTTCATTAAACTCCAGAATATTTCCGGTTTCACGCGTGTAAGGTTTCCATTCCGGTAAATCAGCGCCATTAGGGTTGCCTGTTTTTATGAAGTTTACCCAATAAGTACTCATGATTTTTTCCATTTCATAATCCCGCTCTTGCCAGGGTCTGTCCCACAATTTCAACGTGTGTAAAGCATAGGGTACTTCAGAAGTGTGGAACGCACCATAGTTGGGGAAGTTTGGTTTATCGGTTGGTACATGACTGAATTGATAAAGATAGGTTGTATTGTCATTTACTTGCGACCAGATAAATGAAGGATATCCTGCAAAGTCCATCAGGTCTAATTTTCGTTTAGCGTTATTCGCTTCCTCATTTGTATTAGAAGAAAAAATCGTCAAGAACTCATCTGCATTTTCTCCATAAGTTTCCTTTGCAAAGGCAGTAAAAGATGCTGCTGTGGGAGGTTCGCCTGCAAATAAATCGCTGTCGCCAGTTACCCATCCACTCATCATGGGCATTTGATTATGTTGCTTCGTGCGAAGAATATTATACACCCTATCGGGCAATACATAGCCATCCACAATGGGGCCGAAACTTCCGAATGATAAGGTACTACCTATTATCAATAAACTGTCTGCGGATATTTTTCGTAGGTCTTCAATACCGGATAACTTAAGACTTTGCATAATATCAATGCCTATTGCCTCTGCTTCCGGTAATGATTTTGAGAAACGATCTGAAAGCATACCACCACTTTGTGCAATAGCCCCATGCATAAGTCCTTTACTCAGCGGAGAAGCCACTAACGCATTCACACTCATTGATCCTGCTGATTGACCGGCAATGGTGACGCGTGAAGGATCACCACCGAACGCAGTAATATTTTTCTGTATCCAGCGGAGTGCCGCCTGCTGATCCATCAGACCATAATTACCAGATGCTTGGTGATGAGACTCCGCAGTTAATTCGGGATGTGCCATGAATCCAAATATCCCCAGTCGATAGTTGATGCTCACAAAGACAATCCCTTGTTGTGCTAATGCTTCTCCGTCATACACGTCACAGGCTCCTGATCCGGAAGTAAATCCACCACCATGAATCCAAACCAGCACAGGTAACTTTTCTTTTGTGGAATTAGCCGGTGTCCAGATGTTGAGGTACAAACAGTCTTCGCTCAATGGTTCAGATGGTGTGATAAACTCTTGAGTCCACATCATGAAAGGAACGGGTTCATTTTGAATTGGACTTGCCGGCCAAGTGTCACACAGGCGCACACCATCCCAGGGTATTCCGGGTTGTGGTTCCTTCCAACGGAGATCTCCAACCGGTGGAGCTGCGAAAGGAACACCTTTAAAAATATACACGTCCCCAGTTGTATTACGTATTCCAGAAACAAAACCTTGGTTCGTTTTTACTTTGTCATATTGGTTATTATCATTGGTGCAGGAAGTGATAATCATAATAAGTATAAAAGACAGCGGGTATCGGATATGATTTATTGAAGGTCTCATAGGCACTAAATATGGTAAGCTTTTATTTCAATTCTTTGCCTTTCATTTCAGTGTTTTGAATCTCCAGGTATTTTTCAGTTCTCAAAGCTACATTTTCCCGAATATTCATATAGAATAAATTCATGTCGGCCCGGTGCCAGATTTTGGTTCGTATAAAGGCGCGACCTTTTACATACGGTTTGTTAATCCATAAGAGATGTTGATGATTTTGGGCGTCCACCACATGAGGCACAAAGGTAAAATGAAATCCTACGCCACCTAGGTTCAACTTCTTTGCGGCAAATTCTTCGCTGGAGTTCCAGAGTAGTGGATTGGTAGAAAGCGATGTTTTGAAATATTGATCATAATTGGATGGAATATAATTCCTGGCAAAAGTATTCCACGATGCCCACACACCAAATTCATCTGGTTTTTCAGTAGGATGAATGGTAGCAAATGCTTCTGGTGAAATTGCCCTGCCTATGAGATAAGCGACTATTAATTTTTTCCGCAGGTCCTTGCCATCAAAAAAATCTTTAACCAATCGTTCGGCATGATAACTACCCTGGCTATGCGAGGCAATAATAATGGGGCGGCCTTGATTGAAGTGCGCTAAATAATATTCAAAAGCAGACTTAACATCCCCGTAGGCAAGTTCAAGTGCTTGCTTGCCATCTTCTTTATTAGGAGTTATAAACGAATAATAATGTGCCTGCCTGTAATAGGGTGCAAATACACGGCACGTGCCATTGAAAATACTCGCTTGGTTTAATATCGTACTAAGTTGCGTGTTGTGATTGAGCGTGGTGTCATTGATATCAGCATTCCACTTATATTGGTTCGTAGGTGCTTGTGTGAACGTAGTGGGATGAACAAAAAAAACATCCACCTTGGCATTAGCCTGTAAATTCTGGAGTCCTGATTCTTTTGGCACACTGTCAGCCGCATCCTTTTTGTTGGGTAGCGATGCCCAATGTTCCATTTTTTTATAATCAGGGGGTGAAGGAACTGATGAATCGTTGAAGGTTTCTTTTATTATGTAGTTCTTGGGCGAACATGAACCGATGATAACCATAAGAACAGACAGACCAATCAACTTTTGCATATTCAAATCTCGATAATTCCTTTGAGATCATCTTGATTTTATACGACTCGCCATTGTTCTTCCGGTTGGCCGATGGACATGAAGGTAGTGCGGGGAGGGATTTCCAAAAAAGGATAGGTGACCTTTGAAAGAAAGAGCCCTTGTGGGTAAGCTACATCAAGTATTTTAGGCGTTTCTTTGGTAATCAGGTAACTTTCAAATTCATCAACACTGAGTTCTCCTTTTCCAATTTGAATGAGTTTGCCCACGATCAGGCGAACCATACGTCCCAAGAAACGATCGGCCGAAATTTGAAATCGCAATCGGTCACCTTTCGTATCAGCAAACAACACAGCCGAAGACACTTTACAAATAGTATGAGGATAGACGTTAGGTGATTTACAAAACGCCCTGAAATCAGTGTATTTAGTAAGTAATGAAACCGCTTTTTTCATGGCATCCAGATTCAGGTTTTTTTCGGGATACCAGGTACTCATATTGTTAAGGAATGGATCTTTATAGGTATGAATAAAATAGTCATACCTTCTTTGGGTGGCGTCAAAGCGCGCGTGATGATTATCCTCTACCGGAATAATTTCAAAAATGGCAATATCATCCGGTAGCATTTTGTTCACCCGGAACAGAAGATCATAATCCCAACTGTTTTTCACATCGATGTGGAAGAAAAACTGGCTGGCGTGTACTTGTGCATCGGTGCGGCCACAACCCATCACAGAAATGGGCTCTTTCAACATCTTGGTCAATAAGGTTTCCATCACCTGTTGCACACTGTTTGCGTTAGCTTGACGCTGCCATCCTCGGTAATGGTGACCATGAAAGCCTGTATGGAAGAAGTATCTCAATGAAGTTGCGGGTTAGATTGGTAATTGGCTATAGCGAAGTTAGGTGGATATACCGATGGCAGTAGCTTCATCGCGTAAAAATAATACTATTTGTTTCGATGATCCTTATTTATGATTTTAGAGACATCATAAAACCATTGCTTATGAAAAGGCCTGTATTATTTTTTGTCACCTTTCTCCTTTCAATTTCATTGATTGCCCAAACAGGCAAGGTCATTGATAATCTGAGTATGCCCAGCAAAATTTTGAAAGGCGAGCGCAAATATGCAGTGTATCTGCCACCGGATTATGAAACTTCGCAACGAAGTTATCCTGTTTTGTATTTGCTACACGGGGCGGGTGATGACCAAACCGGATGGGTGCAATTTGGCGAGGTACTTAATATCACGGACAAAGCAATCAATGAAGGCAAAGCAACACCCATGATTATTATTATGCCGGATGCCAACACCGGGCAGCGCGGTTATTTCAATAATCTTAAAAATGATTGGCGTTACGAAGACTTTTTCTTTGAGGAATTTATGCCCTATGTCGAAAAAGCATATCGGATTAAAAGTGAAAAACGTTTTCGTGCCGTAGCGGGACTTTCGATGGGTGGTGGAGGTTCATTTATGTATGCGCTACGTCATCCTGAATTATTTTCTTCTGCTTGTCCGCTAAGTGCATACATTGGTCCGCTTACCCTTGCCGATGCCAAAGCGGGACTTGAACGCAGCAATCAGAAAGGAACTGATGCGGAAATTGAAGCGTATTTTAACAGGCATAATGCCATTACCCTAATAAATGAGATCAAAGATGATCAAAAGAAAGCCGTGAGATGGTACATCGATTGTGGCGATGATGACTTTTTGTATGAAGGAAACTCACTGGCTCACATTGCTATGAAGAAAAAGGAGATCCCACATGAGTTTCGCGTTCGCGATGGTGGCCATACCTGGACATATTGGCGTGCGTCCTTACCAGCAGTCCTCGCTTTTGTATCAGAGGCATTTCATCAGTATTAACAGGAAGGCAGTGGGGTAAATCAGGAAAGCTCCCTTTCTTTTTTAAATATTCCGATGAATTGTCAATGTGATTCGTTACACAGACTACGCAGTAAACGATTCAATGGTTAACTTTGCCATTGTTTGCAGTGTTTATTTGAATATACGTGCGTAAATCTTATACTTATATCGGTGCTGTTTTCCTTTTATTTCTGCTGGCACCTGTCAGTAAATCACTGGGTCAATTAGATCACGAACGTAAAGCCTGGAGTAGAATCCAGGCAGGGAAATGGGAGAGTGCCCATCGGCTTTTACAGAAATCATTGCTTAAAGATTCCGCCAATCTGGAAGCAACGTATGTGCTTACTCACTGGTTCTTTACTCCGGCCAATCCGGATTTTCACATCGATTCAGCCTATCGGTACATAAATAAATCAATACGAAATTATGATACGCTTACTTCGCGTGATAAAGAGAAGGTTCATAAATTCCCGATAGATAGTTTGATATTACATAACCTTTTGGCGAAAATAGATAGCGCAGGGTTCGAACGTGCCAAGGAAAAAAATACGGAAGCAAGTTACCTGCAATTTATTCAGTCATTTAAAACAGCGGTTCAACTTCCGAATGCGATCGAACTTCGTGATGAAGTAAGTTTTCTGGGTGCCTTAAAAGTAAATACCTATCAAAGTTTTTGGGATTATTTGTTGCGCTATCCTCAATCACACCGTGCAAAAGAAGCCATCGAGCGCTACGAAAAATTATTATTCGAAGAGAAGACAAAAAGTAAGCGACTGGCAAGTTTTAAATCTTTTCTGAAAGAATATCCGGCAAGTCCATATGCCGCAGAAGCTCAGGCGCAAGTATTTGAAATATGCACCGCATCTGGTGAGCCGAGTGATTTTATCAAGTACCTAAAAGAGTATCCATCGAACCACTATGAAAAATTTGTCAATGATCTTTTATTTCATGTTTATAAGGAGCGTGAGGAAGCAATCCCTGCCTCCATTCTTTCTGATTCATTAAAAATGGTAAAAGAGTTGGATTCTCGTTTCTGGATTCCATTTTTGAAAAATAATGTGTTTGGTTTTATGGATCAAACCGGTGCCGAAGTATTGTCTCCACAGTTTAATGATGTCCGTGATGACTATAAGTGTGGAGCCGTCATGGACGATATTCTCTCACTGCCTGATGGATATTTCAGCCGAACCGGTAAAAAAATTGCAAACCACACATCGACCATAAATAGCATCGGATCAGGATTTCTTACACACAATGAAAATAATTGCCTGCAATTGATTCATAAATCAGGAAGGGTAATTGTTTCCGATTGTTTTGAAGAATATAAACTGATTGATGATAACTTTATCGCGGCCAGACGCAATGGCTATTATACGGTTTACACCCTAACGGGCAGGTCGTTACCGTTGTCCGGGCTAACGCAAGTAACGGATGCAGAAGGAGTAGTTCTTTTAACCAGAAATAATAAGGTAACCATTAATACCATTAAGCAGCTGGCTGCTCTGGCGGATGGAAATGCGTTTGATGATGAACTGGTTTTTGATGAAGTAATAGCCATTGATAAAAATTTACTGTTGGTGCGTAACAGTGGCATGGAGGGAATCCTTGATAATAATTTAACCTATGTCGTTCCGCTGGGCAGGCATACTCTTACTAAAACCCCGTTTGGATTAATTGAAAAACAAAATGGCAGGAGTTCAATTCATGAGTTATCGGCAGAACTTGAAAACAAGACATTCAGCAGTATTTCATATTATCGTAATTGGCTGGTGTTGAAGGACGCCAACCAGATTCAACTCTTTGATATACCATCAAAGAAAATGATCGAAACAAATGCAGATAGTGTGTGGTTTGAACGTAGTTTAACCTTTATACGGAAAGATAAATTTTATAAAGTTTATATAACACCTACTCATTCTATCGATCTTCAACAAGACTCCAAAATCAATTTTATTGCTTCACGCGATTCGGTTCAATTCTTTTATACAGAGAACAAAAAGAAACGTACCGTTTTTAATTTAGATAAAGGTGATCAGGTATTCGTCACAGAATTTGAATTAGTAGAGTCACTCGGTAAAGATTATTTTATTGTTTCGAAGGGAGCCTTGAAGGGAGTACTTGCCCGAAATGGAAAGAAGGTGGTGCCTGTGGAGATGGAGGCAATTGTTCTTACTGATAAGAAGCACTTATCATTACTGAAGAATAGAAAGTTTGGCTTATATGACTTACAATCAAGGAAATATTTCAAGCCAGAGTATGAACGAAACGTTATTCCGATTGACGAAAGTAATCTGGTCGTATATAAAGATGGGTTTTATCGGGTGATGAATCTCCAGGCTAAACCGGTGACTAAATTTGAGTTTTCAGAAGTGCAAGCCTGGGGGGATTCGTTAATATGGGTGAAGAATAATTCCCGGTGGCATATATTAAATTACGTTACTCAGGAAATAGTACTCGATCAGGTTAAGGATTTCGCCCTGATCAAGGATACTGATGAAGAGAAGATAGCCCACATCCATCGTGAAAATTTCTATGGAATTGTAAGTAATAAAAAGGGGGTGATTGTGCCTCCTTCATTTACGGATATCATAAATCTTGGCACATCGAATCATCCAATCTATTTTACTGAAAAGCAGTTTGAGGTAGCAGGTATATTTGTCGTAGTATATTTTGATGAAGATGGGAAATTAGTACGTAGACAAGCGTACGAAGAAGAAGAGTATGACCGCTTATTATGTGAGAATCATTGACCGTTTGACTAGTTTTAGATTTGTGAACATTCTTTTATTATCAATATGAAAAAAATAATTGCCATTGTTAGTGTTGTGTTATTTGCTCAACTATTGGTAGCACAAAACCGGCCGAAATTAGTGGTTGGTATTGTGGTAGACCAAATGCGGCAGGAGTATCTCTACCGATATGAAAATAAATTTGGTGCCAATGGATTTAAAAGATTCATGAATGAAGGCTTCATGCTTAAGAATGCACATTATAACTATGTGCCTACCGAGACTGGCCCTGGCCATGCTTCGATCTATACAGGTACAACACCAGCCATCCATGGTATCATCGCGAATGAATGGTATGATCGTTCATTAAAGAAAGATGTCAACTGTGTTAATGACCCGATTCAGAAACCAGTAGGGACCGATGTAGGAGGCACCGTTTCGCCATGGAGGTTGATGTCAACCACGATTACTGATGAGTTGAAGCTGGCAACCCAACAGCGAGCAAAGGTTGTTGGTGTATCTATCAAAGATCGAGGAGCCGTGCTTCCGGCAGGCCACTTGCCCGATGGTGCCTATTGGTATGATGGTAAAACTGGAAACATGATCACCAGTACCTATTATAAAGACACGTTACCTGATTGGGTTCAGAAATTCAATATGTTGAAGCTGGCAGATAAGTATTTAAATCAGGAATGGAATACGCTGCTTCCCATTGACAAATATGTAGAGGTAGGACCGGATGATTCGCCCTATGAAGGAAAGATGAAGGGAAAGGACAAACCCACCTTTCCATACAATCTGGCTGTATTGAGAAAACAGATGGGCGAATTGAATCTTCTTACCATGACGCCTTGGGGAAATACGTTAGTGGCAGATTTCGCTAAAGCTTCTTTGCTGGCCGAGGGAATGGGGAAAGATGAAGTTACCGATTTTTTAGCGGTTTCGTTTTCAAGCACCGATATCATTGGCCATGGCATGGGGCCCAATGCTGTAGAGTTGGCCGATACCTATCTTAGACTCGACAAAACACTCGAGGAGTTTTTCGCCTTTCTGGATAAGGAAGTGGGTAAGGGGGCGTATACTGTTTTTCTTACGGCTGATCATGGTGTTGCCGAGGTGACTCAATATATGAAGGACCTGCGCGTGCCGGCAGGATATTTCAGGCCTGCCTTTGTGGAAGCTAACCTGATTGAACATCTTGAAAAACATTTCCCAGGAAAAAAACTGATTGAACGGATATCGACCGAGCAAGTTTACTTAAATCATGATGCGTTTTCGGATGACCCTCGTGCCTCTGGTGTTGAATTATTAATAGCATCTGAATTAATAACAAACTTTTTACTTTCTACTGAAGGGGTGGCACAGGTGTTTCCAACCGGTGTGTTGCGTCAGGCAGCTTTTGATGAACAAAGCATGCGCGGTAAAGTTGTGCGTGGCTATAATCCAAAACGTTGTGGTGACATTGCTTTTGTTCTTGAGCCAGGTTGGTTGGCATGGGGTGGGGTTACAGGCTCAACACACGGATCTTCTTATAATTATGATACCCACGTTCCTATGTTATTTTATGGGGCAGGTATAAAAAAGGGAAGTTCGTCTCAATTTCACACAATCACTGATATTGCGCCAACCCTTTCAATTTTATTGAGAATAAAATTTCCAGGCGGAACAACCGGTCAGCCAGTAACAGAGATTACGGATTAAAATTGATTGGAACTTATTCTGATCGTAATGCGTGAACAGGGTTTGCCAGTGCAGCATCAATTACGTGGTATCTAACAGTAATTATTGTGATTACAAATGCCATCAAAGTCGATATTAGAAAAGTTAACCAATCATCATTCAATTGAATTTTTAACGCAAAACAATCTGTTTCACGGAAGATAAAATACTGGTGAATGAAAATCACCCACTAAAAACACCAAACATATTAAGGATAACAATTCCAATAATAATCGGACCTACAAAACGGATCATGAATAGCCAGATTTTATAAGGGGCTATGCCCAGTATACTACCAGATTTAAATGAAGGCATGCCCTTTTCGATTTCATCAACTAATAAATCCGTTTTTATAAACCAGCCGCTAAACAAACAAGTGGATAAAACCACGAGCATCATGAAGAGGCTGCCAAAAAGATAATCGAAGATATCCATGACTCCGGTTTTAATGACTCCAAGAAAATCGATCTGAATAAGAGATATGCTTTCGACTGCGCCCGTGGATAAAGCAGATGGGATACCAAAAATAAAAGCTGCAATCGCTACCAAACGTGCTGCTTTTTTGCGATTCCATTTTTTCTGATCCATGAAATAGGCTGAAGGTGCTTCTAACATAGAGATGGTGGAAGTGATAGCCGCAAAAAACAATAAGAGAAAAAATAAGGCACCAGCAATATTGCCAAGGGGCATTTGCTGGAAAATATTAGCCAGAACATTAAACACCAAGGTTGCCCCCTGATCGGGTGATTGATTAAAAGCAAACACGGCAGGGAAAATCATAAAGCCCGATAAAAAGGCAATGGATGTATCCATTACTCCTACCCATAAACTAGAAGTTATGATGTTTTGATTTTTATTAAGATAAGATCCATAGGTGATCATCATTCCCCAACCAACGCCCAACGAAAAGAAGGCTTGTGTTAAAGCAGCCAGTATAACCTTGCTGTTTATTTTGGAGAAATCGGGAATGAGATAGTACTCGATTCCTTTACCCGCTCCCGGAAGTGTTATACTTCGAATAATTACGATAATCAATAACACAAAAAGTAAAGGCATCAAAATCTTTGCTACTTTTTCAATACCACCCGCTACGCCAGCCAGAACAATATAAGCTGTTAATAAAATCACGGCAGCGCCCAATGGAATCACATACGAGGGGTTAGCTATAAACTCTGCAAAAGTTGTTTTAATCGAAAGAAGTGAGATAAAAATATACCCTACGGTCCATCCTGCAATCGTACTGTAATAACTAAGCACAACAAACGTGACGATTAATGGAAGCACACCGACAAGACTGATCCAAAGTTTATTGCCGCCTAATGCCTGAACAGCGCCTACAGGATTTTTACCTGTTAATCTACCCAGAGCAATTTCATTGATAAGCATAGGTACAGCTACCAGTACTACACAACAAATGTAAACGAGCACGAAAGCAGCGCCTCCATTTTCACCAGTGAGATAGGGAAATCTCCAGATGTTACCCAAGCCAACTGCCGAGCCGGCAGCGGCCATAATAAAACCAAACTTTGAACCCCATTCTCCTCGACTAGCTGACATAGTTTATTGTTTGAATTTGGGTAAGATCAAAAAATCTTTTCTATAAAAAAACAGATAAGCGGATAATGGTATAATTACCGATTAAAGCTGTGCAGCCATCAATGCCAATCCTTCTTTAAATAAATGTGGTTGATAGCCTAATTCACGCTTCGCTTTGGTAACAATGAATCCGGTTTTTAACGGTCGTGCTGCTGGTTGTTTAAACTTACTTGAATCAGTAGCATGGATGAATGATTTATTAAGCTTGAAGAAATCAGCAGTTTGTATTGCGATGTCATAGGGTGTCATTATCTCTTCTCCGGAGATGTTGTATATACCGACTGCCTTTTTCTTTGCAGCTAAATAGCAACCCATGGCTAAATCTTCCGCCAGCGTTGGTGTGCGCCATTGGTCGTTAACAACGTTGATGGTCTTCCCATCTTCCAAACTTTTCTTAACCCACAGCACAATGTTGCTGCGGCTCATGTCGGGGGTTACTCCATATACTAATACGGTGCGCAAAATTGCCCAACCGATACTACTTTGCTGTAATACCTTTTCTGCAGCGAGCTTACTTTCCCCATAAAAATTTACAGGATTGGGTGCTGCCGATTCATCCAATGGTCCATGCGAACCATCAAAAATAAAATCGGTGGAAACGTGAACGAGGTGTGTTTGGGTTTTCTGGCAAGCTGCAATCAGGTTTTCAACACCGGTTACATTTACTTTCCAGCAGGCATCACGCTCAGTTTCACATTGGTCCACCTGGGTCATCGCTGCGGTGTTGATGATTACATCGGGCTTTAATTGACTTACTACATTTTCAGTTTGTAAACGATCTGTAATATCTAATTCACTAAATGAAACATGGGGAGGAAGATCAGAAATTTTTCTTCTTCCTGTAGCGATTGTTTGTATATCAGGTTGCTTACTTAGTAGTTGCACTAATTTATAGCCTAGTAAACCATTGGCACCGGTAATGAGTATTTTCATTTCTTTACTTCCGGGAACTGATAGCCGAATTCTTTGGAGATTTTTCTTCGCGACATTTCCTCTACGGTTACCGTCATACGGATATCATCCATGGGTCTGTTATTTCCATCTACCGTTGAGGCGGCAATTTTATCGATCACGTCAAATCCTTTTATCACTTTACCAAATACGGTATAATCTCCATCTAAATGCGGAGCGCCTCCAACAGTGGTATACGCTTCAATTTTTTCCGGAGACACCTCTTTCGTAATCTTTGTGTTGGTTTGCTTTTCGATGAGGGGAACAAGGCTTAAGATCTTCTTTTGATAGGCCTGCATATCTCCGGCAGAATACATGAACATGAGTGAATCCATTAAAGGTTTGTTTGCCGGGTTTCCCGCAATCATCTGGAACCCTAGATTTAATTTTTCATTATCAATCTTCAAGTTGTCAACATCTGCTTTGTTTACAACGGTGCCCTGTACAATGTAAAACTGACTTCCACTAGATGCCTTGGTTGGATTTTGGCCGCCCCCCAAACGAGCAGCGGATAAAGCACCTTTCTCATGAAAAAGAGTAGGATTAAATTCTGCCGGAATGGTATACCCGGGCCCTCCTGTACCCAACGATTGTCCGGGTTGTGCTTTTTTTGAATCAGGATCTCCACCCTGAATCATAAATCCCTGGATAACTCTGTGGAATAGCAGGCTGTCAAAATATTTCTCTTTTGCCAACTTGAGGAAGTTTTCTTTGTGTTTTGGTGTTTCGTCATATAAGATAGCCACCATGTCGCCATAGCTTGTTTTTATGGTAACGACATAATCATTTTTATCTTCCTTTTGTGCGCAGCTTGAGAACAACCACAGGAATGAAATAGTCAAAATTAAAAGTTGCTTTGTCATAGATGTATAAATAAAAAAGTTATGGATTAATGATTTTTGAAATTTGCACGGAAAGGTCGAGGAATATCATTTTGGCACTGCCATTTCGCTCTAAATGATAGGAGGCATCGCTAATAAGGTTGTTAATTTTTTCCAGTTTATTAACACTCATGACTTTACTGAAGTTTTGTACAAAATTAACTTCACCGGCTTTCACTCTCCCAATAGCAGCCGCACCAGAATATTGTAAAAGCGTTTCCCTCATCATGCTGAGTGCATACTGAAAAGAGTTTCGCTGGCCGAGTTTATCTAACTCATGAAACTCTTCTGAAAAGTTTACCAGTGTTGCATAATCCCTCTTAAAGCATGATCGCATCCAATCTTCAAACCGACTCTGATAATGATCCTCTTCACTATCAATTAGTTTTATAGCCAGGTTCAGGTTGCCATCGGCTAATTGAATGATTTCTTGTCTTTTTATTTCATCCAAAGAAGCCTTTTTGAGGAGTAGGTATTCATCCAGTTCTTCATCATTTAGTTGTGGAATCTGAACAATCTGTGTGCGCGATAGAATAGTCGGCAATAATCTGTCAGCGGCATTACTCACCAGTAAAAAAAAGGTATTAGCCGGTGGCTCTTCTAGGATTTTCAAAATTCCGTTGGCGGCAGAAGGATGCATGAGTTCGGGTTGCCAGATGAGCATCACTTTATATAAACTCTCAAAGGATTTCAACGATAGCATCTTTATAATCTCACGACCTGCTTCGCGTGATATGGCAGCTTGTTTATCTTCTCCACCATAAACATTTATCCAATCACTCATGTCACCAAAAGGCTGTTCAGTAAGAAAAGTTCTCCAATCTTTTAGGATGTCTGATTTGAACCGGTCTTCATCTTTATCATTTTTAATGTTGTTGAGCGGAAAAACAAAATTAGTGTCAGGGTGAATGTGTTTAAAGCTTTTGCTACAGGCTGGGCATGTGCCACAGGAATCCGTTTCTCCTTTATTCTGACAGTGTAGGTACGTTGCGTAGGCGAGCGCCAGTGGTAGATTTAATGCACCGGGTTTCCCTAAAAAAAGTTGTGCATGTGCGATATGCTGATTGCGCACAGAGTCAATGAGTATTGATTTTATTTCGGCAAGACCTGGAATATCTGAGAACTTCACTGAGTGCTAATGTTTACGTTTAAAAATATCATCATGATTTCTTTTCCCACACGCGATAATGAGCGGCCTCATTAAATAGATATTTCATAATTTCTTTATCTGCTTCAGTTAATGGATGCGACCTGCGTTCCATTGCTTTTGATGCCGTCTCCATGGCCTTATTGAATTGGAACGTAGTGAAACCTGCGGCTCCACCCCACGCAAAGGAGGGGATGAAATTGCGTGGGTATCCATCACCAAAAATACTTGCACTTACTCCTACCACAGTGCCTGAATTAAACATCGTGTTGATGCCGCATTTGCTATGATCACCAAACATTAACCCACAAAACATAAGTCCTGTATCGTTGAATCCACCCTTGGTATAGTTCCAAAGCTTGATGTTTTCATAATTATTCTTCATGTTTGATGTGTTGGTGTCGGCACCGATGTTGCACCATTCTCCAACTACGGAGTTTCCCAAAAAACCATCATGCGACTTATTACTATACCCGAATATTACCGAGTTGCTCACTTCACCTCCAATTTTTGAATAAGGCCCTACCGTAGTGTCGCCTCTTACTTTGGCCCCCATATTCACATGCGATTCTTCGCAGAGTGCAAATGGCCCGCGAATGAGTGCACCTTCCTGAACAAAGGAATTTTTTCCTAAATAGATCGGTCCGTTCTCAGCATTAAGCATGGCAGCCCTAACCTTCGCACCTTCTTCAATAAAAATATTTTCAGGTGTATATGTTTTAGTATGAATGTCTGTGATGGGGGCTGACTTTCTGCCGCGTGTAATCAGCTCAAAATCTGCCCTTATCTGGGCTCCATTATATTGATAGATTTTCCAAACCTGATCAATCAACGTTACATCACTGGCAAATTCGGTGTTCGTTTCGGTAGTAATCTCGGGCAATGCATCATTGGGTGTTCGCACGGCCAAAATCATATGACCCTTCGTAATAGAATCACCCGACTTCAACAAATGGATCGCAGTTACTAACTCAGCATTGGGGCACAGCGCACCATTGATCCAGAGATTATCAGAGGTATGATGAGTAGGATATTTTTTTGATAAATAGAGTTCCGTGGAGAAGGAAGCTTTGCCAGGAAGGTGTTTTTCCCATTTTTCAGAGATTTTCAAAATGCCAATGCGGATGTCAGCTACTGGCCTGGTGAAGGTGAAGGGTAATAAATTCTGACGGATAGTGGTATTATCAAAAAGGATTACATTCATGCCGCTAAAATAGGTTGATCGCAAGCCTTTGACAAATTACGATCATGAATCAGGCAATAAAAAAAGGCCTCTTTTCGGAAGCCTTTTTTTGTAAAACACACTAAGAAGAAATGTCTTATTTCTTTGCGTATTTCTTTTGGAATTTTTCCACACGGCCGGCAGTGTCCAAAAACATCTTTTTGCCGGTGTAAAATGGATGAGAAGCAGAGCTAACTTCGACTTTAATTACAGGATAATCCTTTCCGTCTTCCCATTTGATCGTTTCCTTAGGAACCGAGGTAGAACGGCTTAAAAACTTAAAATCGCTGGTTGTATCCCAAAAAACTACGTCTTTATACTCTGGATGAATGCTTTTTTTCATAATCTACTTGCTTAAAGGATTGCAAAAGTAGAAAATCAGACTCTAAATACAAGCCTTTAACCCTCAAATTTGCCAATAAATTCTTAAGATTGTGCCTTTTCTAACAGTAGGGATTTCTAAAACTTGTCCTTGGGCACACTCGAATAGCAAATTCCACGTGATTTATGGACATAACCTATAGTTTTAAGGACAAATTGAATTTATAATGAATAGGATTTTTTATGCTTTTGTATTTCTAGCCAGCTTCTATCAGGCAGGTGCCCAAAGCACCAATGCTACGCTCAATGAAGACTATTATCACTGGATCGACCGTTATGAAATTAAATCAGGGAAGATTGCCCCCGGTTTCTTCACCTCAGTAAAGCCCTACAAGCGTGATGCCATTATAAAGTATCTTGATACGCTGGCGGCATCTGAAGTTTTTACTTCGCGTGCCGATGTGTTTAATCGAGACTTCCTGCGAAATGATAGCTGGGAATGGAGCAGGTCTGAAACAAATGGGAGTGCGAGACCTATCCTTAAAAAAGTATACCGCAAAAAATCTGATTTGGCTTATGTAGATATTCCTGAGTTTGATTTGCATGTAAACCCGGTGTTGTATGTGGGTGGAGGTAACGATAGCCGATTGGATCACCCACTTACCATTAACACACGCGGAATTGAAATACGAGGCATGGTGGATCGGAAAGTTGGATTCTATACTTTTCTGGGTGAAAATCAATCCATTTTACCTTCTTATGTAAGTGAACAACTTTCGCTAAATCCGGTAATTCCACACGAGGGCTTTTGGAAAGATTTTAAAAAAAATGGTGTTGATTTTTTTCAAACCCGAGCTTACATCGACTTTAATTTAACCAAGCATATCTATATGCAGTTTGGTAATGATCGCACCTTCATTGGTAACGGTTATCGCTCCCTGATTTTCTCAGATTATTCACCACCCAATCTTTTTTTGCGCTCCAATGTAAGAGTGTGGAAGATCAACTACCTGTTTCAAATAAATCGCATGACTGCGGATGTGCGTGGTTCTACGGGTGGTTTGCGATCAGGCCAACGCTATCCTGAAAAGTTTATGGCATTTCATCATGCCAGTATTAATATCGGTAAGAAATTTAACCTGGGTGTATTTGAGTCGGTGGTGTTCAGCCCCAAAGACACACTCAATAATAATACGTTTGATTTAAGTTATTTGAATCCTGTAATTTTCTATCGTTCCATTGAACAGCAATTTGGCAGCAGCGATAATGCTCTGTTGGGTTTAGATTTTAAATGGAATGTATTGAAAGGTGTTTCTGTTTACGGTCAGGCAGTGTTGGATGAATTTGTATTACATGAAATCATGGCTGGCAACGGATGGTGGGCCAATAAATTTGCTCTGCAGGGAGGCATAAAATATATAGATGTGATGGGCGTCTCAAACCTCGATCTTCAATTGGAAACCAATATGGTGAGACCGTATACCTATTCGCACGGAACGGAATATGGTAGTTACACCAACTACCGACAATCCTTGGCTCATCCATTGGGAGCAAATTTCACTGAATTGATTGCCATTGTGAGATATCAACCAATTCCGCGGTTAAATTTAAATGCTAAGGTGATTAACATTACGGTCGGTCGTGATGGGGCCGGTGAAAATTGGGGAAGCAACATCCTTAAAGACAATGGAACTCGCCAACAAACCTATAATAACCAGATAGGGCAGGGGAATAGCAACACTATTTTAATGGTGAACATGACCGCTTCGTATATGCTTAAACATAATCTCTTTTTAGATGCCTGCCATATTATTCGTAACAGTAAAAGCAATCTGTCATTTTATAACACCAATACGTCCATTACTTCACTAGCTTTGCGCTGGAATATTCCACAGCGACTCTATGATTTTTAAATCACTTTAATGAATAGCTTTTTCAGAATCCTTTCATACGCCAATAAACTAAGAACACGATTAGCATTCTTTTTTGGCTATTCCATTTTAGGAATCATTTTCGGGGCATTTAATATCGTGTTAGTCATGCCGATGTTAAACGTGCTATTTAAGCAAACGGAGAGTGTTCCAACGATTCCTTCAATACCTGAATTTGAGATTTCGACCAATTATGTAACCGGTGTGTTTAACCACTATTTTCTTCAAATCGTAGTTAATCATGGAGCATTGAATTCACTGCTCTTCGTTTGTGCCTTGATTGTGGCATGTGTAATTCTGGCAAACCTATTTCGCTATTTAGAAAGAGTGATGGCAACCAAGATACGTGTGGACCTGGTTAAAAACATCCGCATGGACATTTTTATAAAAGTCACTCAACTTCATATCGGTTATTTTAATAATGAGCGAAAGGGAGATTTGATCTCGCGGTTTACCAATGATGTAAATGAAGTGGAGAATGCGGTGATGAATAGTTTGAAAGCGGTCTTGAAAGAGCCAATCACGATTATCGTATACTTTTTTGTTCTCTTTACAATTTCACCACAGCTTACGCTATTTACTTTATTGGTTTTACCCATTACAGGTGGGGTGCTTGCAGAGATTATCAAAAGGCTAAAAAAGCAGGCCACGCAAAGCCAGGAATCGTTAGGACGTATCTTAAATATTCTGGATGAAACCTTTAGCGGCATGCGTGTGATCAAAGCATTTAATGCACGCAATTTTGTGATTGATAAAATAGAAAAGGAAAGTGGGTTTTATCGAAAGACCAGTAAGTCGATGGCGTATAAGAATGAATTGGCTTCTCCGGTGTCAGAGATTTTGGGGGTATTAATTATTTCAGGTATTATTTTTTTTGGAGGAAATATGGTTTTAAGTGAAGACTCTACACTAGAGCCGGCAGCCTTTATGACTTTTCTTGCCATTTTCGCCATGATCATTCAACCGGCCAAGAATTTTTCTAATGGAATTACATCGCTTCAGCGAGGCACCGCTTCTGCGACACGTATTTTTTCATTGATTGATCAGCAGCCTGTAATAATGAGTAAGCCAAATGCAATTGTATATAAATCATTTGAAAACGAGATTGAATTTAAAAATGTAAGTTTTGCCTATGATACTGATCGGGTATTAAAAAATATTGATCTCGTAATCAAAAAAGGAAAAACGATTGCGTTGGTGGGCCCTTCTGGTGGAGGTAAGTCAACGCTGGCTGACCTGGTTCCACGGTTTTATGATCCGGTAGAGGGAGATGTATTGATGGATGGAATATCCCTAAAAGATTTAGAGTTGGAATCATTAAGGAAACAGATTGGTGTAGTTACACAAGAGTCGATACTTTTTAACGATACTATTTTCAACAACATCGCCTTTGGTATGCCTCACATAAATGAAGAGGATGTAATTCAAGCTGCTAAGATTGCGAATGCGCATGATTTTATCATGCAATCGGAAAACGGCTATCAAACTTATATTGGAGAACGCGGATCCAAGCTTTCAGGTGGGCAACGCCAACGATTAAGTATTGCACGGGCTGTACTTAAAAATCCACCCATCCTTATCCTGGATGAAGCTACTTCTGCACTGGATTCTGAATCAGAGAGACTGGTGCAGGATGCGCTTTTTAACTTGATGAAAAACCGTACTTCCATTGTTATTGCACATCGGCTTAGTACCATTCAGCATGCCGATGAGATTATAGTTATTCAAAATGGTGTAATATCCGAGCGAGGCACGCATGAAGAACTTAATAGTCAAAACGGTCTGTATCGTAAATTGGCTTCCATTCAGGGGACTGATCGCTGGCCGAGCTAGAGATTGACTACGTAGTAATTGTAATGTTTTGAAAGTATTTACACTTTGGCTTTCGCTGAAAAAGCCTAAGTTTGTCACCTAAATTAAAATTAGAATGAATCAACGCAGGCGCATCTTCTTCATCATTTTCGGGGCCTACCATCTGCTGACATTAATTTTTGTTCTGTACATAGAGGCACAGAAAGAGGACTTGAGTT
Source organism: uncultured Ohtaekwangia sp. (assembly GCA_964349405.1). Taxonomy (GTDB): domain Bacteria; phylum Bacteroidota; class Bacteroidia; order Cytophagales; family Cyclobacteriaceae; genus ELB16-189. Next base: position 86,877 of record CAYGGY010000005.1, on the reverse strand, counting down.
TCCTTTATAGTTTGTATGCTAAAATGTGGGTGATGCGCTACGGTGCCATGTTTGGTTTACTATTATTTGTAGTGGATTTTGCCTGGAATTGGTTTGAAACAAAAAACATGGATAAAGAAAAGGATGTCATGCGACATGAAAATAATACCTTGAAAGCAAAAGTATATGACCTGCAGCAACCCTCGGTTGACCCTATAAAAGAATCATCAGCAGGCACGGAATCATAATAATTTTTTCATGAGTTATATCTCCATTATTTCTAAGGAGCTAAATCAAGCGGCAGAGGTTTTGCAGGATTTCCTAAAGGATGATAGTAATCTAAAAAAAATTGAGGCTGCCGCGAAATTAATGGCATACGCTATCAAGCAGCAAGGAAAAATAATTTCATGCGGCAATGGCGGCTCGCATTGTGATGCCATGCATTTTGCCGAAGAGCTTACCGGACGTTATCGCGACAATCGCAAAGCACTTCCGGCCCTATGCATCAGCGACCCGAGTCATATCTCTTGTGTAAGCAACGACTTTGGCTATGAGTTTGTGTTTTCACGATATCTTGAAGCACTCGGCAACAAAGGAGATGTGTTATTAGGAATTAGTACCAGTGGTAATTCTGCCAACATTATCAAAGCCGCACAAACAGCCAAAGAAAAGGGCATGAAAGTAATTATCCTTTCCGGAAAGGATGGAGGCAGACTCGCTCCACTGGCTGATATCGAAATACGCGTGCCTCACTTCGGTTATGCAGACCGCATACAAGAAGTTCATATCAAAATCATCCATATTCTCATACTATTGATTGAGAAGGAAGTGATTGATTAATAATCAGGATTTTTAACAAAGATGCTTATCTTCGGTATAATTTGAAATTTGAAATTTTGAATTTGAGATAAGATGGTAGCCAAAACATTTGGTAGTGCTGTACACGGAGTAGATGCCCGCACGATTACTGTTGAGGTAAACGTTACGCAGGGAAAAGATTTTCACATGAGTGGATTACCGGATACTGCCGTGAAGGAAAGTCAACATCGGGTAGAATCATCTTTTAAAAGTCTGAAGTTCTTTATGCCACGTAACAAAGTGGTAGTCAATCTGGCTCCTGCCGATTTGCGCAAGGAGGGAAGCGCTTATGATTTGGCTATCGCCTTATCTGTGTTGAAAGCATCCGGACAGATTGAAGCAGTAACCCTCGATCAATATGTGATCATGGGTGAGTTGTCGTTGGATGGTATTCTTCGCCCGATCAAAGGAGTGTTGCCCATTGCCATTCAGGCACGCAAAGATGAGTTCAAAGGATTTGTGTTACCAAAAATGAATGCGCGCGAAGCAGCCATCGTAAACAACCTCGATGTAATTGGCGTGGAGACATTACAAGAGGCGATTGACTTCTTTGAAGGTAAAAACCAAATTGAGCCGTTGCGCATTGATACACGGGATGTTTTTCAAAGTCGTGTCAATATTTATGATGCCGATTTCAAAGATGTGCAGGGTCAGGAAAATATTAAACGCGCGTTGGAAATTGCAGCAGCGGGAGGCCACAATGCAATAATGATTGGCCCACCGGGTGCAGGCAAAACTATGTTAGCAAAACGCTTGCCCTCCATACTTCCACCACTCACCCTGAATGAAGCCTTGGAGACAACCAAAATACACTCAGTAGCGGGAAAGGTTGGAGCCGATGCATCGTTATTGACTACCCGGCCTTTCAGAAGTCCGCATCATACTATTTCAGATGTAGCCCTTGTGGGTGGAGGAGGAAACCCACAGCCCGGAGAAATTTCATTGTCGCACAATGGCGTTTTGTTTTTGGATGAACTTCCTGAATTCAAACGTACGGTGTTGGAAGTAATGCGGCAGCCAATGGAAGAAAGACGGGTGACGATTTCACGTGCAAAAATTTCAATTGATTACCCGGCCAACTTTATGCTGGTGGCGAGTATGAATCCGTGCCCATGTGGATATTATAATCATCCTGAAAAAGAATGTGTGTGTGCCCCGGGTGTAGTGCAACGATATTTAAGTAAAGTAAGTGGCCCGTTACTTGATCGGATTGATTTGCATGTAGAGGTAGTACCTGTAAGTTTCGATCAGATGACATCACTGCATAAGAATGAAACCAGCGAAGAGATTCGGGCCCGGGTAGTGAAAGCCAGAGAAATACAAAGTGGACGATTCAAAGAACAGAAGAACGTGTATTGTAATGCCATGATGCCAAGTAACATGGTAAAAGAAATCTGTGTGATCAGTGAGGCTGGTCGCACATTATTGAAAACAGCCATGGAACGATTGGGGCTTTCCGCTCGTGCGTATGATCGTATCTTAAAAGTTTCCCGCACCATTGCCGACTTGGCAGGCACTCCTGAAATCAAAATAGAACATCTCGCGGAAGCGATTCAATACAGGAGTTTGGATAGAGAAGGATGGGCAGGGTAATTTTATTATCAATTGGCACTGGACAATTGACTAAGTTATAAGCGTTAATATTTATTGCTGAAATTTCTTGAATTGTTTTAAGATGCTGTCACTTTCTATCACCTCCTTCAACGCATGCTTTAGCAAATTATTAAATGTAGGATGATCTTTAGCTCTCCCTAATTTTTGATTCATGAGGGGGTTAATAACTTGTTGACCGTATTCTAAAAACCATCGTTCATACGATACCGTTTCACCTGATTTAATATAGGCGTTAATCATTTCGTCCATCATGGTAGGAGAAAGACCTACTCGCTGAAAATGTGGCAACACCAATTCAATATGTTCTTTTCGAAACACTAACTGAATCTCAACATCAATTCCTTCAACCCTTATTGGCTTATCCATCAGTTCAAAGATAATGAGTATGGCTTGCCTTTTCGTAATCTGAAATGAAGGTTTAAAATATTATAGTCAAATAGTTCTATTAAGAGAAGTAATAATTTATTTATCTTCATATAAACTAATCGCCTATTCCAATGGATTTTCAACCCAACTACCTCGCTGTTCTTGTTGCTGCGCTCTCAACTTTTATGATTGGCGGCCTCTGGTATTCACCGGCTGTCTTTGGTAAAGCCTGGATGAAAGAAAACGGATTCACCGAAGAAAACATGAAAGGTCGTAACATGATAAAAATTTTCGGCACCGCCTTTATTTTAGGATTGATAGCGGCTTTTAATCTTGCTATGTATATTGGCCCGGAAAGTGATCCTGCCATGGGTGCGCTGTGGGGCTTTTTGGCTGGAGCTGGATGGGTAGCCACCTTTGTGGGAACCCATTATGTTTTTGAAAATAGATCGTTGCGATTGTTTTTAATTAATGCTGGCTATAGCATTGTAGCCTTAACGGTGATGGGTGCGATTTTGGCAGGGTGGAAATAATTTAACAATAAGGGGTCTCTAGAAACCTGTTTTAAAATTTATAGCTTCTGATTTATCAAATTTTCTGTTTACCATATTAAAAAATTACGATTAAGATTCCTTTGATTTTTCATCCTTGGCAGGATGATGATTAGCCATTTTGTCTGCCTACCTGGTGTTCAAGTTCACTTTTATTTGCGTTAGCCTGAATAAATTGTAAGTGAGGTTCATTAACCCGATTGTAACATCCGCTCTTACAAAGTTTTGGCACCTTATATGCATCCGGTTCATTGAGTTGGTCATGAAGCCAAAGATGTGTTCGACTCGGACCCTCATTTTTGATTTCTTCTTATTCCTCTTTTGCTGCGCTTTGATGAACGACTTCTTGCGGTATCCTTTTTCGTGGATCATAGAGATTAAGTTTTTAGCGTTCAACTCGTTTTCAATTTTCTCAATCCGATACGCACTATCAGCATACATTTTCTGTCCACGGTCTCTTTTGTCAATCAATGATCCAATCATTTCACTATCATGTACATTAGCTGGTGTTACTTTATAACCGGTTATAAGTTTGGTGTGCTCATCAGCTTTGACATGATCTTTATATCCATAGTATCTTTTTCTATTGTGTGCAACCCATTTAGCTTCAAAATCTTTCTGGCGTAATTTGTCGGATTGATCTTTCCAATCTTCAGGAATAGTCCCTTCATTGAGAAGTTGATTTTCATCACGGTTATTGCGTAGAATGAGAACTTCTACAATGGAGACATGTGCCATTTTACCTATATTATGGATAATCCCATACTTGGTCATGGTGTTATCTAACAAAGAAAACAACTTCTCGACCACCCTAGCTAATTCATTCTTAAAATTCCAGATGGTCTTTGCATCGGACACTGTATCCGAAATGGTCAGCCCCAAAAACGTATGAACGACAATCTATCCAATATCGCATACGAGGCACTGGCATCACCCAAATTATAGTATCGTTGCAAAATCAATATCTTGAACATCATCAGGCAATCAAAGGAGTGGCGACCGCGTAAACTTCTGTTTTTGCCCAATTCAAAATGGGCTTCTAGAGGCTTGCGGAAAACCTCAAAGTATTTGTGCGCTTGTGATTTTGCCAACGGATCGTTTGCTTGCCGATTTTATAGAACTGAAACTACTCATCAAACAAACATCTTGCTTGGTTCTTTATCTATTTTCTACCTTTTCTAAAGAAACAAAATTTATAGATAACTTGGTAGGATTTTTAGAGATGCCCCTTAAGCTAATAAGACATGTTTAGGGTTAACCAAGCACTTGCTTTCATATTCTTATAATAGTGATCTTCCACATAGCCGTTATCAGAAAATAAATTCAGGAAGCCATCCGAATTAAAACATAATTTTCCTTTATGATCAATATCGAAGTTTCTTGGATATAAAAGCCCTCTAAAATAGCGAGTCATTATTTGTTTATCGTCTGCAGTGAGCGCGTAAAGGGCAAAAGAAAAATACTGCGATTTTATGGGTTTGTAAAAATCCACCAATCAATTAAACTGATAAATATCATGATAATTATTAGGGAAGTTACAGAAGGCGTTTTGTAAATTGCCTTAGTTAATAGTTTGACTTTAATATTAATAAATATGATTAATGAAATTAAACTGGCTCTTGACAGGGAAATTCCTGATGATTTTATCATTAGTAAAGTTGGTGGTGTTGGCATGGTTAAAAGTGAAAAAACCAATAATCCTGAATACATTACCATACCAAGAAGAATGGAAGAGAATAAAAGGTACCTTTCAAAAATCTGTGAATTATTTGTAGGCCTACCAGTATGGTACAGAACAGATGATACACCAACTTATCGAGCTAATAAATTACTTGGAACAGAAAGAATTATCGAGGAAGAAAATCCTTTGCTTGGCCTACGTGGCATGCGAAGGTCTCTTTATTTTATTGAAACATTCAGAAAAGAGTTGGAAATGTTTCTGGAAGTTCAAGGTAATAATAAGAATTTAAATTTACTCTTGCCGGTAGTTCACGACAAGTCGCAGGTTATACAAGTTCAAGAAATATTAAAAGATTATAATTATAAAGGTAAGATTGGTATTATGTTGGAAATTCCTTCTGCAGTTCTTACGGTAAATGAATTTATTGATATAGGGATTAGTTATTTTATGATAGGTGTTAATGATCTTACCTCTTTTACACAAGGTATATCCCGAAGAGACAACTCGGTTAAAGAGTATATTAATTATAGTCATAATGCAATGAGTTATTTATTCAATCACCTAAAAAAGTATCATTCCGATGGTATTGAATATGTCATAGGAGGTGAAGTTGCGGATAATCTGGATTACTATAAAACTTTTGAATTTAATTCGATAGCTGTTCCATATAAAAATATTTACGAAGCACTTAATGTCACTGAGAAAACATAAAATTGGTACTATACCTTAACATAGATAAACTAGATCTATGGATGAGCAGCCCAACTACCTTGCTGTTCTTGTTGTTGCGCTCTCAACTTTTATGATTGGCGGCCTCTGGTATTCACCGGCTGTCTTTGGTAAAGCCTGGATGAAAGAAAATGGATTCACTGAAGAAAACATGAAAGGTCGTAACATGATAAAAATTCGTGGTGCCGCCTTTATTTTAGGATTGATAGCGGCTTTTAATCTTGCTATGTTTATTGGTCCGGAAAGTGATCCTGCCAAAGGTGCGCTGTGGTTTTTTTTGGCTTGAGCAGGATGGGTAGCCACCTTTATGGGCACCTATTATGTTTGAAAATAAATCCTTACGATTGTTTTTGATTAATGCTGGCTATAGCACTGCAGGCTTAACCATGATGGGGGTGATTTTGGCAGGGTGAAAATAATTAAACCTTAAATAATACAAACATGCAATGGCGAGGTCGTAGGCAAAGCGGTAATGTAGAAGATCAACGCAATGGTGGAGGTGGGAGGTTTGGAGGCATGCCTACTAAAGGAGGCCTGGTAGTAGTGGTGATCGTTGTTGTCATCGGATTAATAACAGGAAAAAACCCTTTGTCACTCCTTCAGCAAATTCCACTTGACAATGGCCCGGTTATTTCTCAGTCAACTTCATATAGTGCCAACCCTGAAGAGGAGGAACTTTCGCAATTTGTTAAAGTGGTGTTGGCTGATACGGTAGACGTGTGGCATCAATTGTTAACCGATTATCGCGAGCCAACATTGGTGCTTTTCAGTCGTAGTGTCCAATCCGGATGTGGCACTGCCGATGCTTCTACCGGACCTTTTTATTGCAGTGCCGATGAAAAACTTTATATCGACTTGAGTTTTTATGAGGAGTTAAAAAACCGCTTTGGTGCCCCGGGCGATTTTGCACAAGCTTACGTGGTAGCACACGAAGTCGGCCATCATGTTCAGCATTTGATGGGCATTACTGATAAAGTTCATGCTATGCGTGAACAACTGAGCGAAGAAGAGTATAACAAGCTTTCAGTTAAACTGGAATTGCAAGCCGATTTCCTGGCGGGAGTTTGGGCTCATCATGCAAACAAGATGAATAACATGATTGAGGAAGGCGACTACGAAGAAGCGATGAATGCAGCGAGCGCTATCGGTGATGATCGTTTACAAAAACAAGCTCGCGAGTATGTTGTTCCGGATTCATTCACACATGGAACATCAGAGCAACGCCAGCGCTGGTTCAATAAAAGTTTTAAAACAGGCAATCTCGAACAAGGCGATACATTTAACACGGCCAATTTGTAGCGACCTTTTTGTTGGGTAAGATGCATTGGTGTATGTATCTTTGAATCCCATGCAGCAGACTGAACTCTACTTCTCACCATTGGCACAAATTTTACTCTTTGCAGTTGGTGGAATCCTCTTTGTAGCCCTGGCATTGCTTACTTCGCGCCTTATTCGGCCAGACCGCCCCAATGCTCAAAAGCTTACCTCTTATGAAAGTGGTGAAACGCCACAAGGGTTGGCGTGGGTACAATTCAATGTGAGATTTTATGTACTGGCCTTGATATTTCTTTTATTCGAAGTGGAAATTATTTTTTTGTTCCCGTGGTCAACCGTTTTTGCGAATACAGAATTAAATAATCAAACTAATGGAGCCTGGGGCTGGTTTACGTTCACTGAGATGTTGATATTTATTGTAGTGCTGGCTATTGGCCTTGCTTATATCTGGAAAATGGGTCACCTTGATTGGATCAAATCAAAACCACAATCATCATCCTATAAATCTCCGGTGCCAGTCCAATGGTATGAACAGATCAATAAGAAATTTGAACGATCAACACATCCAAAAGAGAAATAGGAAAGATGAAAGGTTTGCTCGATCAGCAATTTGAGAACGGGGGTGTGATCATCACAAAAGTTGATGATTTACTGAATTGGTCGCGATTGTCTTCACTGTTTCCAATGACGTTTGGGTTGGCTTGTTGTGCCATTGAGTTCATGAGCACAGGAAGTACCGTGTATGACATGGATCGCTTTGGTATGGTGCCGCGTGCTACACCCCGTCAGTCAGATGTGATGATTGTTTCCGGTACAGTGACTTTTAAAATGGCCGATCGCATCAAACAATTGTATGAACAAATGTCTGAGCCGCGCTATGTGATTTCGATGGGCTCCTGTTCAAATTGCGGAGGCCCCTATTGGCAACATGGTTATCATGTTGTAAAAGGAGTCGATCGGATTATTCCTGTAGACGTATATGTGCCCGGTTGCCCGCCCAGACCGGAAGCATTGATAGGGGGAATTCTGAAACTGCATGAAAAGATCCGAAGAGAGAGTCGTATGAAACCAACAGCCATCGAGAAATTGATAAATAAAGAAACTTCACATGCCTGAAAAAGAAGAGTTGTTATCACATATTGGTAAGGTGATGCAAGAGGAAATTGTAACGATTCCCAACTCTACGCCTTTTGGAGTTATCCTAAAAAAAGAAGTTTTGCTATCAGTTTGTGAGCATCTTTATAAAAATCCATCTACCTACTTTGATATGCTTACGTGTATCACCGGAGTTGACAATGGCCCGGAAGCCGGAACCATGGAAGTGATTTATCATTTATATTCCATTCCTTTCAATCAGTCACTGGCTCTGAAAGTAATGTTAGCAAGAGTGGACCCCGAATTACAAAGTGTTGCTTCCGTTTGGAAATCGGCAAACTGGCTGGAACGTGAGGTGTTTGATATGTTTGGGATTCAATTTTTAAACCATCCGGACTTACGCAGAATTTTAATGCCTGCTGATTGGAAAGGTTATCCGTTAAGGAAAGATTATAAACATGAAGAATATTATCGGGGCGTAAAAATCGATTACTAATTGTCCATTGAAAGATCAGCAATACCTATATAAGCCTGATAACCTCATCGACTCCGAGCCGAACAAGTTCAACGTAGGCGAACTGAAGTCGGAGGAGATGATTCTCAATCTGGGGCCGCAACATCCATCGACTCATGGTGTATTGCGATTGGAAGTGCTATCGGATGGAGAGATTGTGAAAGAGGTTATTCCACACATTGGCTATCTGCATCGCTGTTTTGAAAAACATGCTGAGAGTCTTCCCTACAACCAGGTAATTCCTTTCGTAGATCGTATGGATTATGTGGCAGCTATGAATTCCGAACATGCTTATGCGATGGGTGTGGAACGTATGTTGGGGATTACTGATCAAATACCAAAGCGTGTAGAGTACATTCGGGTTCTCGTTGCCGAGATGAATCGTATTGCTTCTCATTTGATTGCCGTGGGAACATACGGACTGGATTTGGGTGCCTTCACTCCTTTTTTCTGGGTCATGCGCGATCGTGAGCATATTCTCCGATTGTTGGAGTGGGCCAGCGGTGCCCGCATGTTGTATAACTATATCTGGATTGGCGGATTGTTTTATGACTTGCCGGTTGGTTTTGAACAGCGCTGTAGCGAATTCATCAAATACTTCCGCCCCAAAGTCAAAGAATTGGAAACAATACTGGTGGATAATAAAATTTTTATAGGTCGCACGGCCAATGTGGGCGTACTGCCTCTTGATCTTGCTATCAATAGTGGAATTACAGGCCCGATGCTACGCGCTTCGGGTTTACGTTTTGATTTGCGTAGAGTGGATGGTTATTCCGTATATCCTGAACTTGAATTTGAAGTGCCCATTGGTGAAGGAAAAATGGGACAAGTGGGCGATTGCTGGGATCGTACCTCGGTACGGGTGAGAGAGATATATGAATCCTTGAAAATTATGGAGCAGTGTTTGGATAAACTAGAGGGGGAGCACAAGCGTACCCGCGAGTTTGATCCACAAGCGGTTGTTCCCAAGAAAATTCGTCCGAAGGCACAGGAATTATATGTGCGGGCTGAAAACCCTAAAGGTGAGTTAGGCTTCTTCTTTCGTGCTGATGGAAAGAGTGATATCCCTTTTCGCTGTAAGGCAAGAGCATGTTCATTTGTTAATCTTTCCATCTTACCCGAAATTAGCAGGGGTGTTTTAATAGCTGATCTGATCGCTATTTTAGGTTCAATTGATATTGTATTGGGTGAAGTAGATCGTTAAAATATGTTCAAGATTCTTTCTGGTACTCAAATTAAAGAGCTGGATGCCTACACCATCTTGCATGAACCCATTGCTTCCATTGATCTGATGGAGCGTGCCTGCCGGGCTTTTGTCAATTGGTTTATCGAACATTACGATGCTACTCAGCGTATTGCAATTATTTGTGGCACAGGTAACAACGGAGGCGATGGGCTGGCCATAGCGCGCATGTTGCAGGAGTGGAATTATCCTGTCAAAGTTTGGATTGTGCGGGGAGGTGTAAAGGAGACGGATGACTTTCAAACCAATCTTCAGCGAATTGAAAATAAAATTCCAATTGTTGAAATAACAGGGGAAGTAAAAGTAGAACTTTTTGAAAATCGTTCAATTTTGATTGATGCCATTTTTGGCTCTGGACTATCACGCCCGGTAGAAGGAATTTATGAGGAGGTGATCGATTGCCTCAATACCGTAAAGGCGATTAAGATTTCAGTGGATATACCATCAGGAATGTTTGTTGATAAACATGCGGATGGAAAAATTTTCAGCGCTCATCACACCGTATCATTTCAATTACCCAAGTTGGCTTTTCTAATGCCAGAGAATCATCAGTACACTGGTGAGTGGCATTTGGTGGATATTGGGCTAAGTAAAAAAGGACTTCATGAAATTCAAACTTCTTATTATCTCTCTTCCTTAAAGTCTGTAAAGAGAATTCACAAACCTCGAGGCAAGTTTGATCACAAAGGAACCTTTGGCCATGCCCTGTTGATAGCAGGGTCAACAGGAAAAATGGGTGCTAGTATTCTGGCAGCCAGAGCGGCCTTACGTTCTGGAGTTGGTTTACTGACGACTCAGGTTCCTGAAATTGGTTATCAAATTATTCAAACAGCCGTGCCTGAATCAATGGCGTTGGTTGATTCATCTGATGATCATTATTCAGATGTGCACATCGGGGATCATTTTCAAACTGTCGGTATTGGTCCTGGTATTGGTCAGCATGCAGACACAAAAAAAGCACTCGGTAAACTTCTTGAAAAATATAGGAAACCAATGGTGATCGATGCCGATGCATTGAACCTGCTTTCGACTCATACCGAATTACAAGTGTTGATTCCACCGGGGAGCATTCTTACTCCACATCCGAAAGAGTTCGAACGTTTGGCTGGTGAATGGTCCAACGATTTTGAGCGATTGGTGAAGCTTCAGAAATTTTCGAAAAAAATTAATTCTGTGATTGTTTTAAAAGGCGCTTATTCAGCAATCGCATGTCCATCGGGTGAGGTGTATTTCAATCCAACGGGTAATCCGGGTATGGCCACTGCGGGCAGTGGTGATGTGCTAACTGGGATACTCACTGGTTTGCTCGCTCAGGGATATACAGGAGAGGAAACTGCCATAATGGGAGTTTATATTCATGGTTTGGCGGGGGATATGGCCGCACGGGAAAAAGGATTGAGTTCTCTGATTGCTGGTGATTTGATTGATTTTTTGGCTGCAGCCTTTAAAAAACTAGTTTAAACGACCTGTAGTCTGGATTATTTTACTTCCTGTTAAACTTTTGGCTTACATATTGCATCTAAGTCATAGAAATGAACGTAAAAGGTATTTATATGATGTCGAGAAAACTCTTTTTAGCTTTTGCGTGTGTTATGATGACAGTCATTGTAACCATGGGACAGGGGAAGGATGAGTCTTTTTTTCAACCGACTTCGGACCCGATTAAGTCGGTGGAGATTTTCCCAAATCCGGCTATCGAGTTTGTTAATATCAAGTTCACCGCGCCTATCGCAAATAAAGTGAGACTTTCCGTTCACAATGTTATTGGTAATACCATGGAGTTGGAAAGTGAAGTAATTGACGAACATGAAATCAAAATTAGGGTTAAGGATCTTGCTACCGGTTATTACCTGATTTCGGTAAAAGATGAGCGTTTGAATGTTTCCGGTACCTACAAATTTCTAAAGCGTTAGTCTCCACATTTTATTAGTGCATTGATTTACCTATTTTTCTGATTCAAATAAGAATCAGTTGAATCCCTATATTCTCGCTATCGATATTGGTACCACCAGTGCAAAAGGTCTGGCTGTTAGTTCAGACGGAAGTATAGTAGGAAGTCATCAGAGTTTTTATCCCACATTTTATCCTCAAGCTGGTTTTGCAGAACAAGATCCTCAACAGATTTATCTGGCGGCATTGGAAGTGATCTCAAAGGTAATCTTGCAGGTTTCCGATGATTATGTATTGAAGGGCCTCAGTTTCAGTAGTGCCATGCATAGTGTGATGGCTGTCGATGTAGATGCGAAACCGTTGACTCCTTTAATCATATGGGCTGATACCAGAAGCACATTTCAGTCTAAAGTATTAAGAATTACATCACTGGGAAAAGCACTTCATCACGAAACAGGTGCCCCGATTCACCCGATGTCGCCATTATGCAAATTGATCTGGTGGAAAGAGAATCATCCTGAGTTAATACAAACCGCTCACAAGTTTATTTCAATGAAGGAGTATGTCGTTCATCACCTGTGTGGTGAATATGTAGTTGACTATTCCATTGCATCTGCTTCCGGTCTTTTCAATATTCATTCATTGAGATGGCATCAGCAAGCGCTTCAATTGTCGGGTGTGAAGGAAGAACAATTGTCGAAGCCTGTTACAGCAACATATACGTGTTCGATCAAACCGGAAATTAGAAAACAGTTGTCCTTACCCGATGTGCCGTTAGTAATGGGCGCTAGTGATGGATGTCTTGCGCAATTGGGTAGCGGAGCTATGAATAAAGATGATCTAACAATTACCATTGGCACCAGTGCGGCCGTGAGAAGGGTGTCAAAAAGAAATTTAGAAGATCCACAACTAAGGCTTTTCAATTATCTCCTTGATGAGAACACGTTCATCAGCGGAGGTGCTTCTAATAATGGGACAGTGATTATTGATTGGTTTAATCGTGAGTTCAATACTGCTTCTCAAAACTTGACGGAATTTGTAAAAGATACCGCCATGATTGCTGCCGGAAGTGAGGGATTAATCGCGCTCCCCTATTTGCAAGGTGAGCGTGCCCCGATTTATAATCCAGAAGCACGTGGTGTGTTTTTCGGAGTGTCCGTACGTCACACGCCAATTCATTTTAGGAAAGCATTGTTGGAAGGAATCTGTTTTGAGATACTCAGCATCGTGAGAAGTGTGGAAGCTATTCACGGTCCTTCGAATAAAATATTTGTAAGCGGAGGATTTACCTATTCCCCAGACTGGGTGCAATTACTATGTAATGTATTGGGCAGGCAATTGATTCAATCCGAAGTGAGTGATGCCTCGGCTATTGGTGCCGCCATGGTTGGCTTTGAAGCGATGGGTCTTTCCTATCAACATCAAACCAATGATTCAAAATTATATGTACCACACGTTGATTTGAGTGCCTATTATCATAAGCAATTTGAAGTATTTGAGTTGCTGTATAAGCAGTTAGAATCTTTATTTGATCGTGACAGATAGATCATGCAATCATCAATTGGGATAAGTTTCATACTGGATGTGATAAAAGTGTTTCGTGATATGTTGAGAATCATTTACTTTGGTAGTTTATAATTGGCTTAAAATCTAACTTAACCCTTAACATCATGCAAATTGGCCTGGTAGGACTTGGTAAAATGGGATATAACCTGGCGCTTAATTTCCAAAGCAAAGGACATAATGTGTTTGCCTTTGACGTGAATAAAGTAGCCATGGAAAATATTGCAAAGGAACAAATCACCACGGTGCCTTCGATTGGGGATATGGCGTTGGCGATGCAAGGAAGACGCGTAGTGTGGATGATGGTGCCAGCCGGCAATTTGGTAGACGTGGTGCTTAGCAACTTAAAATATCATTTGGCTCCGGATGACATTATTATTGATGGCGGCAATTCACACTACAAAGACACCTTAACCCGCTCACGCGATCTTGAAAAATTAGGCATTCACTATTTGGACTGTGGAACGAGTGGCGGTGTAAACGGTGCGAAACACGGAGTTTGTACAATGATCGGTGGGAAAAAGGAAATTTTTAATTACTGCGAATCCATTTTTAAATCAATATCGGTTCCTGACGGTTATTTATATTGTGGAAAGACAGGTAGTGGTCACTTCACAAAAATGATCCACAATGGTATCGAATATGGGATGATGCAGGCCATAGCAGAAGGTATGGAAGTGTTGCATCGTCACGATCCGGAAATGGACTTGGCAGCTGTATCTAAAGTATGGAATCATGGATCGGTGGTGAGAGGCTGGTTGATGGAACTCACACAGCGCGCACTGGAAAATGATAAAAACCTGGAATCCATTAAAGGGGTCATGCACTCTTCCGGAGAAGGCAAGTGGACGGTGGAAACTGCTCTTGAAATGGGTGTGCCTACTCCTGTGATCACCATGTCGTTGCTCATGCGCTATCGTTCACAACAGGAAGATACCTTTTCAGGGAAAATTGTTGCTGCCCTACGCAACGAGTTTGGAGGGCATGCGGTAGAGAAGAAATCTTAAAAGAAATTATTTTTTTTCTTTTTTACTCTTCACCCAATCCCTGGCGTTCACAAAGGCTTCCATCCACGGAGAGATTTCATGATGTTGCTTTCCTGCTGGATAGTAAGGCCAGTTCCACGCAAACAGCGATCGTTCTATATGCGGCATAATAGCAAGATGTCTTCCATCATTCGAACATAAGGCGGCCACTGAAAAATCTGAATCGTTTGGGTTACCGGGATATTCCGGATATGTATAGGTGGCGGCCACCTTATACGAAAGATCAGCAGGAAGCTTAAACATCCCTTCGCCATGAGCCAGCCACACACCCAGTTGTGCGCCTTCATAACTCTGTAACATCACGGAATTATTTTTTGGCACGGTAACATTGATGAACGTAGACTCAAATTTTCCTGAACCATTATGATGCATTTTGGGATGCTGATCCATTGGCATTTCGCGATATACAAGTCCCAACTCCATCATCAACTGACAGCCATTGCAAACCCCAAGACTTAATGTATCTGGACGATTATAGAAGTTATCTAATGCTGCCTTTGCTTTGGGATTATAAAGGAATGCACCGGCCCAACCTTTGGCGGATCCGAGTACATCCGAATTAGAGAAACCGCCTACAAACACAATCATGTTTACTGCAGAAAGATCTTCACGGCCAGCAACCAGGTCGGTCATGTGCACATCCTTCACATCGAAACCTGCGAGGTATAACGAGTAAGCCATTTCACGATCGCCATTCACGCCTTTCTCGCGAATGATGGCTGCTTTTAATCCACTGGTAATTCTGCGCGTTGGATCGATTCCATACGTTGAAAACTTCCCGTCAAAGCGAGATTGAAATTTATACGCAAGCAGTTGTTTAGAGAAATTATCTCTACGTTTCTCAGCATGACCTTTTGGTCGTTGGATTTTATCGAGTAAGTAGGAAGTATGGAACCACGTTGCTCTGAGTTTATCAATGGACAATTGATAATTGAAAATGGACAATTCACGCGTTTGAGTAACGGTTCCGATATGCTGGTAGGTTATTTTATTTTTGTCTAACAGCGCAGTCACTTCTTTAAGATTAGCGACTTGAATAACGATGCCTGGATTTTCGCTAAAAAGTGTTATGATGACATCTTTCTGGTTTTTCAACGTGATGTTCATTCCAACTTCATTCGAAGGGAAACACATTTCAAGTAAGGTGGTGATTAATCCTCCGGAAGAAATATCATGGCCTGCCAAAATCAAATCATGACTGATCAATTCCTGAATGGCAGCGAAGCAAGCTTTGAAATATTCAGCATCGCTGATCGTTGGTGTCTCTTTGCCGAGTGCATTTACAATCTGTGCAAAGCTGCTTCCACCCAAGTTCAATTCATCTTTTGAAAAATCGATGTATAGTAAAGTTGAACCAGCTACTGGTTTTACATCCGGTGAAACCGTTTTGCGAATGTCACTTACTTCACCGACAGCCGAAATGATCACCGTGCCTGGTGAATACACGACTTCGCCATTCGGATATTTTTGCGTCATCGACAAAGAATCCTTTCCGGTAGGAATATTTATTCCAAGTGCACAAGCAAAATCACTCACGGCTTCTACCGCCTGATACAGTCTTGCGTTTTCACCTTCATTTTTTGCAGGCCACATCCAGTTCGCGCTCAGTGACACACCTTTCAATCCATAAGTGAGTGGAGCCCATACTAGGTTGGTTAATGCTTCTGCGATGGCAAGCTTACTTCCAGATGCCGCATTGACCAAAGCCGCAGCGGGTGCATGACCAATGGAGGTGGCAATACCCTTGTTGCTGAGAAAATCAATGGCCATGACTGACACATTGTTCAACGGAAGTTGAACCGGGCCACACGTTTGTTGGGTCGCTACTTTGCCACTTACCGAGCGATCTACTTTGTTGGTCAACCAATCTTTACAGGCAACAGCTTCGAGTTGCAAAACTTGTTCGATGTAATTTTGAAGGTTGGATACATCATACGGTATCTTTTCAAAATTGGAAGGAATTGATTTATCGGTGAGAATTGTTTTTGGAGATGATCCAAATAAGTGACTTACTTCCAAATCTACCGGGGCAATGCTTTTATCCGCATTAGCAAAAACAAAACGATGATCTCCTGTAGCAGTACCCACCACATACATGGGGGCACGTTCACGTTCTGAAACTTTCTTCAGAATGGCAACATCCTTCTCGTGAATGGCAATGCCCATGCGTTCCTGTGATTCATTGCTGACGATTTCTTTTGCTGATAGCGTAGGATCCCCGATCGGAAGTTTATCTATTTCAATTTCACCGCCCGTCTCCTCTAATAATTCTGTTAAGCAATTCAAATGTCCTCCCGCTCCATGATCATGAATGGATACAATTGGATTTTCGGATGACTCCACCATCGCACGTATAGCATTCATTACACGCTTTTGCATTTCAGGATTCGATCGTTGTACGGCATTCAATTCCAACGCATTGCCAAACTCGCCCGTAACTACCGATGAAACGGCTGCTCCTCCCATGCCTATGCGGTAATTATCACCACCCATCACCACAATTTTATCTCCGGTTTTAAGATGTTCTTTTTTGCTGTCTTTCTCTTTGCCAAAGCCAACACCACCAGCTTGCATGATCACTTTATCAAAACCAAATTTTTTCGCATGTTCAAAATGCTCGAAGGTGAGCACGCTTCCGCAGATCAGTGGCTGACCAAATTTATTTCCAAAGTCACTCGCACCATCCGAAGCTTTGATCAGAATTTCTGCGGGTGTTTGATACAACCATTTTCTTGCTTCAAATTTTTTCTCCCACGGTCTTCCATTTTCCAGTCGTGGATAGGAAGTCATGTACACGGCTGTTCCGGCCAATGGCAAAGAACCTTTTCCTCCCGCCAGTCGATCGCGAATTTCCCCACCCGATCCGGTTGCTGCTCCGTTGAAGGGTTCTACGGTAGTAGGGAAATTATGTGTTTCCGCCTTGAGCGAAATCACCGAATCAAAATCTTCGATCTTGAAAAAGTCTGGAATATCTTGTCGTGCCGGTGCGAATTGTTCTACCCGCGGTCCTTTGATGAAGGCTACATTATCTTTGTAGGCCGATACGATGTAGTTAGGATTTTCTTTCGAAGTCTTTTTGATGAGTTGAAAAAGCGTTGATGCTTTTTCTTTTCCATCGATGATAAAGGTGCCGTTAAATATTTTATGTCGACAGTGCTCACTGTTTACCTGCGAGAAGCCGAACACCTCACTGTCGGTGAGTTTACGACCGAGTTTCCAGCTCACATCATTCAAATAATCGATTTCTTCCTGACTTAAAGCAAGACCTTCCTTTTCGCTAAATGCCTTAATATCGTCAATTTCCAGTATAGGTTCTGGTGTATGGTGTATGGTGAAAATATTCTGATCCAAACCTGGATATAAATGTTGAAGCATTCGGTCGTGGGTAGCTGTTGCGCTCTCTACCCGAAAGAATTCTTCAATCCGCTCAATACCCATGATGCCCATGGTTTGGGTGATTTCCACCGCGTTGGTGCTCCAGGGGGTGATCATTTCTTTGCGTGGACCAACAAAGTAGCCACTCATGCTGGATTCAGTCATAGGGTTGGCACCGCTAAAGAGCCAAACAAGCTTCTGAATGTCAGTAACTTGTAACGACTTATTTGTTCCAACTGCAAAAATCACGTTGGTGGAGGAGCTGAAGAATAAAATCATGGAATAAGGCTGTGTTTTCGGAAGCCCAAAAATAATACTTATGTGCCTTACCTCTTACTTTTTATTGAGGTGTTTCTTATCGCTTTTTTGAGAACATCCAACTGATAAAATCAGGCTCAGCAAAGGCATTATCCCAACTGTTGTGATTTACATTGGGATATTCGGTGTAGGACACATTGGTATTTAATGTTTTTAGTTTTTCCACCATTTGTTGTGAGTGTTTTACGTCCACCACAGCATCGACAGCGCCATGAAACACGCGAAACGGTATTTTTGTAACCCGCTTGTCATAACGAACAACATCACCACCACCGCAGATGGGTGTTGCAGCGGCAAATGTTTTCGGGTAACGATATACGGCTTCATAGGTGCCCATGCCGCCCATGGAAAGACCGGTGATGTAGATTCGCTTTTTATCTACACCTTCTTCACGGGTTATGGTTTTCACCAAAGCCATCGCGGAATGAAGTGCTTCGGTTTCGGGTTTCATATAATTGAATGTGAGGGTCAGCGGAGAAGTACTTCGGTCAACGTGGACATTGCCCCAATAGCTGTCGCTCGGGCATTGTGGGAAGATGACGATAGCCGGAAATTTTTCTCGGCTCTCTTTCATTAAGAAAAGGCCAGCACCGTGTGTCAATTGCTTCTCATTGTCATCGCCACGCTCACCGGCACCATGAAGGAAAAGTATCAGTGGATATTTTTTCGTGCGATCGTAATTTTCCGGGTAGAGGATGCGATAGGGTAGTTGCTGACCGGAAGCTGAGGTATAGACTTTCTTTTGGTACGGATTAAGGTCTTGCGCAAGAAGAATCGGGGCAACTTGAAAAAGCAGAAGGACAACGATGATGAATCTCATAACCTGGTCGTATTTAATGAATTAAAAAAAGCGCCCGATCATATCGGAAGATCGAGCGCCTGTTTTTTAAAGAGTAAAGCAATTAGCCGTTTTTCTTGGCTTTCTTTTCAGCCCGTTTTTCTTTCAGTGTTTTAGTAGGCTTTTTCTTCTCTTCTTTTTTTTTGTCCATTCCTTTTGACATAGCAGTTGAGTTTTAGTGATATAAAAGTAATAAAAATTTTCATTGACTGATAGCTTTTGCAAGCACAGGAATACTTCCGGCAATCACCCCGTTATGGCCGGTGTCCAGAATTTCAAGTTGATATTCGCGTAGATGGCGGAATAGACGCTGCATGTTTTGTGTGGTGATGATCTTATCGTGTTTGCCAACTACCATGGTTAATTTGATAGAATGATGTTTTACCAAGCCCGCTATTTTTTTCATATCAACGCGTAGGTGTCTGAAGACTACCCATGAATAATAGACACGTGCGCGTTTTTCCGGTGTATCCATCTGCAACTCGGCAAAGCGTAACAATCCTTTATTTAGTAAATGTAGTCTTCTCAACGTGGAGATGATGATGTGCAAACTGCCTGGTTTCTCGATCATGCTTTTGAAAAGTTTGCGTAGTAATAAAGGATAAGTAGCCAGGCTATACCAGAAGTTGGTTTTAATGCCATCGGGTGCGAGGAGAAAAATATGTTCTATTTGTATAGAGAAGAGTTCCAGGGTGGCCAGTGCAAACTTGCCTCCCATGCTAAAGCCTAAAACACTGAATCGGTCAATACAATGTTCATTCAGAAAGCTGTTCATGATCTCCTTCCACATTTCTTTTTCCAATGGTTGTTCTCCTTCGTTCCACTGACTGTTTCCGTGAAAGAAAAGATCGAAGGCATACAGCGTGTAGCGTGTAGCAAGTGTTTCGGTGAGTGCCGCAAAAGCACGGTGATGCTGACCGAACCCATGAAAGAGCAATAACACCTGATCTCCATGCCCGGATTTTTGGTAGGAGAGTGTGGAATTCTTATAGGCTATGGCTAGTTGCATGACGGATTTAAAAGTAGGAAAATTGGGGAAAATCTTTGGTGAATCAACAATGGTAAATAGTGGAAGATAACCATCATTAAAGATAATTATCTGGTTGATGCTGGTGATAAACTCTGGTTAAGTATAATATTGAATTGTAAAGGAGGGTGATCAATAATGTTGTCAAAACTACTCTGCTAAATGCCGAAGTGCTAGAGCGTCTACAATATTAATTTTTCTTCCAGTGATTTTGATTATTTTATCCTCCCTTAGCTTGCTCACGATTCGGGCTACTGTTTCAATTGTAGTGTCAGCATATGCAGCCATATCTGAACGGGAAATCGTAATTTGAGTTTGATTGATCCCAATTTGTCTGTATTTTTCTTCAAAGATCAATAAACTCAAAGCAATTCTTTCTATTGTTGATTTATGTGAGTATGCTGTAATAAGATTTATCATTACTATGAATTCGTGACTTAAATTTTGAAGCAATAGGGTTGTAAGGCCAATTGATTTACTTACGACTTGTAAGAAATGTTTTTTCTCTAAAATATAGACTTCACATTCTTCCAGTGTCATTGCGGACGCGAAGTTAACTTCATTACATAGCAATGGTCTAAATCCAAACATCTCACCGGTTGTATATATGTAGATGATTTGAATATCACCATTATGCTTTTTTTTGATAGATTTTAACTTTTCCTCGTTTCAGTATATAAACTGCTTTAGGTTTGCTGCCTTCTTTAAACATCTCAACCCCTCTGGCAAAACGCACCAGCTTTAAGTTCTCCTTAAATAATAATAAGTCCCCCTGATTTAATGATTCTAATAATGGCTGACTCCTAAAGTGATATTTGGAAATATCGAAATGACAAATCATGGATGAAGATTGTAGATATCAGTAAAGTTAATTTATTTTACGAGTGTTAAAACATCGTGCGCATAATTGTTTAATCCCTGATTTGCTGTAAACATTAGGAGGGAATATCTAATAGAATTTGATATATATCAAATTTGTTTCGTGGGACATTGATTTTATTACAATGAAATTAAAGAACCAAATTTCACTTTTCATTAATGTGCATTAGGAACTCTACTTTGAAAAAAGCTTTAGTATTCGTTTTGCTTATCATATCCATAGATGGTTATGTTCATGCTCAACACAATGAGGTGATTGCTTCCGGTAGCAACTATTTCAAAACCAATACAGGCTCCATCAGTTGGACGTTGGGAGAATTGTCTATTGAAACCTCTACAGTTCCAAATAGTATACTTACCCAAGGATTTCAACAGATTTTTTTTAAAAATTTCGTAACAGGTATCACCGAATCAACGGATTTAGAAATGGAAGTCTATCCTAATCCTGCCGAAGATCGACTTTACTTACGACTACTTCCTGAGCCAGAAATGTCCTATGTGCTAGTTGATCTTATTGGCAGGCCGGTATTGCAACAACACATTACACAACAAGAGACGCTGCTAAATCTTTCTGGTCTCGCACCCACTATGTACCTGCTGGAGATAAGAAGGGGAAATACACTTTTAAAAATTTTCAGGATTGTTAAACAATAACCTATGAATAGAATAGCCACCCTATCGGGACTTCTGATGATTTGTGCTTCTGCACTTAGTCAGGCGCCAGAGAATTTCAAATACCAGGCTGTGTTGCGCGATGCCTCTGGAAACGTGAAGGCAAGTACTTCAGTAACTATTCAGATTACTGTTTTGCAAGGCAGCGCAAGCGGTACAGCTGCGTATGTTGAATCCCATGCTGTTACAACGAATGAGTTTGGGTTGGTAAATCTTACTATCGGAAATGGCACCAATAAAACAGGAAACCTCGGCACGGTGGACTGGAGCCTTGGCTCATACTTTTTGAAAGTAACCATAGATGGAACCGATTTTGGTACAAGCCAATTATTGAGTGTGCCTTATGCATTGTATGCAAAATCAGCAGGCAATTCGGTAGCTGATTTTAATAATCTGACCAACAAGCCTGATTTGAGTTTGTATTATAATAAAACTAATTTACAGACAAGCGGCCAAGCTCAGGTTCATGCAGAAAATATTTCTAGTGGCACTTTGGCAGTTGCCCAGGGAGGAACGGGAGCAAACGCTCTTTCAGGAATACTCATCGGTAATGGAGCCAGTTCAATCTCAGGTGTGGTTTCTTCTGCAGGTAACCAATATTTACGGAGGAATGCCACAAATACAGACTATGAATTTGGGACATTATCATCTTCTGCAAGCAGCGGTAACTACAATGATCTGATCAATAAACCTACAATATTGGATTCTGTTTTAAATTCTACGGCAACAGGTATTAGCGCATTAATATTAAATACGGGCATATTGAATACAGCTGTAGGTTCTTTTGCGCTAGCAGCCAACACAACTGGGGTCAGGAATACGGCCATGGGACAAAGTGCCTTGCCGTTTAATACGACAGGGAGTAGGAATTCGGCCCTTGGAAACGCAGCGCTTTATTCTAATACTACTGGAAATGACAACACTGCTAGTGGAAATTGGGCACTTAGAGGCAATACTACAGGGTCAGGAAATACAGCTAATGGTTCGAGTGCCCTTGACGCAAATACTTCGGGAAACTTTAACACAGCCATCGGGGTGGATGCACTTAAATCTAACAAAGAAGGTAATGAAAATACGGCCAGTGGTCATGAAGCACTTCTATCAAACACTGCAGGCAGCGAAAATACGGCATACGGAAGTGGTGCGATGCGATTTAATACGACTGGAATACAGAATACAGCCAGTGGAAACGGAGCACTTTACTCCAACACTTCTGGGAGCAACAATTCAGCATTTGGAATTTATTCACTTTGGTCTAGCTCAACCGGAAGCGGAAATTCTGCATTTGGAAGTCTTTCACTTAGATACAATACAACTGGGATCGCCAATACTGCAGTTGGTAACAATTCATTGATGTCAAATATTTCCGGAAGCTGGAATACGGCAGTGGGAAATGTTGCGCTCTCCAGCAATACAACCGGATGGAGTAATGTTGCTATTGGAAATAATGCCCTGTTTTCCAATACTACTGGGGACACTAACACCGCTGCGGGAGCGAGTGCTCTTTTTGCCAACACAACAGGCTCTGGTAATGCAGCTCTTGGTAGATATGCGCTCCAACATAACACCGAAGGAAATGCAAATACAGCCATTGGTGTTGAAGCGATGCAAACCAATACAACGGGTAGTTTAAATACGGCTGTGGGGGTGGAAGCTCTTCTTTACAATACTACCGGCAATGAAAACACCGCCAGTGGACTTAGGGCTCTGCGCGCCAATACTACCGGAAACTATAACACTGCGACCGGATCAAATGCGCTTTATTCCAATACAACAGGAAACGATAATTCAGCATTCGGTTCCTATGCGTTATCGGCTAATACAACAGGAACATATAACACTGCTCATGGAGGAAGTGCTTTAAAGAGTAATATATCTGGCGGTTTTAATACCGCGATGGGAACTTTTGCTCTAATGAATAATACAACTGGTGCCAACAATACTGCTGTTGGGGCCAATTCATTGAATGGGAACACTACAGGAATGGCCAATGTGGCTGTTGGTAATTTTTCCCTTGGTTTTAATACAATAGGAAATGAGAATACGGCTGTGGGTGGAGGAACATTGGGATCCAATACCAGTGGAAATCAAAATACAGCAATGGGTCGGGGTGCATTGAATTCAAACACTACTGGTAGTGGAAATACTAGTATTGGCCACGAAGCACTTTATTTGAATACGACAGGAATTGAAAATACGGCAATTGGTATTGGGGCATTGTATGAAAATACAACTGGAAATTCAAATACAGCGAATGGTATAAATGCACTTGTTTCAAATACAACAGGAAACTACAACACAGGTGTTGGGAGGTCTGCACTTTTCAGCAATACAACCGGGAACAATAATACGTCCATTGGAGTAAGAGCACTTGTGGCTAATACTACCGGAGAATCTAATTCGGCTGTAGGTGATTATGCCCTTTATGGAAATACAATTGGAAATTTCAATACTGCCAACGGATCAAATGCCCTTTATTCAAATACTACAGGAAACAATAATTCCGCTCTTGGCCTACGCTCGCTTTACTCCAATACCAGTGGAGATTTTAATACTGCAAGTGGCTATCAGTCTTTATATTCCAATTCAACTGGTGAAAAGAATACTGCCTTTGGCGCAGCTGCCTTATTTTCCAATACCGTTGGCAGTTCAAACACTGCTAATGGAGAGTTTGCTCTTCATTTCAATACATCGGGAGTTTACAATACAGCCAGTGGAGCAGGTGCGCTGCTAAATAATACAACTGGACATCATAATACCGCAATAGGAACTGATGCTGGCACTGACCTTACAACAGGAACTAATGTGACATTAATTGGTTGGTTCGCTCAGCCAAGTACACCCAGCACCACCAATGAGGTTACACTCGGTAATAATGGAGTTACCACACTTCGCTGCAACGTACAAACCATCACCAGTCTTTCTGATGCCCGCGATAAAAAGAACATTCAGGATTTATCACTTGGTCTTGATTTTATTATGAGCGTAAAGCCGCGCCAGTTTAATTGGGACAAGCGTGAATGGTATGCTAATAATCAGTCGGATGGTAGTAAAATCCAGGCAGCGCCAACGGCAGGTTTTATCTCTCAGGAATTGGATGCTGCACAAATAAATGCCAATGCCGAATGGTTAAATCTTGTTTTAAAAAATAATCCTGAAAAATGGGAAGCCACGTATGGTAATCTTTTACCGATCATGGTGAAGGCTATGCAGGAACAACAACATCAGATAGAAGAATTAAAACGAGAAAATGAATTTCTCAAATCAGACCAGAATCAACGACTTGAAAAATTGGAAGCGTTATTGAATGCCGAGGCTAAAAAATAATTCAAAGTGATTCAATGGAAATTTTACGGTATTTATACCGATTCGTATAACAAATGGCTGAAGAAGTCTGAGTGAAACTGTCAAGCCGGTGTGAAAAATAAGTCGACAAGATTGAGAGGAGAACAAACAAAATCAAGAAATGGCAGTAGGAAAACTTTTAAGAAATGTACTTGCAGTACGGACACAAGTGTTAAACAAGTAGAATTTTTAATAAAACCTGAATGAATAATATGAATAAATTTTGTGTTTGCTTAACGGGCTTGGCTGGTATTTTATTTACCAGTTGTGAGGACCAGCCCGAACCAGTGCCGCCACCGCCTTCTGGTCTGGTGGCTTCCGTTGTTTCCAAGACACAAATTGATTTAACCTGGGCGGACAATTCAAGTAATGAAACTGGATTCAAGATAGAGCGAAAAGAGGGATCGGGTGCATTTACCGTTGTCGGTACTACCGCAAAAGATGTCCACATGTATAGTGACCAGAGTTTAACGGAAAAGACAACTTATTTCTATAGAGTCTTTGCCGTAAGTGCGGCCCATGAGACCGGAGAATATTCAAATGAAGCGGGCGCCACTACGCGCGGTACCCCTGTGCTATCAACTTCAAAAGTCTCCGCCATTACTCCATTTGCGGCAACAAGTGGTGGAAATATTACTGATGATGGTGGTTTTTCGATCACAGCACGAGGTATTGTTTGGAGTGAAAACGCAAACCCCACCATTTCGCTACCCACCAAGACAAACGATGGTACAGGAACTGGTAGCTTTACAGCAAGCTTAATGGGGTTGAATTGGGATAAAGAATATCACGTAAGAGCTTATGCTAATTATGCAACGGGTACGGCCTATGGAGAAGATATCGTGTTCACAACGACACCAATAGACATTAGCACAGCTGCATTCATTGAAATTACCCACAAAGCTGCGACCAGTGGAGGAACGATTGGAGGCACTGGAGGATCTTCAATACTAGCGAGAGGTGTCGTTTGGGGTACAAGTCCAAATCCTACTGTGTCACTCAATACTAAAACGCAAAATGGAACGGGTACTGGAAACTTCAAAAGTACAATCAATAACTTGACACCGAATACTACGTATTATGCAAGGTCTTATGCCAGCAATAATGCAACTACTTCTTATGGGGCAGAGGTCAATTTCACCACTGCAAATGGTATTGTTGATATCGATGGCAATGCGTATCCAATTATTCAGATTGGTACACAGATATGGATGACGGAAAATCTTAAAACAACAAAGTATAATGACGGCACAGGCATACCTTTAGTTATCGATAACGCGGCTTGGTGGGATCTCACTACCCCAGCATACGCTTGGTACAATAATGATAGGCCTATTTATAGCGGCACATACGGTGCACTGTATAACTGGTATACGGTAGATGCTGTTGTTAACGGAGGTAAAAATGTTTGTCCCACGGACTGGCATGTGCCATCGGGTCCGGAATGGATTACATTAACAAATCTTCTTGGGGGAGCAAATGTAGCCGGTGGAAAGCTTAAAGAAGTGGGGACTGCCCACTGGAACGAGCCTAATACTGCTGGAACCGATGAAGTAGGATTCATAGGACTTCCTGCAGGAAACCGAAGCTACCTTGGATTTTTTTATGATGTTGGATTCTATGCGCTATGGTGGAGTGCAACTGAAAAAGATGTGGCAAACGCCTGGCGTATCGATTTGAAATGGAGTGAAAGTCGATTACTGAATCAACCTGGGGAAAAGCATTGGGGACTTTCAGTGCGCTGTGTAAAGGATTAGATGTCTATATTCTCGGTGTCAACCTTAATTTTTATGTTACCCTTGGGATGAAGACATTATATCAATTGAGATTACGAGGTATGGAGAACACACCAACCGTAGGATTTTCTTCATAGGAACTTGACGCAGCTCAAACTAATAAGAATACAGATTGGTTATGCCTTGCTCTAAAAAATAATCCTGAAAAATGGGAACCTCGTATGTCAATCTTTTACCTGTCAGAGAGAAGGCTATTCAGGAACACCAAATTGAAGAACTGAAAAAAATAAAATGCTCTCCTGAAAACTCACTATGGTAAGCGACTACATAATTTGGAGGCCATGCTTGGTGCAGAGGCAAAAAAAATAATATTGAAGATGAATTTGTTTTTGGACGATATTCGTAATATTCCAATATCAAAATTTTGTTGTTTAACGAAATATTTGTTAGTCCAGATTTTAGCTTCTTCCTTCACCCACATCTGCCAATTAATTATTTATGAATTTAAAGTATTAGTAAGGTTTGGAACAATACCTGATAATAAGGCTTATTTGTACTGTATGGATTTTATTTCCGGGTTCATAATTTATTGCCATTAAAATAATGAACTACTCAATCTCCAATATCCTCGAATCAGAATACACTGATGTAGTAGAAGTATGGGAAGCATCCGTTCGGGCTACGCATCATTTCTTAAAAGAAGAAGACATCGCGTACTATAAGCCGCTTATACTCAATGAATATTTAAAGTCAGTTAATTTACGGTGTGTAAGAAACGAACAGCATTGTATCATCGGGTTTTTGGGAGTGGCAGCAGAAAAAATTGAAATGTTGTTTATTCATCCGGATCACCGTGGACAAGGAATTGGGAAAACACTGGTTGGTTATGCTTTTCAAGAATTTCAAGTGAGTCAGGTGGATGTTAATGAAGAAAACATTCAGGCCATAGGATTTTATGAATGCCTGGGATTCAAAACAGTAGGTCGTGTTGATAGGGATCATACGAGAAAACCCTATCCCATTTTACAAATGGAGTTGAATCGATAATTACGATCTTAAAAATCGATCTGTATTTTCTCATCGAATTTGGTAATTTGAAGTTCGTTATCATCCAACGGATAGGTGTGGTCTTTACAATTAAATTGATTATCACTTTCAAAACGTCACTATGTATTTAGATTGGATCATGAAATGGTTGTTGTTAAGTATGTCAATGGCCTGTTCGGTGTTTGGTTTTTCTCAAACAATGACAAAACAAAAAATCGATGATGCAGCACATTCCTATTATCCAAAAGCGATTGCAGAATTAAATGAGTTTTTAATAATACCGAATAATGGAAAGGATATCCATCAAATAAATAAAAACATGGCTTGGTGTCTTCAGGCTATGAAGAAGAGAAAATTTGAAACACAAGTATTGTTCTCAGAACAGGTGCCACATCTTTACGCTCAGCGTGTATTTAATCCAAAGTTACCCTGGGTGCTATTCTATCTTCAAATTGATGGTCAGCCGGTAGATAGTGCAGCATGGAGTCAACCAAATCCATATCAGGCCACACTGAAAAGAAAAGTAAATGATGGTTGGGAGACTATTGATTGGAACAAACAAAAAGAGTATGATCCTGATTGGAGAATTTTTGCGCGCTCTGTATCCGACTCAAAAGGTCCGGCTATGGCCTTTTTATCGGCCATGGATATTTTATCAGAGCGAAAGATTAAACCTGAATTTAATATCAAGATTATCATGGATTTTCAGGAGGAGATGGGATCACCCGCTTTGCCACAGTTAGTTGCCAATAACAAAGATCTTTTCAGCGCTGGCATGGTATTGATTATGGATGGCACACGTCATGTATCCAATCTACCTACACTAAATTTCGGGGCAAGGGGAATTGCCACAATCCAATTAAAGGTATTTGGTGCTAAAAATGAGTTGCACAGTGGCCAGTATGGAAACTATGCACCCAATCCGGTTTTCAAATTGGCAAAGTTATTGGCAGGCATGAAGGATGATGTCGGTAGGGTGATTATACCTGGATATTACGATGGAATCAATCTTTCAGAGAAGGAGAAGGCGCTGATCAATGATATGCCTGGTGATGACCAATCACTGAATAAGACTATTGGTATTGCGGCACCTGACCAGGTAGGAAATACCTATGAAGAGTCGCTTCAATATCCTTCGCTCAATGTACGAGGGTTTAAGGCTGCTTCGGTTACAAATGATGTGCGCACGATCATTCCTTCGGAAGCAATTGCAGAATTGGATCTGAGATTAGTGCCGGAAAAAAGCGGTGAGAAAATGGTCATGTTAATCAAGGATTACATTGCAGCACAAGGATACTATTTTGTAAAGGATGAGCCAACTGATGAAGAGCGCGGTAGTTATACCAACTTAATTTCATTTGAATACAGAATCGGATCAAAACCTTTTCGCACTGATCTCAACTCTCCGGTTGGTTTATGGTTGAGTAGTGCGATGGACCGTACCTTAGGCAATGGAAATTATGTAAAACAACGCACCACCGGGGGCTCTCAGCCCATAGAACCATTTATTACTACCCTGGGCATTCCTGCTGTTTCTATTCGGATTCCAAATCCTGATAATAACATACACGCTGCCGATGAGAATTTGCGCATCGGAAATTTTATAGAAGGTATTCAAATGTGCCTGGGTATCCTGACGCAAAAAATGAAGTGATGCAACAAGCCATATTCGCCACCATTATTGTGTGTGTCACCGTTGCGTTCATTTGGTGGCTGAACAGGCAAGAGATAAATTGGATACAACAACTACTGAATTGGTTTCCGGCTATCTTGTTTGCTTATGTCATACCAGCAGTAATTACTCACGCTACGGGTTCTGATCTTTCTTCTGTGTATTTACATTCGTTATCCAGAAATTGGATTATTCCCTTTGCTATTATTATGGTAATGAGTGCGCTGTCATTCCCGCAGCTAAAGAGAATAGGGGCCAGACCTATCTTGCTTTTTGTTTCAGGTTCATTAGTGATTGCCGTTCTCCCACCCATACTAGTCTGGTGTTCTCAGTTTATTTCAGAAAGCAGTTTTCAACTTTTTATAGAGAAGGAATATTGGCGCGGCCTTGTTCCTATTACAGGTAGCTGGATTGGTGGCAGCACCAGCCAGCTGGTATTAAAGGAATTAGTGAATTGTCCGGAGAACTTATTTCTGTCGGTGATTGTGCTCGATAATATATTGGTGAATATCTGGACGATCATTATGTTTCAGGTCATTAAACGCAGCGATGTATTGAATAAATTTTTCCGGATCAATAGTGAAATGCCTGATGTTCAATTTGAAGACTCAATTTCTGGAAGTCGTTCACGGGCTTCAAGTATCATCACCTTGCTTGCCGTCACTGCGGCAGTGCCTGTTATCAATTTTGTCACTGATAATTTTTTAGTACGCATCATAACGCTTTCCTTTCTGGGACTTGTATTTGGAAATTTCATTCCTCGATGGAATCATCAATTTGTACTGAAGGCAGGTGGCCTATTAATTATTGTGATAATGGCGATTTTAGGATTGCGACTTGATTTCAATGGGTTATCGTTGCCAATTTCTTTCGTAATGCTTTGCTTGGTATGGCTCATTAGTCATTATTTTTTTATGATGTTCAGCGCGAAATTTTTGAATGTGCATATGGCTTGGGTGCCTATCGCTAGCATGGCCAACCTGGGTGGAATTTCTACGGCACCTGCGGTCACCTCTGCCTATAATAAAAGCTGGATGCCACACGCGATTTTATTAGCCATATTAAGTATGGTCACGGGTAATGCGTGGGGCATGTTCACGATGTATTTGTTCAATCAGTTTTGATTGAAATAAGTACTGGTTTCTTATATAAAAATCGTAACAACTTTCTGATTTTATTGGTACTTTGAAGCTCCATTAACTTCAACGTGATTCGCTATGAGTAACCTTAATATCAAAGCCCAACCCGAAAATACCTATGATGCCATTGTTGTTGGATCGGGCATTAGTGGTGGCTGGGCAGCCAAAGAACTATGTGAAAAAGGCTTGAAAACACTGGTGCTCGAGCGTGGCCCTATGGTTGAGCATGTGAAAGATTACCCCACGGCAACGCTGGCTCCGTGGGAGTTACCGCATCGCAATGTGATCACAGAAAAAATGCGTGAAGAGCAGCACATTCAGGTACGTGGTTTTTGCAACGAAAAGAACAGTCACTTTTTTGTGAACGACAAAGATCATCCCTACAACCAGGTAAAACCCTACGACTGGATTCGCGGCTATCATGTGGGGGGGCGCAGCCTTACGTGGGGCCGGCAATGCTATCGTTGGAGTGATCTGGATTTTGAAGCCAATGCAACGGATGGGTATGGTGTGGATTGGCCCATTCGTTATAAAGATATCGCACCATGGTATAGTTATGTGGAAAAGTTTGTAGGTGTTAGTGGTTCGGTAGAGGGCTTACCACAATTACCCGATGGTGAATTTCTTCCACCCATGGAAATGAATTGTCTGGAAGAACATTTAGCAAGCAGCATCAATAATAAATTCCCTGAACGCAAAATGATTATTGGCAGGGTAGCAAATCTTACAAGAGGATTAAATCAACGAGGCCCTTGTCAGTTTCGAAATGCCTGTGATCGTGGTTGTCCGTTCGCAGGTTATTTTAGTAGCAACAGTGCCACGTTGCCCGCAGCCAAAGCAACCGGTAATCTCACCTTGCGACCTAATTCGGTAGTCATCGATGTGATCTATGATAAGGATACGAAAAAGGCTACGGGGGTGCGTATTATCGATGCCATTACAATGACAACCGAAGAGTATTATGCGAAAATTGTTTTTCTGAATGCATCCACCCTTGGTTCAACATTTATATTGCTCAATTCAATCTCGGAGGTATTCCCCAACGGAATGGGTAATGCCAGTGGTCAACTAGGACATAACCTGATGGATCATCACTATCATGTAGGAGCAAGCGGCACGTATGATGGTTTTAAGGAAAATTATTTCTCAGGTCGCAGAGCCAACGGTATATATGTGCCTCGTTTCAGAAATATTGATGAAAAGTCAAAACGAAATGATTATGTACGTGGCTTCGGCTATCAGGGGGGTGCATCACGCGGACGATTTAATGCTTCAGAGAAAATTGGTATGGAGTTGAAAGAAGAAGCTGCAGAGCTTGGCGATTGGAGCATGTGGTTAGGTGCATGGGGAGAACAGCTACCCAATTATGATAATAAAGTATCCTTGAATAAAGAGAAAAAAGATAAATGGGGTTTGCCTTTACTGGATATTGATTGTGAATGGAAAGAGAATGAGCTGGCGATGCGCAAGGACATGATGAACAGCGCAGCCGAAATGCTGGAAAGTGCCGGTATAAAAAATATTTCAACCTTTGATGATGATAAAGCCTATCCGGGTTTGTGCATTCATGAGATGGGCACTGCTCGTATGGGAAAAGACCCCAAAACTTCCGTACTCAATAAATGGAATCAATTACATGAGGTGAAGAATGTGTTTGTAACCGATGGCGCCTGTATGACCTCTTCGGCTAATCAGAATCCTTCGATTACTTATATGGCCCTTACGGCAAGAGCAGTTGATTTTGCTGTAGAGGAACTGAAAAAGGGAAATCTCTAAAAATTACGTATTCCACTTCGTGTAACTTTGTGGTTTGGTGCTTTTGTGTTTCAATCACTTAGGCCATCGCTAAACTTTTTTCGCCTTTGATAAAATAATCCACCATAGTGCTCCGTCTATGCAGTCATAACGCACGGATGGAAACATGGACCTGGCAATGCAAGAGATAAAACAAAACACGTTCCTGAAGGAAAAGGACAAATTGCTGGGATTTATCCGCAGCAGGGTGTCTACGGTGGAGGAGGCGGAAGATATTCTTCAGGATGTGTTTTTTCAGTTCATAGAAGGGTTCAATACCATTCAATCGCTTGATCGGGTCACCTCCTGGTTGTATAGTGTTGCACGAAATAAAATTATTGATCGCTATCGCAGAGATGCTTCACGTCCCAGGCGTACCGACTTCGAATTGCTGGCTGGTCGTGATGAAGATGCACCGTTAACACTGCAGGAAATTTTACCAGACCTTGATAACAGTCCTGAAGCAACGTTACTACGTGAGGCAATATGGGAACAGATTACCGAAGCATTGGCAGAGCTTCCGGCACAACAACGTGAGATTTTTATTCTAAATGAAATTGAGGAGAAAGGATTTAGAGAAATTTCAGAGGAGACAGGCATATCCATTAACACCTTACTTTCACGAAAGCGTTATGCGATTATGGCTTTACGAAAAAGTTTACAAAAGTTTTATGATGACGTAGTGGGATAAAGACGTCAGGCCGCTCTTAGCAGTCAGGCGCCTAAGTAAAAAGAAATTAAAAAACTTAAAATATAGAACGTATGAAACGAGGAATGTGGGCAGGAAAAATTTTGATCGGCACGTTGGTTGCGATCATTGCCGTGTATGGGTTTATCATTGGAACTCAGTATTTATGGAACTGGCTTGTGCCTGAGTTATTCGCAGGGCCGGTGATCACCTTTTGGCAAACAACCGGACTGTTACTTCTGTCTAAAATTTTCTTATGGAGTTTTGGAAGGTGTACTTGCCATGGCGGTGGACATGCGGGAGGTCCGTGGAAATATTACTGGAAAGAAAAGTGGTCAGCCATGTCACCCGATGAGCGCGATCGTATAAAGCAGAAAATGAAAGAGAAATGGTGTTACAGGGAAACACCCGCTTCGGATGCAAATACTGACACTTCAAACGTTTGAAGTGTCAGTTACCCATAATAAACAGAATTTTTTTTTAAAACATTAAACAATAAGCTGAAACTGGCGTTGAAGGAAACTATGGAAACTTTTGTTATGTAAAAAGTTTCCATAGTTTTGCGCCCGCTTATGGAAGAATCAGAAACAAGAGATAAAATTTTGGAAGGCACGGAGGCGCTGTTCATGAAGTATGGGATACGTAGTGTAACCATGGATGACATTGCCAGGAATTTGTCGGTTTCAAAAAAAACATTGTATCAGCATTTTACTGATAAAGATGATTTGGTTTACAAAATGTCAGAGCTGTATCTGGAACGGAGTTTTCATCAGTATGAGGAAATAGCAAGGATTTCAAAAAATGCTATTGATGAGCTAAGCAAGATTTCGGTGTGCTTGAAACGCGACATGGAGAATCTTAATCCATCGCTGCTTTTCGATTTACAAAAATATCATCCTAAAGCATGGGGATTATATAATGAACACAAAGTAAAAGTGATCAGTCAATCGGTGATGCGTAATATCCTACATGGTGTAGCGGATGGTTTTTACAGGCCCGATATCAATCCGGATATTATGGCCATCGCCCGGTTGATTTTGATTGAGGCAGCGTTTAATCCTGAATTATTTCCCAAAGACCGATTTAATTTTGTTGAAGTGCAAACTCAACTCTTTGATCTTTTCGTGCACGGTTTGTGTACAGAAAAAGGAAAAAAATTATACATAAAATATAAAGAAGTAACAATCCCTAATTAATTATTATCCAATGAATCGTTATTACAAACATATCCTGATGTTACTAAGCATGCTCCTGGTGGAGCAAGCGAGGGCACAAGAAGTATTTACCCTTGAGAAATGTATTGACTATGCCTTAACCAATTCAATTAATTCGAAAAATGCCGATATCGATAAACAAATTGCCGATGCAAAAGTAAAAGAAACCATCGGTATGGGGTTGCCTCAGGTAAATGGTACGGCATCCGTAATACAAAATATAAAGCTGAGAAGATTTTTTACTACTTATAATCCTAATGGTGGTTTCTTCGACTTCTCGGCAGTGCCAGGAATTCAACCGGGTGATGTGGTGAGTGCTCAAAACTTTTTTCAGCTTAAAGCCAATGGCGATGCCGGGCTTAGTATTAGTCAATTACTTTTTAACGGATCCTACCTGGTAGGTCTTCAGGCATCCAACGCATATAAGGAATTGTCGGTGAAGCGAGCGGAACAGACTCAAGAGCAAATTGTTTTGAGTGTCACGAAAGCCTATTATGCTGTAATTATAAACCGAGAGCGTATTGGATTATTCGATACTAATATTGCGCGCGTTGATTCGTTGCTGCGAAATACAAAAGCATTAAATCAAAATGGATTTGTGGAGGCCATTGATGTGGATCGGATACAGGTTGCTCTTAATAATTTAACCACTGAACGTGAAAAATTTGAGAGTTTTAATGAATTGAGTATGGCGCTACTTAAGTTTCAAATGAATTACCCGCTGGATCAACCCATGGAGGTAGCAGGAAATATTGAGCATTGGGAAGTGCCATCAGTGGATGATTATGATAACGGGGTAGATTATAAAAACCGCCCCGATTATAAAGTGATGGAAGTAAATTATAAGTTACAGCAATTAAATGTGAAAAACCGTTATGCAGAAGGAATGCCTACGTTGGCTGCCATCGCCAACCTGGGGTTTGCCACCCAGTCGGCTGACTTTGCAGGTTTGTATAAAACCAAATCGGCTGTCATCGACAATGGTTCAGTCGGACCCGACAAGTGGTATGGGTATTCATTAATTGGTGCCACACTCAACGTACCTATCTTCTCCGGAATGTCGCGTACCTATCGCGTTAAACAGGAAAAACTAAACCTGACTAAAATTGAAAATGGGATGATGGCCATGAAAAATGGAATTGACCTGGAAATGAAACAGGCAACCATTACTTTTCAAAATGGGGTAAAAACCTTAGCTACACAAAAAGCCAATATGGAGTTGGCTAGTAATGTAGCCCGTGTTACAAAAATTAAATATGAGCAAGGTGTCGGCTCAAACTTTGAAGTGATCGATGCTGAAAATGCGTTGAAGCAGGCTCAGGTAAATTATTACAATGCCTTATTTGATGTGATGGTAGCTAAAACCGATCTGGATAAAGCCCATGGCAAACTTTTTAACCCAACTTCTCAACCTAAGTAATTAATAACAATATGAAATTGAATTTACATAGATCTAACCGTAGCGCTCTTTTTATTGTTCTGATCGTCTTTGCGTGTAATCCAGATAAAGTAGCAGAGCTCGGAAAACTGAAAAAGAAAAGAGCTGACATAGAAAAAGAAATAACTTCGCTTGAAAAAGAAATTTCTTCTACTGATACCACTCAAGCGAAAATTAAATCGAAAGAGGTAGTTGTGCAGGAAGTAAACCCGCGCGAGTTTAACCATTTTGTGCAAACACAAGGTTTAGTACAAACCGATAATAATATCTTGGTAAGCGCCCGTTCCATGGGTGTGATTACGCAGGTTTATGTGCAGGAAGGTGATGCCGTAAGCAAAGGCCAAACCCTGGCACAGATCGATAACTCGGTATTGGTACATTCCATTGATGAGTTAAAAGGTGGGTTGGATCTGGCACGTACCGTTTACGAAAAACAAAAGAATTTGTGGGATCAAAAGATTGGTACGGAGATTCAGTACCTGCAGGCAAAAAACAACAAAGAAAGTTTGGAAAAGAAAATGGCCACCCTTCATGAGCAGGTTGAAATGTCCAAAATAAAAGCTCCCATCAGTGGAACGGTGGATGCCGTGAATGTAAAAGTGGGAGAAAATGTGGCCCCGGGTGTTCCTACGTTTCGTGTTATCAATACTTCTGATTTAAAAGTAGCATTGAAAGTTTCGGAAGCCTATATAAACCATATTAAGAAAGGGAATAAAGCAACCGTTACGATATCTGATTTGGGAAAGACTTTTGTTTCCACTATTGATTTTGTTGGAAAGAATATCGATCCGCTAAGCCGTTCATTTCCGGTGGAGGTGAAGATGCCTGCTTCGCAGGAATTACGTCCTAATATGACGGCTGTGATTAAAGTAATTTTCCGTACCGATGCTGCAGCTTTATGTGTGCCGGTAAATGTCGTGCAGGAGGTGAACGGTGAAAAAATTGTGTACGTAGCCGAAAGCAATGGTCAACAAACAGTAGCCAGGAAAAAAGTAGTAACCATCGATGGAGTGTTTGATAATATGGCCCAGGTACTTTCGGGTTTGAAAGCGGGTGATAAGATCATTACCGTTGGGTATCAGGGTTTGAATGACGGTGAGTTCATCAAAATATAATCGGCCAGGAGAAACCATAGCTGATTAAAATATTCCAACATTATGCAAGACATAGAAAAAGAATTCAAGCCCACCAGTTGGGCAATCGATAATAAGATTGCCATTTACGTTGCCACCCTAATCATTTGCGTGGCGGGTATCATGACGTATAACGCACTTCCCAAAGAGAATTTTCCGGAAGTTATTTTCCCACAGATTTATGTGGCTTCGGTTTATCCGGGCGCTTCACCAACGGATGTTGAGAATCTGGTAACAAAACACCTGGAGAAGGAGGTAAGCTCTATTGCGGGTGTAAAAAAAGTTACCTCCAATTCTGTTCAGGATTTTTCGAATGTGATTATCGAATTTGAAACGGATGTGGAGGTGAAAGAAGCCAAGCGTGCAGTGCAGGAAGCAGTAGATCGTGCCAAACCTTCGTTGCCCAATAACTTACCGGCTGATCCGCGTGTGATTGACATTGATATTTCAGCGTTTCCGATCATGAACGTAAACATCTCAGGTGATTTCGACTTACAAACTCTGAAGAAGTATGCCGAACAAATGCAGGAGCGCATTGAATCGATGAAGGAAATCAGGCAAGTAGATATTGTGGGTGCATTGGATCGAGAAATTCAGGTGAATGTAGATATGTATAAAGCGGCACTGGCAGGCGTAAGCTTTGATGATATTTCTAACGGCATCCGGTATGAAAATATGATTGTGTCAGGCGGCCAGTTGTCAGTCGGTGGCATGAAAAGATCGATCAGCGTTAATGGTGAATTTACATCACCAGAACAAATAGGTAATATGGTGATTGGTTCCATCCGGGGTGGCAAACTTTATTTAAAAGACGTTGCTGATATTGTTGACTCTCATAAAGAACAGGAAAGTTACGCGCGTTTGGATAAGCAAAATGTGATCACCTTAAACGTGGTAAAACGCGCAGGTGAAAACCTGATTATTGCCTCCGATCAGATTAACGAAATCGTAGATGACTTCAAGGAAAATATACTCCCGCCCGGAGTGAAAATTACCATCACCGCTGATCAATCAGATCGTACTCGTCTTACGTTGCATGATCTGATCAATACGATAATTATTGGATTTGTTCTGGTAACCATCATCCTCATGTTTTTCATGGGTGCAACCAATGCCATCTTCGTTGGTTTATCTGTGCCGATATCAAGTTTCATTGCCTTCATCGCCTTCCCTTCCTTAGGGTTTACCTTCAACATGATGACGTTGTTCTCATTCTTGCTGGCGTTGGGAATTGTGGTGGACGATGCCATTGTGGTAATTGAAAATACGCACCGTGTTTTTGATAATGGAAAAGTACCCATCCGCAAAGCAGCCAAGATTGCTGCCGGAGAAGTATTTATGCCAGTACTTTCTGGTACACTGGTTGTGTTAGCGCCTTTTGTGCCTCTTGCTTTTTGGCCTGGTACCATCGGTGAGTTTATGTTTTACATGCCTATCACATTGATTGTTGCCTTGCTGGCATCGTTAATTGTGGCCTACATCATGAATCCCGTATTCGCTGCTGATTTTATGAAACCTCATACCCATGAGCACAACGAATCGAAGTTGACGAAAGGTTATAAAATAACAGCGGTCGTGTTTGGTGCCATCACATTGCTCTGGTATGCGATGGGACTGTTTGGGTTAGGGAATTTTACCCTATTCATTTTCGGTATTTATTCCTTACATCGGTTTGTGCTGGAAGAAGTGATATCCAACTTTCAAACGAAGGGATGGCCTAAAGTGCAGAATGGCTATAAGAAATTAGTTGAATGGTGTTTGCATGGAAAGAGGCCCTTTGGAGTAATTGCAGCTATCATCGTCTTGTTTATTTTTTCAATTGTATTCACGTCAATAAGAAAACCTCCGGTAGGGTTTTTTCCTAACCGTGATCCGAATTTTATATATACCTACCTCCGCCTGCCTATTGGTACTGATCAGCGCGTTACGGATTCCATTACTCAAATAGTAGAAGATAAAGTAATTGCCGTGGTGGGTAAAGACAATAAAATGGTTGAGTCTGTAATATCTAATGTGGCAGTAGGTGCAGCAGAGAATATGTTTTCAGGTACGAATGCACAACCCCATTTAGGAAAAGTGACCGTTGCCTTTGTTGAATTTGCCAAGCGTGATGGGCAGTCTACTAAAGCGTATTTGAATAAAATTCGTGATGCAGTGAAAGGAGTTAAAGGTGCGGAGATTTCGGTAGGTCAGGAATCGAATGGGCCGCCAACCGGTAAACCTATCAATATTGAAATAACGGCTGATAATTTTGATGTGCTGGTGAAAACAGCGGATCGCACAAAGCGTTTCCTGGATTCTATGCAAATACCCGGGATTGAAGAATTAAAATCCGATTTCGAAAGCAGTAAACCGGAAATTGTGATCAATATCGACCGTGAGAAAGCAAACCGGGAAGGTATATCTACGGCTCAGATTGGCGGCATATTACGCACGGCTGTTTATGGCAGTGAAGTTTCTAAATTCCGCGATGTAAATGATGATTATCCCATTCAAGTGCGCATCAAGGAATCACAACGCAACGACATTAACACCTTGATGAATTTGCCGATTACTTTCCGTGACATGACGATGGGCGGTGTGGTTCGTCAGGTGCCTCTCTCTTCGTTTGCAAAAATTGAATATTCAAATAGTTATGCGGGTATCCGAAGAATTGATCAAAAACGCGTTGTTACGCTTTCGTCCAACGTGCTCTCGGGTTTCAATGAAAATGAAATTGTAGCAGATATAAAACAAAGCCTTATCGAATTCTCTTATCCCGATGAAGTTGAAATTAAACTCACCGGTGCGCAAGAACAACAGGCGGAGACGGCTGCTTTCTTAGGAAGGGCAGGCCTGATGGCTATCGGTTTAATCTTTATGATTCTGGTTATGCAATTCAACTCGATCAGCAAGCCTTTGATTATTTTATCGGAAATTGTATTGAGTATCATTGGTGTGTTGATTGGCTTCTCATTATTTAAAATGGAAATCTCTATTGTAATGACAGGTGTTGGTTTGATGGCATTAGCGGGTATCGTGGTACGAAATGGTATTTTATTAGTGGAATTTACCGATTTGCTGATTTCTCAGGGAGTGGAGTTAAATGAAGCGATCATCGAAGCTGCTAAAACACGTATGACACCGGTATTGTTAACGGCCATGGCAGCTACCTTAGGGTTGGTGCCTCTTGCGATTGGATTTAATATCGACTTTGTTGACTTGTTTACTGAATTCAATCCTCATATTTTCTTTGGTGGCGATAACGTTGCATTCTGGGGACCATTATCTTGGACGATGATATTTGGTTTAATCTTTGGAACCTTCCTTACCTTGTTTTTTGTTCCGATAATGTATTTACTCACAACCAGATTGAAGGCCTTTGTTTTCAAGAAAAGAATAAAAGAAGAAGTAGTGAATGCATAGACTTGAATTATAATTTGAATTGATTGAAATAATTTACACTATCCTGCGACTCACCTAGCAGGATAGTTTTTTTATGAGGTACCGTATTATGACGTTTTTAATTTTTGTGATTGCTTTCCTCCTGATCGACCTGTATGTCTTTCAGGCTGTGTTGAATGTAAGTAAAAGCTGGCCTTCGCCATGGAAAGAATTAATGCGATATGGATTTTGGATACCCACCATGCTTTGTATAGCAGCATTAAGTTGGTGGACTTTTGCTGATCCATATAAAATCAGCACAGGCATGCGCAACTGGATTCTTACCGGATTGTTCGCTACCTATTTTTCAAAACTATTTGGCGTATTCTTTTTATTGATCGATGATGGCCAGCGACTAGTTCGTTGGGTGACAAACTATTTTTCCAAAGAGCCAGCAACAACCTTACCGGGCGAAGTGATAACGCGTTCACAATTTCTTACCAATGCGGCCTTGGCTGCAACGGCCATCCCCTTTGGTGCAATGGCATACGGTATTATTTCGGGTGCACATGATTATAGAGTAAAGCATATTACGGTGAAGTTACCCAACTTACCAAAATCCTTTGATGGTGTGCGCATCGCTCAGGTTTCTGATATTCACTCAGGAAGTTTTTTTAATAAAACTGCGGTGAAAGGTGGTGTGGAGATGGTATTGAAAGAAAAGCCGGATATGATTTTTTTTACGGGCGATTTAGTAAACAACGAGTCAAGTGAAGTGAATGAATATATCGATGTGTTTAATAAATTAAGGGCACCACTGGGCGTGTATTCTGTAACGGGCAATCACGATTATGGTGATTACAAAAGCTGGTCATCGAAGGAAGCGAAAGAAAAAAACTTTAAAGATCTGATGGAAGCGCATAGATTGTTAGGTTTTGATCTTTTAATGAATGAAAACCGGTTGATCGAGCAAGGTGGCGATCGCATCTCCATTATAGGAATTGAGAACTGGGGAGCAGGACGCTTTACTAAGTATGGAAAGTTGGATCTGGCGCATGCAGGGACAGAAGATGCAAGTGCTAAAATTTTACTTTCGCATGATCCAAGCCATTGGGATGCACAAGTTCTTCCTAAATACAGCGATATTGATCTGATGCTTTCTGGTCATACACACGGTTTTCAATTTGGTGTTGAGATAGGTGGCTTTAAATGGAGTCCTTCACAGTATGCATACAAACAATGGGCAGGCCTTTATCATCAAGACAAACAATTCTTGTACGTAAATCGTGGATTTGGTTATCTGGGTTATCCAGGGCGTGTAGGTATGCCACCAGAGATTACAATATTGGAATTGAAACGCACTTGATTCACTATTTAAGATAACTCGTTGGTGTTTTTCCAGTCACTTTTTTAAACGTTCTATTGAAGTGCGATAAATTTGTGAAGCCGGTGTCGAAGCAAATTTCTTGTATGCTTTTTCTTTTTTCTATTAACATTTTACAAGTATTGCTCACCCTCACTTCGTTTAGAAAGTTGGTGTACGTTTTTCTGGTCCTTACTTTAAAGTATCTGCAAAAGGCTTCTGCCGACAAGTTAGCCACAGCTGCCACCTCTTCGATCTTAATTTTACGATGACTTTGACTGAAAGTGAATTGCAATATGTCATTCATGCGTTTGCCTTCTGTTATGCTGAGATTAGTGTGAGCTTGCGTGATGGACAATGGAACCAGTTCCGTTGATTCACTTAGTACATTCAGTAACTGCAAGAAATGAATCAGTTTATTGATCCCTTTTAACAGCACAATTTCTTGAATAAATTGAATAAGCTGTACCTGGGTTTTTCCTTGAATACGATATCCAACTCCTGCTTGTTGAAGAAATTGATTAACCGTACGAAGTTCATCCAAACGCCAGAAACTTTCTCCAGCATATTGTTCATCAAAGTATAGGGAGATTGACCTTACCCCTAATTTGCTCTTTATATTATAGTACCTATCATCACAGCGAAAAACATGAGGTTGACTACTTCCAATGAGGAATAAACTTCCCGCAGAAAATCTCCCCACATGGTCACCGGCTATCAATGTTCCTTCTCCTTGTTCAATAAACATGATTTGTGTTTCCGGATGTTGATGAAGGTTATCATAGAAAAACGGGAGCACTTCCACCTGAATTCTGAATGCTTCACGAGAAGTCTTTGGTATGGAGAAGGGGATTATTTTCACTCGGATGACTTATTTTGATCAAAAATAATTATAAAGTATATGAATAATGATCAATATAGTACCATTATTCACTAGTTAAGGCAAATCATATTCCATTTCAGTCACTTATTTTTGAGGATAAACCTAAAATTCTGAATATGGCAATTCAATGGAGTGGAGTATTTCCGGCACTTACAACCAAGTTTACATCAGATGATAAACTGGATTTTCCTTTGTTTGAAAAGAACCTACATGCGCAGTTGGATGCCGGGGTAGAAGGTGTAATTCTGGGTGGTACATTAGGTGAAGCCAGCGTGTTGAGTAGTGAAGAAAAATTCGATTTGGTAAAATTCACCGTAGAGAAAGTGGCCGGTAAAGTTCCTGTGGTGATGAATATCGCGGAAGGCAGTACGCGTGAAGCTGTAATGTTGGCACGTGAAGCAGAAAAGAGTGGCGCTAAGGGATTAATGATGTTACCTCCCATGCGTTATAAATCCGATCACCGCGAAACCGTTGCCTATTTTAAAGCCATTGCTGAATCAAGCAGTTTGCCCATCATGATTTATAATAATCCCATTGATTATAAAATTGAAGTTACGCTCGACATGTTTGGTGAATTGACCGGTAACAAAAATATCCAGGCAGTGAAGGAGTCCACACGAGATGTGAGCAATGTGACGCGCATGATCAACCGCTTTGGTGATCGGTATAAAATTCTTTGTGGTGTGGATACCATTGCTATGGAAGAATTAATGCTTGGTGCCGATGGTTGGGTAGCCGGTTTGGTATGCGCATTTCCCAAGGAGACGGTGGCTGTTTATAAGCTTACAAAAGCAAATAGAATTGCGGAAGCACTTAAAATATATAGATGGTTTTTGCCATTGCTTGAACTCGATATTCATCCTAAGTTGGTGC
Organism: uncultured Ohtaekwangia sp.; assembly: GCA_964349405.1. Lineage (GTDB taxonomy): Bacteria > Bacteroidota > Bacteroidia > Cytophagales > Cyclobacteriaceae > ELB16-189. Next base: position 43,676 of record CAYGGY010000005.1, on the reverse strand, counting down.
AGTATATTAAACTTGCCGAACAGGAGACGGGAATCGGTTCAGAAACTGTGCGAGCTCCACGCTTAACGCTTGCTGGCGAAGAGAGAGAACGCATTTTGAAAATCATACACGAAGGAATCAGGAACAGACCCAATCTGGATACATTGAGTTACTAGATATTCGTTACTGGATCAATTAGTCTAGCTATAAGAATCCGGGATTCCAGTATCTTTATACCAAGTAAAAAACACATTATGATATTTACAGATTCATCTATTAACGAAGTGAATGCTGCTATGCAGGAATCACACATCGCATTTCTTTCGTACAAGAATTTTTCAGGAAAGAAGAAAGCAGAATTTCTTCGCGCTATTGCCGATGAGATAGAAGCATTGGGTCAACCGTTGATAGCAACGGCTATGCGTGAGACCAATTTACCTGAAGCAAGAATAATCAATGAGCGTGGTCGCACCACGGGGCATTGCCGCATGTTTGCCGATTTGGTAGATGATGGATCGTGGGTAGATGCAAGAATTGATACGGCCATTCCCGATCGTGCGCCTGCACCAAAACCGGATATACGTAAAATGTTAGTGCCTATCGGCCCTGTGGTAGTGTTTGGTGCTGCTAATTTTCCATTGGCTTATTCTACGGCTGGAGGTGATACCGCATCCGCGCTTGCGGCCGGTTGCACAGTAATTGTAAAAGCGCATCCAGCGCATGCCGAAACTTCTGAACTAGTAGCAGGAGCGATATCAAAAGCAATTGAAAAAACAGGAATGCCTCAAGGTGTTTTTCAACATATACATGGCGCAAGCTTCGAAGTAGGACAGGCGTTGGTGAAACATGCGTTTACCAAAGCCGTTGGGTTTACGGGTTCATTGGTAGGAGGGAAGGCATTATTTGATCTGGCTAATCAACGCCCCGAACCAATTCCAGTATTTGCTGAAATGAGTAGTATCAATCCGGTCATTCTTTTACCGGATACTTTACAAAGAGATGCTGAAAAAACGGCTGCCAACCTCGCGTCTTCCATTACGCTTGGTGTAGGACAATTTTGTACCAATCCGGGTTTAATTATTGCCGTTGAAGGAGAAGGATTGGATCGATTTATTAAAGCCCTATCATCGGAAATTCAAAAAGCCTTGCCAGGCACCATGTTGCATCAGGGCATCGCTGATAATTATGCGAAGAGATTAGTACAAGCCCTGGCACAAAAAGGTGTGAAGGTGGAAAGTCAATCATCAACGGATGGTAATTCTTCTCAAGGCAGACCACATGTAGCTTCCGTAAGCGGAGCGGAGTTCATGAAAAATCCAACACTTGCAGAAGAAGTGTTCGGTCCGTTTTCATTAATAGTTCGCTGCAAGACTAATGATGAATTGCATTCTGTGGTAAATCGTTCACACGGACAGTTAACCTCTACGATCATTGCTGATGAAGTGGAGTTGGTTAAGTATTCAAGTCTGCTCAACATGATAGTTGAGAAAGCAGGTCGCATTGTTGTTAATGGTGTTCCTACTGGAGTTGAAGTGTGTCCTTCGATGCATCATGGTGGTCCTTTTCCAGCAACTACTGATTCACGTTTCTCTGCGGTTGGCACCGATGCCATCAAACGATTTGCACGACCAGTAGCTTTCCAAAATTTTCCGGATGCTGTTTTACCCTATGAATTGCAGGAATTAAATCCTTTGAAGATTTGGAGGTTGAGAAATAATGAATGGAGTAAGAAGTAGGCAATAGACAAGGTTGCAGTAGGCAATGAATTGATCTGTCTTGTTGCCTACTGTTCTTGCTTACAGCCTACTCATAACTAATAGACTATGAGTAAAACTTTTTTTTGCATTGACGCCCATACCTGTGGCAACCCTGTGCGGGTAGTAGCCGGTGGTGGTCCTCAGCTTGAAGGCAAAAACATGAGTGAGAAGCGTCAGCACTTTATGCGTGAGTTTGATTGGATTCGAAAAGGGTTGATGTTTGAACCGCGTGGTCATGATATGATGAGTGGAAGTATTTTGTATCCTCCATCCGATCCGGCCAACGATATTGGTATTCTGTTTATTGAAACGAGTGGCTGTCTTCCTATGTGTGGACATGGTACCATTGGCACCGTAACGATTGCCATCGAAGAAGGACTGGTGATTCCTAAAACCCCAGGCATTTTAAATCTTGAGGTGCCTGCGGGTTTGGTTCGTGTTGAATACAAGCTAGAAGGTAAGAAAGTGAAGTCTGTAAAAATCACGAACGTAAAAGCCTATCTCGCAGCCGAAAATATTACAGCAGCATGTCCTGATCTTGGCGAGTTGACGATGGATGTTTCGTATGGTGGAAATTTTTATGCAATCGTAGATCCTCAACCAAATTTTTCAGGCCTTGAAAATTACACAGCCGATCAATTGATCAGTTGGAGTCGTGAGCTAAGAAAAAACATCAATAAGAAATACCAGTTTGTACATCCGGAAAATCCAACAATCAATGGGTGTAGTCACATTATGTGGACGGGTAAGGTGATGGACCCAACCTCTACGGCACGCAATGCCGTATTCTATGGTGACAAAGCGATAGATCGTTCTCCATGTGGCACTGGCACTTCCGCCCGATTGGCTCAATGGTATGCTAAGGGGAAATTACAACCCGGTGAGAATTTTATTCATGAAAGTATCATTGGTTCAAAGTTTATTGGGCGAATCGAAGAGGTGACTGAATTGAGTGGTAACCCTGCCGTCATTCCCAGCGTAGAAGGCTGGGCTAAAATCTATGGATACAATACCATTAAGATTGATCCGGACGATGATCCATATGCGTATGGATTTCAGGTTATCTAAATCGTTGCTCGTTACTGGTTTCTAGTTACTTGTTAGATTGATTATAATTATGGTAAATGAGTTATAAAAATCTGGAGATTTGGCAGGAGGCTAGGGAGTTATCAATACTGATTCATGGGATTAGTTTGAAATTGCCTCGGTTTGAACAGTTTGAGGAAGCCCAACAAACATGAACGGTTACAACGATTGGGAAGAAAACTTAACAATTTCATTAAAGCAATAGAGAAAGGAAGTTAACTAAAAAACGTAACCAGAGACCAGTAACATGAAAATAGGGATAATAGGTGGGGGAATTATCGGACTGAGTACGGCTTACTATTTAACAAAATCTGGACATCACGTAACAATCATTGAACAAAGTGATTTAAAAGATGGGTGTTCATTTGGTAACGCAGGCATGATTGTGCCGAGTCATATTATTCCGTTAGCCGCACCGGGTATGATTTCAAAAGGTATTCGTTGGATGTTTAACTCAACGAGTCCGTTTTATGTGAAGCCAAGGTTAAGCGGAGATTTAATTAAATGGGGATATCACTTCTATAAGAATTCAACAAAGGAGCACGTAACGAAAGCAGCGCCAGCATTAAAAGAAATCAGTTTGCTGAGCAAGGCCATGTATCAGCAATTATCCAAAGATCTTCCCTTTGATTTTGGCTATCACGAACGTGGATTGCTCATGCTCTATCAAACCAAAGAAACAGAACATGAAGAAGCAGAGACCGCAGCGCTTGCTAATAAATATGGTATCGAAGCGCATGTTCTATCATCGGAAGAAGTGCAGAAGCTAGAGCCTGATGTGAAAGTGAGTGCACGCGGTGGCGTTTATTTTCCTGGTGATGCGCATCTTACACCACAGTCATTAGTAAATCAATTAATTTCTTTTCTTAAAAGTCAATCCGTATCATTTCAAACAAATACTTCTGTTCAGGATTTTATTATCGAATCAGGTAAGATCAAAATCATCCAAACGGATATGGGTGATTTTTCTTTTGATGAGGTGGTGATCGCTACCGGTTCGTGGTCGGGATTGCTGGCTGCCAAGTTGGATTTGTCATTACCGATGCAAGCCGGAAAGGGATATAGTTTCACCATTCCCGACATGGAAAAGAATGTACGTATTCCTTCTATTTTTCTCGAAGCACGTGTAGCCGTTACACCGATGGGTAATTCACTTCGCTTCGGTGGCACCATGGAAATCACAGGAATAGATCATAGCATCAGCATGAATCGCGTAACGGGTATTGTCGATGCTATACCACGGTACTACCCTGAAATGAAAATCGCTATTCCACCAGTGGAAAAAATTTGGCACGGCTTAAGACCCTGTTCGCCTGATGGTCTACCTTATCTTGGGAGAAGTAAAAAAATATCCAACCTTATTCTGGCAACAGGACATTCTATGATGGGATTAAGTCTTGGTCCTGGCACAGGAAAGTTAGTTTCAGAACTGATCAATCAGGAGAAAACCAGTATTGATCTGGCCATGTTTACACCAGAGCGTTTCTGATTTACATTACGATTCATTTCGGATAGAACTAATTTTTGCTTGTAACCATCTACTTTTTAGTAGGTATTCCGTATAGGATAAGTAGTTACCTTAATCACTATTCTTATGTTTAAAAACAATCTGAAAATTGCATTACGGAGTCTGTTAAAACAAAAGGTATATACCTTCATCAATGTATTGGGTTTAGCGGTAGGTATTGCAAGCTGTCTGATCATTGTACTCTTTATTCAAAATGAATTTTCCTATGATACGTTCTTTAAGGATCATGATCGGATTTATCGGATGGTGTTGGAGCGCAAGTATCCGAATCACTCTACGTTTTATTCACTCATCCCTAACTCCTTCGAAGGCGTAATCAGACGTGATTTCCCTGAAGTAGAAGAATCGACCAATGCCTTCGGTTTTCAGAATTTTCCTTTGTCGTACAAAAACGAGCGCGATGAAGTGAGCCAGTTCGATGAAGATTTTGTGCTTGCTACCGACAGCAATTTTTTGAAGATGTTTAGCTTCAAACTTCTTAAGGGAAATCCTGATAACGTGCTAAAGCAAGCAAATGAAATGGTGGTAACCGAAGAAATGGCGAAGCGTTATTTTGGTGAAGCTGACCCAATTGGAAAAATTGTTACTGCTGGCCGACAGGAATTTAAAGTTTCTGGTGTGATGCAGGATGTTCCACTCAATTCTCATTTCAAGTTCGGTTGCTTGCTGGCAGCCAGTACGTTTCCTTTCACAGCACAAGAAAACTTTACCGGTTTTTCGTCATACACCTACTTCCGATTGAAACCCGGAAGTGATCCCGATATTATGGAATCCAAGATCCCCAAAATTGTAGATACTTATGCTGCTGCACAGATTGAAAGGAACCTTGGCAAGTCATGGGAAGATTACCGGAAAGAAGGAAATGGGTATCGTTATTTCTTGCAGCCACTCGCATCCATACACCTTGATCCAACCAACCTTGAAAATAAAATGAAATCAGGTGGCAATCGCACGTCTGTGTACATCATGATTTCTGTGGCAATATTAATACTGGTAATTGCTTGTATTAACTTTATGAATTTAGCAACGGCTCGTTCTTCAGAGCGGGCCCGCGAAGTGGGAGTACGCAAAGTAATGGGCTCTTTTCGGCAACAGTTGGTAGCACAATTTCTTACAGAATCATTTGTGTTAAGTGTGGTGGGCGTGATTCTGGCTGTGGCTTTAATTTATGGTACACTTCCATTCTTTAATAACCTCACTGAAAAGCAACTGGCCATTCCTTTTTCTGTTAGTACATTTCTTGTCTTGATTTTCCTTGCCGCTTTCGTAGGCCTGCTGGCCGGAAGTTATCCTTCTTTTGTTTTATCCTCATTCAATCCGGTGGTTGTACTTAAAGGCTCTTTTGCAGGCGGTCAAAAAGGAAAATGGATTCGGAACGGACTTGTGATTTTTCAATTTTGGATTTCCATTATTCTGATGATAGGTACGCTCGTCATCCAACAACAGATGAAATATATGTCTGAAAAATCATTGGGCTTTGATCGTGATCAGGTATTGGTGGTAGAGCGTGGTTTTAATCTCGAAGCACCGATGGTGAAAACATTGGTAGAAGAAATTAAAAGAATGCCGGAAGTAGCTGGTGTGGCAGCATCCTTTGCTATTCCTGGTCATGAGAGTGATTTCTTTGGTATTCAATTTCAACCTGAAGGTTCTTCTGAAATTCTAACAACTAAATCGATGGTGGTTGCAGATGGATTGGTAGAGGTATTGGGTTTTGAGTTGGCGGAGGGTCGATGGTTTTCTGAGGAGATGAATGATTCACTCAATGTTATTCTCAACGAAACGGCTGTTAAGGTCATGGGACTTGAAAATCCAATTGGCAGGAAACTGATCAATATCCAGCAAAGGCCAGAAGGAAATGTAGCTGTGCCCTACGAGGTGGTAGGAGTGGTGAAGGATTTTAACTTTATCTCGTTGCGCGATAAGGTTACTCCGCTTGCAATTCAAAGCAACGAATATTTTGGTAGGGGTGGTCAGTATTTTGTTACACGCATCAAGGCAGGACAAATTACGGGAGCAATAAAATCCATAGAAGCCAAGTGGAAGGAGTTAGTGCCTGAGCAACCTTTTAAGTTTTCATTCCTCGATCAAAACATTAATGCTCAATATAAAGGTGAACAGCAATCAGGGCAACTCTTTGCCGTGTTTTCAGGGTTAGCCATTTTTGTTTCCTGTATTGGGTTGTTCGCCTTATCCGCTTACATCACCAATCTGCGTACGAAAGAAATTGGAGTTAGAAAAGTATTAGGTGCATCGGTGCAAGGCGTAGTTGCCCTTCTGTCGATGGATTTCACCAAGATGATTCTTATATCCTTTTTGATGGCAGTGCCTGTTGCCTGGTATATCATGGAACATTGGTGGTTACAGAACTTTGCCTATCGTATCACGATAAGCGTATGGATATTTTTGATATCAGGATCGTTGGCTTTTCTGATTGCATGGCTTACCGTCAGCTATCAATCCATAAAAGTTGCAATTCAAAACCCAGTCAAATCATTACGTAGCGAATGATCTATTTTGAAATGTTGATCCTGGAGGCCTTGTATCCAATCAAGGTCATTTCAACAACAATTTGATTCGTGTTAAAGTTAGAGTAAAGTAATTTCAGTAGGTCCTTGTTTTGCATTTCGTTCGCAATGGAAAATGCTTTTTCAAAATCCATTACACTGAAGTCTAGAAACGCCATCACATTTCCGGTGCCTCCTGTTTTTGACAAGTGTTGAATGATGCTGAGTTCTATCTCACTAAGATTCATTCAGGACGATCCTATTTTTTAAATTTATTAACCAACAGTGCCAGTTTTTCTTCCATGCTTATTTCTTTTTCTTTAGGCTTTTCCTTTAGTCGGTCATTTGGTCTGTTTCTATTTTCTTTATGCGGACCTTTCTGTTCCTTCGGGCCACTCTTTGGTTTCTGATCAGGAATAGGTTGGTCAGCAAAAGGATCACTCTTCATGGAAAGCCCAATACGCTTCCGGGCTGTATCAACTTCGACAACGGTTACTTTTACTTTCTGCTGTACAGCTACTACTTCTTTAGGATCCTTAATAAATTTATCTGCGAGGTGACTGATATGAACAAGTCCATCCTGATGTACACCAATATCAACGAAAGCGCCAAAGTTGGTAACGTTGGTTACAATTCCGGGCAACGACATGCCAATCTTTAAATCACTAATTTTATTTACACCTTCTGTGAAGCTAAATACTTCAAAAATTTGTCGTGGATCGCGGCCTGGTTTTTCAAGTTCATTTAAAATATCAGTGAGGGTGGGCAACCCCACTTTCTCTGTTACATATTTTTTTAGATCGAGTTGCTTCCGGAGCTCATTACTGCCCATCAAATCTTTGACGGAGCATCCTAGGTCAGTGGCCATTTGCTGAACGATCGGGTAACTTTCAGGGTGAACTGCGCTCGCGTCTAATGGATTTTCTGCTTCTCGAATGCGTAAGAATCCGGCAGCTTGTTCAAATACTTTTTCTCCCAGGCGCGACACTTTCATCAAGGACTCACGATCTTTAAACGGGCCATTTTGATTTCTGTACTCAACAATGTTTTTTGCTAAGGCAGAACTTAATCCAGATACATAGGAAAGTAATTCTTTGCTGGCTGTGTTTACTTCCACCCCCACGGAGTTAACGCAACTCATCACCACGTCATCAAGGCCTTGTTTTAATTTAGTTTGCTCTACATCGTGTTGGTATTGACCTACGCCAATTGATTTGGGGTCTATCTTTACCAATTCAGCCAATGGATCCATTAATCTTCTTCCGATAGAAACAGCGCCACGCACGGTAACGTCTTTATCCGGAAATTCATCTCGTGCGGCTTCAGAAGCAGAATACACGGAAGCTCCGCTTTCATTCACCATCATAACCAAAATTTTATGAGGCAACCCAATTGACTTTACAAAGGATTCAGTTTCTCTGCTGGCAGTTCCATTACCAATGGAGATAGCCTCTATCTCAAATTTTTCACAAAGCGATTTTATCAAGGCTGAAGACTTTGATGTTTCACGTTGTGGTTCATGAGGAAATATTACATCATAATGTAACAATTTTCCCTGGCGATCGAGACACACTACTTTGCAACCAGATCGAAATCCGGGATCCAACGCTAATACGTTTTTCTGGCCGAGAGGAGCCGCCAACAAAAGTTCTTTTAGATTGGAAGCAAAAACCTTAATAGCTTCTTCGTCAGCTTTCATTTTTGATTCCATGCGTACTTCTGTTTCAAGAGAAGGACGGAGTAATCTTTTATAACAATCTTTGATGGCAAGTTTTATTTGGTCAGCGGCAGCATTCTCCTTGGTGATGTATTGATGCTCCATGGAGCTGATTGCAAATTCTTCAGGCGGAAAAATATCGAGGGCTAAAATCCCTTCCTTTTCTCCTCTGCGCATAGCCAGTAACCGATGAGACGGGGTTTTTGTGATAGGTTCCACCCACTCAAAATAATCTTTGAATTTTTGTCCTTCTTCTTCCTTGCTTTTGAATACGCGCGATTCAATAACCCCTTCACTCCAAAACAACTCACGTACCCGCTTTCTTGTATCCGGATTTTCACTCACCCATTCTGCAATAATATCACGAGCGCCTTCCAGTGCTTCTTGTGCAGTGGCTACACCTTTTTCGGAATCAATAAATGATTGGGCAAATGATTCCGGATCAAAACTTTCCTGATCAAAAAGTTTTTGAGCCAAAGGCTCTAATCCTTTTTCCTTGGCTACACTCGCGCGTGTTTTTCTCTTTGGCCGATAGGGTAAATAAATATCTTCCAGCTCTGCCAGCGTTTGGGCCATCACCACAGCTGACATAAGTTCAGGCGTAAGTTTACCTTGCTTTTCAATGGAGTTGATTACTGTTTCTCTGCGTTTGTCTAATTCACGTAATTGTTCAATACGATCGCGGATGGTAGTAATGATTACTTCATCCATGCTGCCCGTCATTTCTTTTCGGTAGCGGGAAATAAATGGGATTGTTGATCCTTCAGCGAGTAATTGTGCAACGGCATTGACGTTTTTAACAGGTTGGTTAATTTCTTTCGAAATAAGATCAACCCACCGTGCAAGATTTTCTTGTTCCATATTTTTTAATCAGGCGGGCAAAAATAGGAGAAGGAATTTACAGTGCCTAAAAATTAATAGGTTTAAACAATGAAACCTATTAAAACAAAAATGCCACACCGGTAAGGTGTGGCATCAGAATTTCTTATTTCAAACCGAATTAATATTCTTTGTTGAAATCCCCTCTGCGGAAACCACCGCCACCGCGGTTGCCACCACGGCTGCCACCACCGCCACTACCTTCTTCACGAGGGCGTGCTTCGTTAACGACAAGGTTTTTTCCCATGAAGTCAGCTCCGTTTAGTTCGTTGATTGCATTGCGACCAGCTGTGTCATCCGCCATTTCAATAAATCCAAAGCCACGGCTACGCTGTGTAACTTTGTCCATGATGATTTTAGCAGAACTTACTTCGCCATACTCGGCAAATAGCTGCTTCAGTTGTTCCTCGGATGCCTTCCAGGGAATGTTTGCTACATAAATGTTCATTTTTGTTTTTGAAATTAAGTGATAAATGTTCTTGCTAATTCAATAAAGCCGGACCAATAATAAACACGATTAGTCGAGTAATTCAGGTAGGAATTATTTCATTAACGAACCAAAGGTAATAGTTTTTTCCAATTATCCTCATTTCAGGCATCCAAATGCCAGTTTTTAACAAAGCATTGTAAAATAATCCATTTCAAATTGCGCCTGAGGGATGTTCTCGCATGAATTTTACCAGGCTTTTATGAGCGGTAGCTTGAACTTTACGTTTTAGGTAGGTTGTCCATCCTAATAAACCTCCTGTCCACCCCATAGCCATTCGACTCCATTTCCAAAAGTCAAACTCATCAATGTGTTTATAGATCAACCCATCTTTAAAGATGAATTGGGCCTGAATGATATTATGTACATTACGTCCGGTGCGCGAAAAGGTGTATCTCGCCTCCCAACGACTAGTACCTATATCACCGTTAGTGGTAACTTTTGAATATTGTAAAGCAAAATTTTGTGCGTTTTCGCATAACATATGCCACATCGACTTAACTTCTACACTATTTAAATCAGGGAAAACGGGATCACTAAAATGAGCTTCCGAATGATAACATCCCTGCATGGTTTTCCAGTCGCGCTGTTGAAATGCCTGATAGAATGTGTTGATTAATTCATGATTCTGATTCATATTATTCCCGTTGGTGGAAGTTTTAATCCTTCAGGCAGTCAATTCTTTTTGGCGCATTTAAAATGAAGTATCTTGAGGCCTGTACATTAATAAAGCTAATTGAAAAGCGATGAAAATAAAATTAATAACCTTGGGGGTGATTGTAGCGGGAATCAGTTTTCTGGCTACGGGTCAATCATTCAACAACCTACCGGTAATCACTCAAAAGCCGCCTTTGCATGGAAAGCACTGGATGGCGATTACAGGAAAGCCATTAGCCGCTACGGCAGGAGCAATGATTTTTAGTAGAGGCGGCAATGCGGTGGATGCATCATGTGCCATGCTTGCAGCCACTTGTACTATGTTTGACGTCCTTAGTTGGGGAGGTGAGACACAGGCATTGATTTACAATCCGAAAACAAAAAAAGTAATTGCCATCAATGCACTTGGCGTAGCACCAACGGGTGCCACTGCCGAATTCTTTAAGAACAAAGGAATGAATTACCCCCCGCAATATGGTCCGTTGGCAGCCGTTACGCCTGGTACGCCCGGTGGGTTAATGACGATGCTTGCTGAATATGGTACGATGAGCTTGAAAGAGGTATTAACACCTGCCATGCAATTGGCAGAAGGCTATCCTATCGAGGCACAAACCGCGAATAGTTTTGAACGAGAGAAAGAGAGAATTAAAGAATGGCCCTATTCGAAAGCTGTTTTTCTTCCGCACCTGGGTGACAAGCGAGAAGCTCCTGTGGCTGGTGAGATTTTTAAACAACAGGATTTATTGCTGACTCTTCAAAAACTGGTTGATACAGAACAGCAGGCGTTGAAAAAAGGAAAATCACGTAAAGAAGCAATCTACGCTGCCTATGATCGCTTTTATAAAGGTGACATCGCTAAAGAGATTGCACGAGGGTCTCAAGAGCAAGGAGGTTTAATTACTGAACAAGATTTGGCGAACTGGAAAGTAATCACCGAAGAACCGTTGTCAGTGAACTACAAAGGAATTGAAGTATATAAAATGCAACAGTGGACACAAGGTCCGGTGATGCTTCAGGCGCTGAACCTGTTAGAGAATTTTGATCTCAAGGCCATGGGCTTTAATTCGGCACGATACATTCATACACTTTACCAGGTGATGAACCTAACATTTGCTGATCGCGATTTTTATTATGGTGATCCTTACTTTGCACCCGAGGAACCGATTAAAGGATTGTTATCAAAGGATTATGCGAAAGAGAGAATTAAATCGATCAATTGGGAGCGCAACGATCCTAAAGCATCTCCTGGCGATCCCTATCCCTTTGAAGGAAAAGTGAATCCCTATAAGAACTATTTAAAAGAATGGTCGCAAGCTTCAAGCGAAACCTATACATCTCCACTGACAGAAGAATATTTGAATCAGGTGTTTTTAGGAACTACTTCCGTAGAGGCAACGGATAAAGACGGTTGGGTGGTTTCCATTACTCCAAGTGGTGGTTGGAACCCAGCATGTATTGCAGGTAAGACTGGTATAGGCATGAGTCAACGTATGCAAAGTTTTGTAACCAATCCAAAGGAAAATCCTTACAACATCGTGGAGCCAGGTAAACGACCGCGAGTAACCCTCACGCCAACGCTTGCTTTAAAAGAGGGTAAGCCATTTTTGTCCTTTGCCGTTCAGGGTGGTGACACGCAAGATCAGAACTTATTACAGTTTTTCTTAAATATGGTAGAGTTTGGAATGACAGTACAAGAAGCTACCGAGGCACCCAATATTAATACAGATCAACTTTACCTTTCTTTAGGTGGGGAGGACCGAAAACCAAAGGCCGGTAATATCTTGTTACACGATAGCACGCCACCCTATGTGCGCAAGGAGTTACAACGTATGGGATATCGAATGCGCTTTGATGACCGTACCAGCGGCCCCATCAACGCTATATACTTTGATTGGGAGCATGGCAGCTTCTGGGGTGGTTCCAGTAACCATGGAGAAGATTACGGTATTGGATGGTAAAAAAATATTAAGTCCATAGTCTTGAGTTTGAATTTACTTTTACTCAAGACTATGGACTCAATACGAATTAGTAATTACTAATAAGCTCTATCTACGGCACCTGAACCGTACACTTTCTTACTTACGTTTTTGGTGTTTCCTTTATGTTTTATAGAACCACTACCCAGCACGGTAGCTTCAAGGTTGCCAGAAGCAGTTAACTCACAGATACCCGATCCACTCACTTTTACTTTAGCACTCTCCAATTCAAAGGCAAATGCATTTAGATTACCGCTGCCACTCATGGCAATATCATTGGATGTAGCATATCCTTTTAATGTAATATTTCCTGATCCACTGATTTCAGTTTTGAGGTTATTTCCCTTAAGGTCCAGATCCATACCACCGTTACCGGATACGGCTAAATTCAAATAGTCAGAGGAAATTGAATTTTCGGAAATAATTTTACCGCCTCCATTAACCTGAAGTTCATTGATGGTTTTTACGCTCACCATTACTTTCATGGTAGGTTTGATTTTAATATCGTCAATTTTTGACCAGATACTCTTGTTTGGATTTTCTGGTTTGCGCTCTACATTTATCATAAGCACTCCATTTTCAACTTTAATGGTAGTGAGTTCCCAAATTTCGGGTAGCGTTTCTACAGACACTTCTTGCTTATTGGTTTGCTTGACATACACCGTATAATTGGAGTTTACATAAATGCTTTTAAATTCAGGAAGCTCTAATGTTTTCTTTGTTGTTTGAGCAAACGTAAAAGACGCAATGGTTAGAATTACTAACGAGACCAGGATAACAGAAAGGATGAAATTGATTTTTCTCATGGGTTTAAAATTTATCAGGTTAAATCTGCGAAGGTTTACAGGTAATCATTTTGCTTTTTCGTCAAGATGGCGGGTAGACGCGACAAAATGAATTAGGAGGAGTTTGATTAAATACATCGTCATCGTTTATTCTTAAAAATGTATTTGTAGACTATTACAAAAAGAGCAAGCCCCAGACACATCATAAAAAATACTGTTGGTGTTATCAGGTTTACGGCATGCATGGTAGTTATATACGAATACGTATCTGAAATTTAACATCATTTCTGGTATTTCCATCAATTGTTTCACTGCCAGACCCAATGGTATCACGGTCTGTGTAACGTATGTGTGCCCATCGCAACCAGATATCTACGTTTTTAGATACAGAATATTGAAATAACAGGTAATTTCTTACACCCACTCCATAGTAAGCCGGAAACGAGAATGCTAGCCACACATCCTTTTCATAAACATACAACCGGTTGTCATAATTATCTGTATCAAACAACGCATGACGTCCGCTGACAGAAAATTTTCCGGAGTTCCAGGTGATGTCTTGTAATAGAACCATTCCGTGTGAACGATTATTGGCTAATGAATACGTGCTGAATTGAGCCCTTGTTTTAAAGGATAAGTGAGAAGTAATTTGGTAGTCTATATTAATCCAGTAATTACGCTTGGTGCCAGGGTCGGTCAGATATAGGTTGTTGTCTGTTGAGTTGTTTCTGACTTTCGTTTCCTCTCGTGCCTGAAGAAATATGGAAACACTTTTAATGGGTTTGTAATTAAATCTCAAAAGCCATTCATTTCCATCTGAAGGAAGATAACTTCTGTAGCGTAGCCACGGAAATCGGAACAAATCATAATAGCCAGTGAAAGAATATTTTTTATTGAATACATATTTCCATCCCCAATATATTCCGGTTTCATTTTGAGGTGTGGAGTTTTCTGAAAGCGCATTACTGTAAAAGCTATAGAAATCGCGATCATACTTTCTGAAGAGTAAGGAAATATCGAGTGAAGAGGTAAGACTACCTATAATGCCGGCTATTACACCTGTTCCGTTGTTTAGGGTGTGAGCAGCCTCGCTAAAGAAAGCGAAATTCTTCCAACTGTAGTTTAGAAAAAAACCAGCATTTATATTTTTCGTGCCCTGAAAATAGAATTGATTATAGATTGTTTGTGTGGGCACCAATGGGATATTGAATTGCGTATGATGTAGTAATAATCCGACATCCAGCGTTTTGTATTTATAATTGATTATGCTCGCGATATTTTTTTCTAATACGGTATTGCGATTTGCCAATTCGGAATTGGTACGATGTAATCCTGTATATTGAAAAGAAGAAACTGACCCGGGTAATTCTGTCGTGTCTTCTTTGACATTACCATCTCTCCATCGTGATGAAATCATACCATGCAAGGTAAGATATTTAGAAAGTGAGTAGGAGATAGCAGCTCCTCGCAAATATCTTGCTTCATACACGGACGTATAGGGAAGAAAACCGAGATTGCCCCTACGCACAGTGGTTACAGCTTCTGCATTTTTTCCAATACCGAAGGCGGAGCCTAAAATCAATCCCTGCCCAAATTGAGCCTGATAATCACCCACCACAATATTTTTAATTTTACCCTTATTCATTACTTGTGCATGAAATGATATAAAGTCTACCCCATATTTTTTTTGGGTTGGAGACCAGGTTATTTGTTCACCGGCATCTTTTTCTGTGGTAAATCCCAAACTAAAATCATTTGTTCTTCGTGTTTGAAATCGGCTGTATAACCGATCAGGTGACCCAATGTATTTGGCCGAAAGAGGAGCACTTTCCTGATATCCCTTTTTTTCTTCAAGGGTGCGGTCATATCGTTGGATCAGATAATTATTCTTTTCGCTTAAAATTCGCTTAAACAAGTTTTTGTTGAACCCTGCTGTAACATCGAGCACGGTAACGAATGGAACAACTTTTTGGATAACCTCTTGAGTGAACCCTTCAATATTTTGAAGTTCATAGATCGAAATAAATGGACCTACTTCGATGCGATAGGTTAAGAATGACTGAATTTGAGACTCATTCAAAATAAACATTGATCGCAATTGGTCTTCTGTTACTGTATTTAGATCAGCCTGATTGGAGTAAAGCTGTATCAGGTTTTCATATAGGTCTTCATAATTAATGTCTTCATCCTGGATAGCAAAAATATCATCTATCAGTCGCTCAAGATCCACATCTTTTTTTGGAAGACTTTGGGCAATAGCTTGCCCTGATGTAAAAAGTAATGTTAAGATAATCAGTACTGTCTTCACTTCTTGTCTTTTTGTGAAAACCAATAACTGGCTGATGCCTGATGAGAAACTCCCGTTAAATGATTTAGTTGAATGGCGTAATCAAATCTTATTTTTTTCTTACTGATACCGACACCAAAAAAGGCAGTGTTGGGGTGGAGATTAAATCCTGTTCTAAAAAATACTTTTTGGTGAAAGGAGTATTCAAGACCAGTTCTCCAGGTGGTACTATAATCCAACTCTTTCATTAGTTCAGAGGTGATAAGAATATTTTTTTCAGGATTATAGGTTAGTCCTGCTGTTAATCGGGTTGGTAATCGTTCATCGTCTACGCCAATGCGTGACTGCGTAAGATTGGTAATGTAAGCTCCTATGGAAAGTTTTTCTGTTAATTCCGCGATGCCACCAAAATCAAAACTCAGCGCATTGGTCACCCCAAATCCTGCTGCATGATATTGAATCAGATTTACTTTTATGCCCAGGGCTGCAATACCTAATTGATTACCAAAACCTGCTGATAACACTTGTTCATTGTAAAGGTCATCGCCAAATCGAAATAATCCTGTGGAAACAGTTCCCCATTTGAATGGTTTGTTAAGTGCGGTAGCCATTCGGTTTGCGCTTTTAAGTTGCGATTGCGCTTCATAGGCAAATGCCACGTTTGGTTGATTGATTTTCCCAAGTCCGCCTGGGTTATTGAAAAGACTCCACTCGTTAGTAATTCCTGAAGTGGCATAGCCCATACTCATTGCACTAGCGCCCATTTGAGTAGAAACGCTCTGAGCAATCGCTATTTTCGAAAATAGGATACCCCCTAAAATCAGAATAGATTTACGCACAAGCTATAGATGTAGTTCTAAATTAAACTTTTTCGTAAATAAAATACCTATTGGTTAACTTATTCTTTTCAAAAGATTTAGCTCATGAGATAAAGAACAAGAAAAATGGAAGCGTTGTATATTCAAATCCTGACTGGATGAATAATGATTTGATTTATAATTATCCTTCCAGAGGATCGAACCTTAAGTAACTACAAACAAATTCTTTATAAATATTGGTATGAAGAGAAAAACTGGAGGATGGCTTGGTTGATGCAAACGTAATCAAGGGAAGTTCAACTACGTTATTAGAATTCCTTTTTTACATTGAAGAAAAATCCATGAGTTTTTTCTCGGGTAAACGTGTATTCTAAACGTATCACTGTATCATAAGCTGCAACGATATCAAATCCAGCTCCTGTTCCAATTAGTACCCTATTTGAAAGCCGGTTGTTTAATTGGAGAACTTCATAGTATGGGTAGTTTTCCACATATCCAAAATCAAAAAAACTCTTCAGGTAAATAGCCAGCGGAAAATGTTTGAATTGTTGAATGGGAATATCATCCAACTTCCATGTTCCTGAAAATATTCTTTTCCGGAAAGTAGTTTTGTTTAAAAAGAATTTTGGTCCTTCAATAACATATACTTCATAGCCTCTTACCAGTTGTTTTCGATAACCCAAAGCGCTAAAAAAAGAATAAGGTTGTTGAGTTGGTGAGCTTACATAACCGGATGTGAAGTTTGATAAATAGTAATTTTGTCCAAGGTCAAAAAATCTGGAATATGTTAAGTTTAACTCCCATTGATGTACATCAGATTGAATTAACAATCCGGTTCGTTGTGCAAAGATTGTAAAATGATATCCTTTAAGAGGATACGCTACTACATCGCGATGTTCTGAATTGAAGGAGTATGTGATGGAACTAAATTGTTGTCTTACGGCAGCGTTTTTATAATAATTAGGATTCAATATGGCGATAGTATCCAACACGTGATTATTTTGATAATCATAACTTAGTGTATGAGTTTCGTAAAATGATTTTCGAAATGTATAAGAAACAGAAAATCCACGAGAGAATTTTACAGTCCTGTCGCTTGGTTTTGTCTCAGGATAGAATTTTAGTTTGTGATCATCCGTTTTGTAGGCAATATTTTTTGGTTCTCCATAATTAAACTCAAAGTTGAGTCCTTGACGTTGTTGCCGGTCGATATATGGAATTCGATAGGTTAAATCGAATCGTCTTGTAAAGCCAAATTGCGCAGTTAATCGTAACGTTTCATTGCGTCCCCGGAAATTATATTGATACAATCGCAACCCATAATTAACTCGTCTAAAATCGTGGCCGTAGTTTTGCCA
Organism: uncultured Ohtaekwangia sp.; assembly: GCA_964349405.1. Classification (GTDB taxonomy): domain Bacteria; phylum Bacteroidota; class Bacteroidia; order Cytophagales; family Cyclobacteriaceae; genus ELB16-189. The sequence continues at coordinate 25,855 of CAYGGY010000005.1, read as the reverse complement.
CCATTCATTAAAATTCCGATCAGAGATTTCAAAAATTGGAACCGGAAAAGTGTACCATCGTTCGTCTACTTCAACCAGTAGATCAACTTGATTTTCATTAAGCTCGAGCCATTGAATAGTGACAGTGTTAAATAAACGGAGGTTGTAAATTTTACGCTGGTCTAGTAATAATCTAGCGTCTATTCTTTTTGTGCTGACCGTATCACCAGGCTTAAAACTTAGTTCACGTGAAATAATACGCTCACGAGTTACTTTGTTGCCAATGATAAGAACACGATTAATGGTAACAACTCTGTTGGGAATGGTGTCTTTGTTGATTTTGCTTTTGGCAAGCGTATCGCGTGCTATTTTCTGCGCAGCTAAATTATCCGTCAGAAAAAACAGCAATACCCAAATAAGCGGTATTCCCTTCTTAAGCAGTCGTAAAAATTCAATCAACTTGGGCTTGAATTATTGGCTGATTTATTTCGGTAAGACCATATTAAAATGAGTATGCCGGCAATAAACAACGGGATACTCAGAATTTGCCCCATGTTGATTGGGAGTTGATCTTCGAAGGATACCTGGTTCTCCTTTAAAAATTCATAGGCAAACCTCAGGCTCCACAATACGATCATGAACACACCAAAGATTCTACCAGGTGGTAGTTTTTCCTTGTCTTTTTTCCACATTAAAAAGAGAACGATGAATAAGATCACACATGAAATTGATTCGTATAGCTGTGCAGGATGCCTCGCTATACCAAAGGTACTTACCCTGGCGGCCAGCGTGCCGGAAGTTTCGGTAATGATTTGATATTTTAAAGGTTCTGTTCCTGGTTCATCAATGAATTCACTGAAATAACTTAGGAAGTATTTCATGTCACCATTGAGGAATTGAGTTGCTTGCTCCGTGCTGGTACCTTGTTTAAAGAATACATACATATTAAGCGGAACTCTTCCATGAGCGCCAGCAGGAAGCTCATCGTTTTTCTCAACTTTTATCGATTCGGCAGGATTGGATTGTACGCGATAGTCGAGGAGTCCTTCCGTTACTCGATTAATAAAAACAACACTAAAGGGGTTGTTATCTGATGGTTTTCCAATGATTTCTGAATTAAAAAAATTTCCAAACCGTATTAAGGCACCGGTCAGAGCTACCAGAATAACAATACGATCCAATACTTGCATATAGGATTGTCCCTCTTTTTTGATTTTTTCAACAAATATTCCTCTTCTTATTTTCTTATTCACTTTTCCTTCGTGACCAACTTGTCCCTCTAATGCCACATCGGCTTTGGAAAAATGAATACGATAATTTGAGTAAAGCCATAATGCAAAAAGAATTCCGAAGGCTCCTCCATGGCTTGCCAATCCTTGTAATCCTGTGAACTTAAATGGAGAAAATTCAAAAGGTAGAATAATGCTCAGTGGGTCATTCCAAAAAAGTTCAGGCTGATAGAAGATCACATGACCTAGTCGGGCACCCAAAATCGTGGCCACCACCATATAAACGGTAAGCGTATCTACATCTTTTTCGGGTTTGCCTTCCTGGCGATATATGTAATAAAGAATTTGCTGACTGATTAGAAACCCCAAGGCAAATAAAAGCCCATACCAGCGCAGTGAGAATGAACCAAACGATAGAATTTCAGGGCCTCCGTTCCAAATAATATAACTGATCATACAATTATTTAATATAAAAGGCCTGGAAATCACCGGGCCTAACAGAGCAAATATAAGCACTAATGCCTAATGCCCAAGACGTAGCTAAAGGTTATCCAGTTGAGTTAATTCTTCTGCAAAGCCTCCGGAAAGAATCGGGAAGCGGCACCAACTTCTTGGGTCTACATTCAGATCATCCAGATGAAAGGAAGAGGCGAACCGTTCTCTTTTCCACTGGTTTGCCGACCACAAGCGAAAGAATTTTCTTATATATCCTTTGAGTATAGTTGAATCAGCAAATGAAGGATCTTGACGTGTGGAAAGTTCTTTAAAAACTTCTATAGGCGATTTTCTGTCCCGAATAGCTAATTTTTCTATTGCCACTAAAATTGAATAGGGCATCAGGTCTTTTTCGTCAGTCTGTGTTTTATCTGGAGGTCTTAGTTCTGCGGTTGGTTGCAAATTGTTCACGATGGTAAGGCCTGAATAACCCAGGTCTTTTTCAGCCCATTTCAGCCATTGAATAATAAAGGGTTTATCGATACCAGCAAGGGGGGCAAGGCTTCCGCTTGTGTCTCCATCCATGGTGGCATAGCCCACATCTCCTTCACTGCGGTTAGATGTGGTAATAAGAACCGCTCTCTTTAGGTTGGCCAGTAGCCAGATGATGGGTGATCTGCTGCGAGCCTGAATATTTTGCAAGGCGATGTCATCCGTTTCCCACATAAGAGGTCGCTCCAGCACTTTTTCAATTTGATCGGTATAATAATTTACCGCCTCATCAATTTTCCACGAATGAAATCCTGCACCTACACTTTTAGCTAATGATTGGGCCGCATCCAATGTCGTTTGGGAAGAATTTTTTGTTCCCTGATAGGCGCATGTGAGCAATTCGTTAACTGCTTGTTTCACATCCGATACTGGGCTTATTCCGGTTTTCGAAATAAATTCCTTCCACCCTAATTGAGTAGAAGCACGTTTCACCATTTCTGCCACTAATACCGCACACATGGATGAGTCGGCACCACCACTTAAACTTATAACAAAACCCTTTGCTTTGCTTTTGCGCAGATAATCGAATAGTGCCAAAGAAGTTGCACGCGCGAGTTCTTCATTTTTTTCTCTACCATCAGTAATGGGTGCGGATTCTGAATTAGCCGGATTTTTAAAATCAATATCGCACGTGAGCAGGTTGAATGGTTTTAGCGATAGCCGTTCATTGCACTTTAGGATTTTTCCATGTTGACCAAATACAATGTCTCCATCATAAATCATTCTGCCGGCTTCATTACCTAATGCGTTTACGAACAGGTAGGCACATTCAAACAGGCGCGACCCATCAACGACTACCTCTTGTTCACGTGAATCAGTTTTTCCCATTGCAAAATGACTGGCACTTTGATTGATAATGAGATCGACACCACGTTTCTGTAGTCGATATCCAGGACGTTTATGTTTACTCCAGGCATCTTCACATATTTCAAAACCTATCTTGATACCATCAATTTCGTAGATAAGATCACCAACTTGAATAGTCTGCCCTTGTATTTGAATTTGCCGTACTGCTTCTGCAGGCCAGGCATCAAACCAACGTGGTTCATAATGAACTCCTTCTCTTGCCAGGTTTTGCTTAAGGGAGATACCTAGTATTTTTTGATTATGGATAACACAAATACCGTTGTAGGTGATGTTTTCAATTCGGATTGGCAACCCAATACAAGCGGTAATTGAATCACAATGAGGGATAATCGTTTGTAGCTGTATCCATGCCTTTTCACTAAGCCAATCACTTAAAAATAGATCTTCGCACCCATATCCGGTTATGCATAATTCTGGGAATCCTAAAATCCGGACTTCATGTTTTTTAGCTTCTTCAATGGCTGTAATGATATTCGATACGTTATTGCTCCAATCAATAGGAGTTTGATTTACGGTAGCCCCGCCAATACGTAATAGGTTGCTCATGAGATATTCAGCAAAATGTTTGTTTTTTCTGCGGCATCCTGTTCAGCTTTCTTTTTGGTGTAACCAAACCCACTACCGTAGGGCTGGTCGGCAATAAACACCTGAGCAGAAAACTCCTTACCCATTTTCCCTTTCTTTACTTCGGTTACTTCAAATCTAATTTCTTTTCCTTCGCGTTGTGCCCATTCAATTACTTTGCTTTTATGATTCAAATTTGAGCTCACCACTACATCCAGGTCGAAGTAAGGTTGGATCAGTTTGTCAATCACAAATTTCTTGGTGCGCATATAGCCCTTGTCCAGATAAACAGCGCCCACCAGTGCTTCGAGCGTATTACCTAAAATAACTTGCTGCAAGTGATTGTTTTTACTGTCAAACTGAACAATTGCTCCAATGCCTACTTTGCGTGCAAGATTATTAAGAGATTCTCGGTTTACTATTCGAGAGCGTATTTCGGTTAGGAAACCTTCGTCTTTAAATGGATATTTTTTAAAAAGGTAATCCGCCACAGCGGCACCTAAAATAGCATCGCCTAAATATTCAAGACGTTCGTTGGATTCGCGAAAGCCGTTTTTCTCTGTAGATCTTGAGCTATGAAGTGTAGCTAATTTATAGAGGGCGAGATTTGACGGGGTAATGCCAGCAATGGTGCGAATCGCTGTAATCAGTTTTTTATCACCCTTGGAATTTGATTTCGATAAACGTAGTAGATTCCACACAATCGGGTGGATTACTCTGCTTTTCTAAGAACTACCGAAGCGTTGTGACCTCCAAAGCCGAAGGTGTTGCTTAGGGCAATGGTTACTTCTCTTTTCTGGGCCTTGTTAAAGGTAAGATTTAAACGAGGATCTAAACCTTCGTCATCGACAAAGTGATTAATGGTAGGTGCGATGATCCCTTCATTAAGAGCAAGTAGGCAAGCAATCACTTCAATGGCACCGGCTGCACCTAAAAGATGGCCTGTCATTGATTTTGTAGAACTGATATTCATTTTATAAGCCTGATCGCCAAATACTTTTTGGATGGCTTTTATTTCTCCCAAATCACCTAATGGTGTTGAGGTTCCATGGGTGTTGATATAATCAACTTGGTCTGGTTTAATTCCTGCTTCTTCCAAAGCATTTTCCATTACCTTGGTAATGCCGGCTCCGTCAGGGTGTGGAGCTGTAATATGATAAGCATCAGCAGAAAGACCACCCCCTATTATTTCAGCATAGATTTTGGCACCACGTTTTTTCGCGTGTTCGTATTCTTCCAGAATCACCGCGCCAGCTCCTTCGCCTAATACAAAACCATCACGATCTTTGTCATATGGTCTTGAGGCAGTTTCTGGGGAGTCATTTCTCTCGGAAAGTGCTTTGAGAGCATTGAATCCACCCACACCGGCTTCACAAATTGCTGCTTCAGATCCTCCACTAACGATAATGTCTGCCTTTCCTAACTTTATATAAGTGTAAGCATCATAAATCGCATTAGTTGAGGATGCACATGCGGAAACGGTCACAAAATTTGGACCTCGGAAACCGTATTTAATAGATATATGACCAGCGCTAAGATCTGGAATCATCTTGGGGATGAAAAATGGATTGAAACGTGGTGTTCCGTCACCTTTTGTATACGCTTTCATCTCCTCCTGAAAAGTAAGCAACCCTCCTATACCCGATCCCCAAATCACGCCAACGCGGTCTGGGTTCAATTCGGATAGAGGAAGGTTTGCATCTTTTATGGCTTCGTCAGCTACCACCATAGCGTATTGCGAAAATGGATCCATTTTTCGGCCTTCTTTACGATCCATAAAGTCTTCAAATTTGAAGCCCTTTACTTCACAGGCGAATTTGGTCTTAAAAAGAGTAGTGTCAAATTTTGTAATGGGGGCGGCACCACTTTTCCCAGCTTTTAATCCTTCCCAATATTCTGGTAAGGTATTTCCGATAGGAGTTAATGCACCCGCTCCTGTAATTACTACTCGTTTAAATGTCATACAATACGTTAGTGACGGAGATGATGAATCTCTGATTATTTCTTAACGTTCTCCTCGAGGTAAGAAATCGCCTGACCAACAGTAGCGATGTTTTCAGCTTGGTCGTCAGGGATGGAGATGTTGAATTCCTTCTCGAATTCCATAATCAGTTCTACTGTATCTAAGGAGTCAGCGCCCAAATCATTGGTAAAGCTTGCCTCAGGAGTAACTTCAGATTCTTCCACGCCCAGTTTGTCGATGATGATCTGTTTTACTTTTTGTGCGATTTCAGACATGTTTATAAAGGTTTAGAGTATTCAAAAATCTGTGCAAATAAAGAGATTTGATGCAATATTGTCAAACTTTTCCTGTTGCGCTTAAATATTGGCCTGCAAAAATGAAGAAAAAAAGACTTGAAATCGAATATAGTTATGATTTTGATTTAATAGGCGTTATTTCGTCTACCAAAGGTTATAAGCTGGCCTGGGATATTAATCATCTATTAAATGCCAGATTAGTGAAACAGCCTGATTTAATAGTGCAGTTTAAGAATAATACAGAAGCTTCATTTTCATACTTCTCGTTTGAAAATGAAATAAATAAATTAAAACTGTTTCGAAACAAGCCTAACGATAGTGAGGTTAGGGGCTTTTTATTGCCCGAATATCCTCACTTTGATTATATAATTTTAATTCAGGGGGAAGACCATGGGAACAGCAATCGATTGCAAGAACTCTTGCGTAATATTCCTTCCGTTGAATTAGTCGCTTTTATACCTTTGAGCACTTTAAAATCTAAGGATAACTTTATTTTCTAATCATTTAATGGAACAAATCTCTTACAACAAGACCAAAATTGTAGCAACCGTTGGGCCTGCTTCAAATAACAAAGAAATGCTTCGTGCCCTTGCAAAAGAGGGTGTTGATGTGTTTCGACTCAACTTCTCACATGGTAAACATGAAGATCACCTGAAGGTGATCAACTTTGTGAGAGAGATCAATCAGGAACTAGGTACACACCTGGCCTTGTTGCAAGATCTTCAGGGACCAAAAATTCGTGTAAATGAGGTACAGCCCGGCACAGAGATAAAAGCAGGAGAGTCAATTACTATCACCACACGTGAGTTGTTGGGTAATCATGAAATTGTAAGCACATCCTATGAGTTCTTACCCAGGGATGTGAAAACTGGAGACGTGATTTTGATTGATGATGGTAAAATAGAATTGAAAGTAACTGAGGTTCGAGATATTGATGTGATTTGTAAAGTGATTTATGGCGGCCCATTGAAATCACGTAAGGGAATAAATCTTCCTTTCACCAAAGTATCGGCTCCATCTCTTACCGAAAAGGATTTGATTGATCTTGAATTTGGCTTGAAGCATAAAGTAGATTGGGTGGCTTTATCTTTTGTGAGAAAGGTGGAAGATATTGATTCATTAAGGTCGATCATTAATAGTCATAATTCCAATACACGAATAATTGCCAAGATTGAGAAGCCTGAGGCATTGGAAAATATTGATGCGATCATTGCTGCCACCGATGCGGTGATGGTGGCCCGTGGTGATTTGGGTGTAGAAATTTGGATGGAGGAAGTGCCGATGGTGCAAAAGATGCTGGTGGAAAAGTGTAATAATGCTGCCAAGCCTGTAATCGTAGCCACCCAAATGATGGAGAGTATGATTGAAAATCCGCGTCCAACGCGTGCAGAAACCAATGATGTGGCGAATGCAGTAATGGATGGGGCAGATGCCTTGATGCTTTCTGCGGAGACTGCTGCAGGAAAATATCCTATCGAAGTAATTCGAAGCATGGTACGTACGATTAGCTCAGTGGAGAAACAGGGAAAAATATTTTACAGATTCCGTGATATTGATCCTAACTCACCAAATTATTTTAACGATAGTTTAATTCTTACCGCTTGCAAGCTTGCCAAAGATGTGAATGCCAAAGCGATTATTGGTATGACGCAACTAGGCTACAGCGCTTATAAGGCTTCATCACACCGGCCTAATGCGAATATTTTTGCATTCACCAGTAATGATTCAATTCTTAACACGATGAATCTGGTGTGGGCTACCAAGGCGTATCATTACGATAAGGCTTCATCTACTGACGAGACCATAGCAGATGTAGAGAAGATCTTAAAAGCTGACGGTCATGTGAAAACGGGTGATATCTTTATCATTCTGGCTAGTATGCCAATTAAGGAACGTGGTCGCTCTAACATGATTAAGGTTCATGTGGTGAGTTAATTGGGTACTGGATTCTGGATTATCTAATATCCAGAATCCAGCATCATAATTTGGGTTCCACCATAATCACATCTTCCCGTTCTACTATTACCGCACCGGCTGGATCTCCTTTTCGTTTGCGGACATATTTTTTTGGAGTAAAGGCCACAGGACAAAGGGTTTCTGTTTTCCTCTTGGAATTGTATGCAGCAAGTTGTGCCGCGCGTTCAATCACATCTTTAGGAAACGGTTTGCCAGACTGATGTTTTATGATCACATGTGAACCGGCTACATCCTTGGCATGTAACCATAAATCTTCTTTATATGCATGTTTTAAGGTGAGCTTATCGTTGCACTCGGCATTTTTACCTACCCAGATTTTAAATCCTTTATGTTCAAACTCGAAAAAGGGCAAAGACTTTTCTGTGTTTTTACTTTCGCTTAATAGAGGTGTATTATTCTTTCTTAAATTTTTTAGATCTTCAGTAGTCGCTAATGCCTGCAAGGAGATATTCCATTTTTCGATTTCAATGGTCTTTTGTGCAATGGCCTCTTTCAGTTTATCTATTTCAATTTGTTTATTCTTGGCTTTTCGATAAAATACTTCAGCGTTTTTTTGAGGATTCAACTCTTTCTTGAGTTTGATTTCAACCAACGTGTTATCATAAAAGCTACTCAACTGAATGGTTTCCATACCAGTTTTCATTTCATGCATGTGAGCCATGATCAAATCACCCCATAATTGATAATGATGGTCGGTCAATAATTCGTTAAGTTTACTTTGGTTTTTATCAAGATAATTTTTTCCTGATTTTATCTGATCCGTAAGCTGTTTTTGTATTACTGCTTTTTCAGAATGTAAGGTATTTGCAATCGAATAGGAGTGAAAAAACTCATTGATTGCTTCAATCGGATCGTTCAACGTTTTTATTATTTCCCCGAAGGGAAGTAATGAAAATATTAAATTCCCCTCGTATTCGATCAAAAAATATTGAGGGTTTTCAAGTGCAAACTTCAGTTGATTGAAAGTACTCCACCGTGCATCCTGATCTTTTGTCTTAAAATTCTTTTCTTCAATCCAGTGCCATACCCACTTGCCAAAGGTGAAATAGAGAGATGGTAATTTTTCTTTATTTAGTTCAAACGATTCCTTACTCCAATCGATGCTTCTATCGAGTTGTGATAATACTAAATTCCTATCAGCAACCTGGTGATTTCTAAAAAGGCTGATCACATGTTGATCTTTAAAAAGAATCACATTCGATCGGTTGCCATGCATTTTGAAAAGCAACGAATAGGAATCTTCCAGTTGCAGGGAAAAACTCCTTTCATTTTCATATTGCCGCACGTCTATTACTTTTTTCATCAAGATGTCATTGAATAGATCAATGCTGTTTTTTCGGGCGCGACTAAATTTTGTTGGAAAAGAAAGGCAACAAAAGTTCGCCTGAAGACTTGCCTTGATAAAAAAAGAGGTGATGTTATTATTAAATTCTATTATTAATTCATCCTTATTTTGACTAAAGCATGAAACCAACGTAAAGCCAGTGAGTGTCTGCTTTAATTGATTGCTGAGTTGGGTTAGGAAATAATAATTATTATGCACGTTCAGATCGTGATGGTCAAGCCATCATAAGCCAAAGCTACTGAATTTGGAAGTTCCTTTTCTACCTGTTTATGCTGCCCCAGCTTATGGCTGACGTGTATAAAATAGGTTTGGTCAGCCCCCACCTTCATGGCTACATCCAATGCTTCGGTTAAATTAAAGTGCGAAATATGTTTTTCACGCTGTAGTGCATTCAAAACCAACACCTTGGTGCCTTGTATTTTTTCATAGGTAGAATCAGGAATATGGTTAGCATCCGTGATATAGCAAAGGTCGTTCACTCGAAATCCCAATACCGGTAATTTAAAATGCTTTACAGGTAAGGGGATAAAACGTACACCTTCGATGTCAAATGCTTCCTCGGTAATTTCATTAAGCTGAAGTTGCGGGGTGCCTGGATATTTTAGTTGTCCGAAGGCATAATGAAACTCAATCTGAAGTTGTTTTAATACGTTCTCATTGCCAAAGATGGGCATATCCTTACTATGTAAGTAATTGTATGCCCTTACATCGTCAAGGCCTGCAATGTGATCTTTATGACCATGCGTATAGATTATTGCATCAAGTTTATTGATTCGTTCGCGTAGCATTTGTTGGCGAAAATCGGGTCCGGTGTCAATGACAAAACTTTTACCAGAAACTTCGATATGAATGGATGAACGTAGCCGTTTGTCACGATAATCCATGGAACAGCAAACGCTACATGCGCAACCGATAACGGGCACGCCCTGCGATGTTCCAGTGCCAAGAAAGGTGACTTTCATGGCCTTTTGGTTACAATTTAACTTCTGAATGTAAAAGCTCCTCGTAAAATTTTAGACTCTTCTCGTTAAACCGGCTAGTGTCTAATTCCAGGTTTTTCAAAATATCCAATAGGGCATTTATTTTGCCTTCGGTCGTAAAAAATTTATTGAGAATCATAATCTTCTGTTCCTTCAGTAGGCAATAGCCTGATTTGAAGTTGCCTTTTTCATAGCGAAGTATGTAATCCGATTGGGCAATAAGATCCTCAAGTTTGAGAAGAAATTGGCTGGTGTACTTAATCATTCGTAGTGGCGAATTTTTGTTCTGCAAGATAGGGATTTTAGTATTGAGTCCATAGTGAATGGTCCATAGTCGTTAGTCTTTGATAATTAGTGAATTAGAAAGAAACAAAGACACTTAAACGCTATCCTCATCGCTAACCGCTACAGACTCACTTCTATTAACTAATTTTGAAGGTGCATTTAAAGAAACTCATTGTAATAGCGGGGCCAACGGCCGCAGGAAAGACTGAGGTAGCCTTGCGTCTTGCTGAATTTTTTCAATCTGAAATTATTTCGGCTGACTCCCGCCAGATTTATAAGGAGTTGGAGATTGGTACCGCCAAGCCGTCAACGGAAGAGTTAAATCGTATTCTTCATCATTTTATTAATTCTCATTCTATAGAGCAATCTTATGATGCTGGTGCTTATGGCAGGGATGCATTGGCGCTTATTCATACTTTGTTTAAAAAATATGACAGGCTGATTTTGTGTGGAGGCTCCGGATTGTACATAAAAGCAGTGTTGGAGGGATTTGACGAAATGCCGGAAATTCCACCAGGCACACGCGAAAAGATTATTGCTGAATACCAATTGAATGGACTATTGTGGTTGCAGCAAGAAGTAAAGGAAATTGATCCTGACTATTTTGAACAGGTAGATATCAATAATCCACACCGGTTAATAAGGGCACTGGAATTATTCAGAGCATCAAACCAGAAGGCAAGTCAATTGCGAGCGAAAGAAAAACGAACTCATGATTTTGAAATTATTAAAATCGGCTTGGAATTGGATCGTGAACAACTCTATGAACGCATCGATGCGCGCATGGATGTTATGATTGAAAAGGGGCTGTTCGAAGAAGCCGAACACTTTTTCCCAAAGCGTCATTTGAATGCTTTGCAAACCGTTGGGTACCGCGAGGTAGTTGATTATCTCGAAGGAAAATATGATCGAAAGGAAGCAATCCGCCTATTGAAACGAAATACGCGCAGATATGCCAAGCGCCAGCTTACGTGGTTTAAGCGTGATGCTGAAATTCATTGGTATCAGCCCGGCCAACTTGAAGAAATGATTAAATTAATCGATAGTGGATCATAGACAATGGATAATTTTCTTTTGATCTATTATCTAACTTTGTTTATTCAAATTGTCAATTATATACTGTCCATTGTCAATTTGGGTTTAACCTATGAGTAGCAAAAAGGTTTTGGTTATTACTTACTACTGGCCACCTTCCGGAGGAAGTGGTGTGCAGCGTTGGTTGAAGTTTGTAAAATACCTGGTGAGGGCAGGGTGGGAGCCTTATGTATTTACGCCAGAAAATCCGTCATTTACTATTGAAGACAAATCCTTAGAAAAAGACGTTCCCGATTCCGTAGAGGTAATTCGTTTTCCGATTTGGGAACCCTATCAATTGTTTTTTAAGATGTCTTCCCTATTAGGAAACAAAACTCCGCAGCAGGCAGACTTTCTCTCAACTGGAAAAAGAACTTTTTTTCAAAAGGTAAGTTCGTGGATCAGGGGTAACTTTTTCATTCCGGATGCACGTGTATTTTGGGTAAAGCCCTCGGTGGAATATCTGATTGACTTGATTAACACCAACAAGATTGAAAAAATTATCACCACCGGTCCGCCTCATAGCATTCACTTGATAGGGTTACGATTAAAGAAGTTGAATCCTGCGCTTCATTGGATTGCAGATTTCAGAGATCCGTGGAGTGAATGGGATTTGCTGGATACTTTGTTGTTGACATCATTGGCCAGAAGACGACATGCTACACTCGAAAAAAAAGTGCTCACTACTGCTGATCGTGTAATCACTATCGCCCCCTACCATGTAAAAAGATTGGAAGCATTAAGTGGGAGGAACGTGGATCTAATCACGAATGGTTTTGATAATGAAGACTTTCAGTCGATTGTTGAAACACCTACAGATAAATTTACAATTCGTCATATAGGCATTGTGGATGAGTTGCGCGATCCAAAACCGGTGATGTTGGCCATCAAAGAACTTTGCGTGTCGGATCCGGATTTTGAGAAAAATGTTTTGGTTGAGTTTATCGGCAAGGTAAATTCATCCTTTAAGGATTTTGTACATGAGGATGCACATCTTTCATCGATCACAACGTTTGTTGATCAAATACCACATGATCAATTATTGAAATTATATGGAACCACCAACCTTCAATTGTTGGTGCTGGCACACACGGCCATCGCGCCTGGGAATTTACCTGGAAAATTTTTTGAATACCTTGCTTCAGGCAGACCGATTTTAGGAATTGGACCTGCTAATGGTGATGCGGCTGAAATATTAAAACAAACGCATGCCGGAGTTATAAAAGAGAGAAGTAATATGGTGGAAATCAAATCTGAATTGATTCGGTATTACCAGGAATGGAAATGTGGAAGTGGTACCCTTACGGGAAACATTCAACTCTACTCAAGACAAAACCTGACGAATAAGTTGATCACGATCTTAGAAGCATTTTAAGATAGGATGCCGTGGCTGGTTATTTCCTGTCACCTTTTAGCGGTAAGTTGATAGAATAGGAGGTACCCGTTGAGCCAGATTCAAAATTAAGCTGCCCTCCCAGCGCTTCTACTCTCGACTGAATGTTACTTAGCCCTAGACCTTGCTTTACATTTTCTGGATTGAAACCAATGCCATTGTCACGGTACGTGATTTGAATAGCGTTAATGAAAACCTTGATGTATATGGATATTTTTTCGCACTTTGAATGTTTGATCGAATTGGTAATTAACTCTTGAATGATGCGATAAACCATTGCCCCGATCTGGGAATCTTTAATTTCTTTACCCTGTACATCCAGCTTTATGATTGCGGGGTGATTTCTACTCACCATAGCGATATAATTCTCCAGTCCATAGGAGAGCCCAAAAAGTTTGAGGCCGGAAGGAGTTAATCCGTATATGATGTTTTGAATTTCAGAAATAGTTTTCTGCAATTGACTCTGTATTTTTAGAGCATCTTGATTCTCGGTGTTTTTTGCGATCTGGTTCGCCATTAGTTTAATAGACACAAGGTCCATGCCTATGCCATCGTGCAAGTCTTTGGCAATGCGACTACGTTCCCTTTCTGTAGCCTCAATTTCCGCGTTCAGTAATTTTTTTTGTTGCTCATTTATGAGACCCAAATAGTTGTTCTTTTCCTTATACCCGATTATCCTTCGTCTGGAAATAAAAATCCCCACGAGTAAAACAATTAATCCAAATGCGGAACGCATATACCAGGTATTCCACCATAGGGGCAACACTGAAAATGGAAGCGAGGCTCCCTTGCTCCAGGTCTCGTTATCCAGTGAGAATTCTATATCTAACAAATAGTTGCCTGCGGAGATCGACTGTAGATTGATAGTTCTTGAGGAAGTTTCGGTCCAATCATCATTTTGTGAGATACGATATCTGACATAAATATTTTGGTTGTTAAACGATATAAAACCAAATTTTAATTGAAGTAGACCTTTATTTTTGATTTCAATTTTTTGACCTGGTTTAACCCCCACAGGCCTGATCCAATCATAATAAAAAATAGGATTGGTTGTGTTGATTGCTTTTTTGCGAGGAATAATCTTGATATTATAATCTGAGACAACCCAAATTGATTGATCGGTAACGTGGAAAAAGTTGATTCGTTCGTATTGGGAATCTTTCGATATTGTTCTGTAAAATTGAAGATGGTTGTTGTTAAGTGATTTATGCTTTAGAGCAAGTAATCCTTTCTCAGTTGAAATCCAGATTAATGAATCTTTTTTTTGTGTATAGTAAACATCGTTGGCTACGAAATTCTTGCCTTCATTGAATGAGGTAACATCAAAGGTTTTGTTATTAATAAGATGAAAGCCATTTCCAATTGTTCCTATAAAAACCGATTCATTATTAAATGGTATAATCGTTGTGATCTTTGAATTTAATAATGCTTTTGGCTTAGTTATCAATTTCATATTGGCATCAAATATCTCTAGTCCAGTGCGCCCTGAGGTGTACAAAATTGAATGGTCGAAAAGGAGTTGTAAATGGATGGAATTGGAGATGATGTAATCTGAATTGCCACGTAAATCAAACCGGGATATCCTCGAGCCACCTACCGCTATTAGTGTTGAATCTGACTGTGTACTATAACTTGTGAACGATGCATTTATTTTGTTCTTAATTTCTCCAGACTCTAAACCAACTATCGTTGTCTGATCCGTTGAAACCCACAATTGATTTTTGTTATCTATAAATAAGGATCTCGTTGGAGCATTAAAATTTTTCTCCCAAATAAGAGTTCCGTTTTTGAGGTCGTAAATTGAAATATCTCCTATTTGATCACCGATGACTCCGTAGTTTGCATTGAAGGTGACAAAACGAGTTTTATTATTAAGATTAATGGTTGTTGTTTTCATATTCGATGAGTAGAAAACGCCTTCCTCCAGCGTGCTAAACCACATGCCTCCTTCATGGTCTTGCACTACTTTTGTTATTGATTTATTTGATAAAGCAGTAGGATGATCGACAATTTTAAAATTGTCATGTGTAAGTTTTTCTGTACCATGATTCGTAAATCCAACCCAATAAAAACCTTCTTTATCTTTCGACAGGCTAATGATGGACGCCTGACCAGTAAAAACCTTCCTGATCTTAGAACCATCGTAACTAAATATATCTGAATTGATTGTTATAAGAGTCCTTTCACCATCCTGCAAACCACATATAACTTTATTGTGAACAAGAGTATCTGTTAGGGTAATTGGATAGCTTTGACCATTGATCGATATCTTTTTCACACGAGTAGAAAGCCCATAAAATCCGTAGAGTAGTTTCTTGTCGTGTGAGAGTCGTATTTTTAACTCTTGCTTAGCAATTTCCTCTTTTTCAATTTTACCATCAGATCCGATTGTTCCTAAATATTTTTCGGAGCCAAAATGAATTTTACCTTCAGTATAATGTAGGCTGTAGATGATATTGTTTTTAAAAAGATCTTCTAAATGATTATTAAATTTAAATGGAGTTATTTTACCTTTTTCGAAAACGGATAATTTACCTGAATATGTGCGAAACCAAATTCTTTGCTGGTCATCTTCGTCAAAACCAAAAACCACAGGATCAGTGAGTCCATCTTTTACGGTGAGTACCTTCATCTCATATCCATCAAACATAGCCACACCATGATCAGTGGCGAACCAGATAAATCCCTGGCTGTCCTGAAACACCTCGTAAACTTCAGTACTGGGTAATCCTTCACGAATAGAATAATTGATTAATCCGGGAGTTTGTCCTGTTACAATTTCCGAAAAAAAGAATAACCATAACCAGATTATTAATATGAACTTTCTATATAAGGCTTTAGAGTTTTTTACCTGATCGGGTAAATTTTTCGCCATCACATTTTTAATGTATAATTGGTCCATGAAATTTTACGCTTCTTTTTTAAAATAAGCAATCAGATTCCTGAAAACACCATTCGCATCAGCCGATGCATGCGACCAAAGTATAAGCGAAGCAAATACCATCGTAACCACAGTTGATCGGAAAAGTATATCCGCTAAAGTAAAGTCAATTTTGAAAAGCAGTGTGTTCACGAACAGTGTGACACCTCCAATAATTAAAACTTTTAAGGTAGCCCATTCGAATGGCTGAATACCGAATTTAATATAAATAAATATGAACTTAATTATATTAAAGGTAATCAGAGCAAAGGCACTTCCCCATGCAGCCCCTTCAATTCCAAGTCGGGGAATCAGTATGTTGTTCGAGATGATAACAATTGCAGATAGAATAACAATCAAAACGATATTAAACTGATAATATTTTGACAATACAATAATCTCACTGCTTGGGCCAAAGAGCATATCAATCAGTTTGCCAAAGCCTACAATAATTACTACCCACTTACCTAGCTCATAGTTGTCGCCTTTAGGCATTAAGTCAAAGATATTATCAAGATTGATCCAAACACCAAGCAACAGCAGCGATCCGATAATAAATTGATTGATGGAAGTCTTTCTGTACAGTGATGCCACTTCCTTAAAGTCATTCTGTTCAAATGCTTTTGAAATTAATGGCATGGTGATTTGACTCAGTGCTCTCTTGGGAATTTCAATAACCGTAGCCATATAAAAGGCGGTGGTATAAATGGCGTTGGCGGCCCATCCCAACAGGGCAGATACCATCATACTATCAATTTTTCCAATTAAAATCATGCCAGCCATACCGGCAAAACTGAGCAGACTATATTTAATTAGTTCTGCGAATTTGTTTTGATCTAAGGAGTTAAAGTTAGTTTGAATCGAAATTTCCCCCTGTTGCCATAAATACAAAATTAATAAGAGCAAGCAAATCAGGTAGGTTACTACTGACCCAATGATGAACTGATCAAATGAAAGTACTTTGCTGAAGTAAAGTAGTACTAAAATAGAAAGCAGTAATCGGGAGACTATTTCACGCAACAAATTGGGAACTACGGTTTTTAATAGTGATCGCGAAAAGGCTTCTAATGCAGCTGACATTACCATGAGTAGTGTAAGCCAAAGTACCCAGGAAGAATATTGAATAATTTCTTTTGCATTGTCTTGAAAGTATGACAGGAGCGGTGTTTCGAATATTTTGAACACAATAAAGAAGATGGCAAACCCTGCTAGGGCCATCATCATCATTAAGGTAATGAATGTATGTGAGGTGTCTTTGTCTTTTACAAATTGTGGGTAAAACCGGAAGATACTTTGTGTTAGACCGAATTGAGCAAAAGGTGAAAGAAGAATAGCTGCATCTTGTATAGCCCTAAACAGACCAACCTCTTCAAGCGACAGGAACTTAGGGTATAAATAAAGAAGGTTCATATAGCCAATCACTACGCCCACATAAGAGATGATAGTAGTGTAAATACTTTGGCGGATGACGATACCCATTTCTTATTTATTGATCAGATTGTTCACAAGATCGTTTAAAATAACTTTATTTTTCTCAGCGGATAATTCAAGAGCTGCTTTATCAGCTTGTTTTTTGAAATAGTAAATCTCCACTGCGGAAAGTGAATTGATCTTTTTGGCGAGTGATTGAGGTGTAAAATCATTAGCCACAACGCCCAGATGATGGGTATTCACAAGGCTAGCCATTTCAGGAGTGGGACCAATGCCGATGGCAAGGCGTGCCTGGATAAAGTCAAACAATTTGTTGGGTAGCGTATTGGCATAATTAAAATTAATGGGGGGCAACAAGAAGATTCCCATATCGTATGGATGAATGAAGTTTACGACCTCATAACTTTTTACGGGAGATACAATCTTGATTCTAGGATTGTCTTTGATTAAGGTTTTCAATGAATCCAGATAGCTTCTTGTTTTTTTATTGGCGATGGAAGGAGTGAGCAGCATCAGATCAAGTGTGAAACGATCGTCTAAATAATTCATCATCTCAATCATGATTTCCAGTTGCCGGGATGGGTTGGCTGCACCGTGATGAATCAAACGGATTTTTTTCTCATCAACCGGAGTGGGAATGAGGTTTGCGTAATAGTTAGCATTAGTTACGACAATCGGCTTCACGGGATAATGAGCCGCATATTCGTTGGCAAGTCCTGTCCCTACCGTGATCATTTGATCAACCAATGGTAAATATTTTACGCACAGGTATTTATTAAACCGTTGAAAGAAAATTCTCCATACTAGTTTGTCTTCAAAATGCCTGGGAGCAAACTCATGGGCATCAAAAAGAATTTTTTCTTTCTTTTTAATTTTGAAGGCAAGTGGAAGGCTTTCAATATCGTTGGCGATGATCAGATCAAAGGCTCTGCTTTCCAGTTGTTTTCGTAAAAGAGGAAAGTCATAAATGACTTTATAGGCCAATTCGAATAAACCAGTAAGAAGAAAAAATGAACCAATGGCTTTTTGAAAAAGACCAGGCTTTATTCTTTTAATATGAAACACTTCGTGTTTCCAGTTTTTCGGTGAATCAAAGCAAGCAACGGTTAATTGGTATGTTTCCGATAGAAAATTAATTTGTCTTGCCACGCGGGCATCGTGGTTAAGATCACTGTAGGCAAGAATCAGAATCTTTTTCATTTCTTTCTGCGAGCTTCAACAATATAATAACGTGGCGTAAATAATCGTAGCAGTGGACGGATGCCGTTTATTTTAGTGGGGCTAGTCCATTTTTCTCTACGCACAATTTCCCATCCTGCTTTTTCAAGAAGCCAATCAAATTGCCAATCTTCAAATTCATGAAAATGCTGATCCCATCGGTCATTTTTATTTCTATAGGATTTTGCAAACCAAAGCGAAAGCGGTATGCTCGCAAAAAGGCGATCGGATTTTATAGCTTTCAATACACCCAATGGATTAAGTAAGTGTTCGAATATTTCGAACGCGGTAGTTACATCTGATTTAATTTGAGAGACGGATTCGGGGAATTCATCCAGATCCTCACCGTGCGTATTGAAAACTTTGTAGCCTTTGCTACCCATGAATTCTGAAAAGGGATTTTTGGTGCCAAGGTCAAGGATTGTTTGATCCTTAGACATGGAAGATTCCATAAACGCCCATGTTTTCTTATAACGCCTTTCTTTGGTTGGTGATGGTTGGTAGGTATCGGCTGACATGCGGTTTTATAATTAAGACTTTTTTGTAATTGATTTAACTTTCCCCGGATTATCCTTCAAAAAAGATTCCCATGATTTACTCTTGTTTTTCATCATTCCATTTTGATAGTGATGACACACGGCCACAGCCAGTGCATCGGAGGCATCCAAAAGTTTTGGCATTTCTTTGATGCTGAATATTTGCATCAGCATTTTAGCCACCTGCTCTTTCGAAGCATTTCCATTTCCGGTAACAGATTGCTTTACCTTCTTGGGAGCATATTCTGTGATGGGCACATCTCGATAAAGAGCTGCCGCCATAGCAACACCCTGGGCACGTCCCAGTTTTAACATGGACTGAACGTTCTTACCAAAAAAAGGCGCCTCCAGCGCTACTTCATCGGGGTTGAATTCGTTCACCAACGTGAGCACCCGGTCAAAGATCTTTTTCAGCTTCAATTCGTGTGCTCCGTATTTCCCCAATTGAATCACCCCAAACTGAAGAAGGGTAACCTTACTCAGTTTCACTAAAATAACTGCATAACCCATGATATTGGTACCTGGGTCCAGCCCAAGAATGATCTTTTCAATGACGGGTTTTTTCTCAACTTTGCTCACGGCTCAAACTTACAGAGAAACAGGCAATGCTTATTTATCTCATTATCATCTTTAGTATATATTTTGGTTTTCTCTCCGCATGCATCGTGGGATGGCAAAAGTTTGCCCGGCAACCAGGGTCACGGAAAACCAGACAGAATGAGTTTGTGTCGGTGGTTATCGCAGTGCGCAATGAGGCAACTTCAATTGCGCCCTTATTGGCCTCACTACGGTTTCAGGATTTTCCCCACAGCAATTTTGAAATAATCTTTGTGGATGATCATTCTACTGATCACACCATACAAATAATATTAGATTATCTAAAAGATAATCCTCATATGAAAGGCAGTTATTTCCACTCGCCTAATCAGGGTAAGAAGCTAGCACTTACAGTAGGAATTCAACGCGCTCAAGGAGAAATTATTCTCACCACTGATGCCGACTGTGTTCTTCCGACAGATTGGATATCAAAGATGATAATGTCATTTGATGCTGACACATCGATGGTAATTGGTTTAGTTAAAATCCACGAAGAAAAATCGTTATTTTCAAAACTACAGGCGCTTGAATTTAATAGTGTGATAGGAAGTGGCATGGCATTGCATTCTTTAGGATTTCCTGTGATGTGTAATGGAGCCAGCCTGGCATTTCGTAAAAAGAGTTTTGATGTAGTCGATGGCTATGAAGGCAATCTCCATGTCCCTTCCGGGGATGATGAGTTCTTAATGAGAAAGTTAAACGAGCGGTTTCCAGGAACAATACAAACCATTCATTGGCCATCGGTGGTGGTGGCCACCACGCCTCAGCCGTCATTAAAAAGTTTTATTCATCAGCGATTACGGTGGGCTGGAAAATGGCGTGCGAATGATTCTCTTACAACAAAAGTGCTGGCTCTTTATATTTTCATTTTTCAGGCAACCTGTATTGTTGCCTTTGGTTTACTCTTTACGACCAAATATTTAGTTGGAGTGAGTGCGCTTATGAGCATGAAATTATTGTTGGAGGGATACTTCCTTTTCAAGGTGAGCAGGACATTACATCAGCACTTTTCAATCCCAATCTTACTTTTGCTTCAATTGGTTTATCCATTCTATGTGTTGATCATTGGGATATTTTCCCAACTCGTTGATTATGAATGGAAAGGCAGAAAGGAGCATTCAATAGGTTAACAGATTGTTAAAATGGTGAAGGCACTGCATTTCTTTTTATCTTTACCCAGCTTATAATGATGGACCAACTGGAATTAAAGGCGCAACTGGAACGGAAGGAGTTAGAGCTCAATGCTTTACTGGAGATCACGCAGTCCATCAATAATAATGTGCCTGAAGACTCGCTGTATAAGATTTTCAATTTCACCCTTCGATCCAACCTTAACATTAAAAAACTGGCTCTGTTTGTTTTTGATGAAGTGTGGAATTGCAAGGTAAACTTTGGGACAAAAAGGGATTTTCATAAACTAAAACTGGACGATCGTTTCACCCTTATCAAGAATGTGCATCGCATGGAAGAGTTTGAGGAATGCGAATTCCATGAATTCGATTTGGTAATTCCTGTGGCGCATAAATCGGATACGCTTGCATTGGTATTTGTGGGGGGGCTAAATAATAACGTAAACAACGAGCGTAACGACAGCATAAAATTCATACAGGCGCTGAGTAACATCATCATTGTTGCTATCGAGAATAAAAAACTGGTGCGAAAGCAATTGACTCAAGAGGCATTCAGAAAGGAACTGGAAATAGCCAGCGATGTGCAGCAGTTTCTTTTTCCAGAACGATTACCATATACAGAGCGATTGAAGATGGAAGCCAGTTATCTGCCACATGACCTGGTAGGTGGTGATTACTATGATTATATACCTATCAACAAAAATCAATTTTTAATTTGTGTAGCCGATGTGAGTGGAAAGGGAATACCGGCTGCCCTGATGATGTCTAACTTTCAGGCTTCGCTGCGCACCTTATTAAGACAAACTCCCAACCTGAAGGAAATTGTTGAAGCGCTGAATTATCAGGTAATGGAAAACACAAAAGGCGAGAAGTTCATTACTTTCTTTGGGGCTATCTATGATTTAAGTCTGAAAACGATGGTGTATGTCAACGCTGGGCATAATGCACCCATTTTAATAGATAAAAAGAATGGAATTCGGATGTTAGAGGAAGGATCAACCGTGCTGGGTGCAATGAACCCGTTACCTTTTATGAATGAAGGGTTCATTACTGATCTGGAAGACTTTACACTTTTTGCATACACCGATGGCCTTACTGAAACAGTGAATGAAGAGAATACCGAATTTGGATTAGAATCATTATTGGATTATTTCAAAAAGAATAATACGAAAGACATACGCACCATTCACCAGGATATAATTGTTGCGTTGGATGGATTTAAAGGTAGAAACGCCTATCGCGATGACATCACCATGCTCACCTGTAGAGTAGAATAATCAGGTATCGATTATGTTTTTCCGCACCCCCTTTTTTTTACCATGGTTATACCCGGAATTGGTTTGGAAGGAAGATTCACAAGAAAAGAAAATTTTTCTCACGTTTGATGATGGCCCCGTGCCTGGCCCCACGGAATTTGTTTTGGATGCGTTGAAGAAATTCAATGCCAAAGCAACGTTCTTTTGTATTGGTGACAATGTTCAAAAGTATCCTCACGTATTTAATAAAATAGTCGGTGATGGTCATTCCATTGGCAATCACACATTCAATCACCTGAAAGGGTGGAATCATTCAACGCAAGAATATGTGAGGAATGTGGAGTTGTGCGCCCGACAATTTGCTGAAAGGCTGAACCCAACTTCGCACTTCAAGCCATCAGTATCCGGTAATCAGCCACTCTTCCGGCCACCGTATGGTCGCATCAAAAGAAAACAGATCAACGCACTGCGAAAATACCGGATCATTATGTGGGATGTGCTCACGCATGATTACTCAATATCCTATTCACAGAAAAGTTGTTTGGCTGGTTCTGTAAAAGCGACCCGGCCGGGATCGATTGTGGTTTTTCATGATAGCGTGAAGGCCGAGCGCAATCTTACCTATGTCCTTCCGCGCTACCTGGAACATTTTTCAGATAAAGGTTTTTCTTTTGAGGTTCTTTAGATCGGAAGGGTAATTACTTTCTTATATACCTTTGCCAGCCTATGTCTTCCAATAATCCGAAACATGTATTAGTATCCGTACTGGATTGGGGACTTGGACACGCAACCCGCTGCATTCCTGTAATAAATTGTCTGCTTGTCAATAATTGTAAAGTCTCCGTTGCCGGCAATGGGTCTTCACTCGAGCTCTTGAAGAAGGAGTTCCCACAACTCACTTTTCATGAACTATCTTCCTATAAAGTCACCTATCCATCCCACGCTTTTTTCTTTCTGCATCTTCTTTTTCAAGTGCCATATATAGTCAACACAATCCGCAAAGAGCATAAGCAAATTGAAAAACTGATTATAGAAAATCAGATTGATGCGGTAATTTCCGACAATCGCTATGGATGTTATTCTGATCAAGTGCCCTCGGTGTTAATTACACATCAATTGAACATACAACTGCCGGTATCACTTTCGTGGAGTAAGTGCATAATAGATTATGCCAATTATCGGTTAATTAAAAAATTTAATGCGTGTTGGGTTCCTGACTTTTCTTCTTCCGGTTTTACCGGTAAGCTTGCTGAAACCCAAAAGCTGAAAGTAAGGTTTATTGGAATGCTGTCGCGCTTTTCTTTCAAGGAGGTTGTTCAGGAGAGAGATTTGGTCGTGGGGTTAGTATCAGGTCCTGAACCGCAAAGAGAAATCTTTGAAAAACTATTAATTAAGGAGTTTAAAAAATTAAATCAGCCTGGCATAATCATTCGTGGACTTCCACACCTGATAGTAAAGGAAATCAAGGATGGTAATATTTCTTTACTTGCGCATGCTACAGCCCAAGAGTTAGAGAGAATTATTTCAAAAGCGAGCATCATTATTTCGCGAAGTGGCTACAGCACGATTATGGACCTGCAAGCTCTCGGAAAGAAACGTGTGATTTTCGTTCCAACCCCGGGGCAAACGGAACAAGAATACCTTGCTGGTGAGCTGGAGAGAAGGAACATAGCCTATACCCAGAGGCAAGCACAATTCAGCTTAGCCGAGGCAATTCAACAGTCAAAAGATTACAGCGGTTTTGATCCGACCCTGCATCACACTAATTTGCTGAACGAAGCGGTTCAAGACCTGCTTCACCGGATTTAACTTTTGTTATGAAATATTGGATAGATACACATGCTCATATATATGTAAAGGATTTTGATGAGGATCGTGCAGAAATGCTCAGGCAATGTGATGATTTAGAAGTCAAAAGGATTTATATGCCCAACATTGATCATACCTCGATCGACTCTATGCTTGAGGTAGAGCACCGGCATCCCAAACAGTGTTTTTCGATGATGGGACTTCATCCGTGTTCAGTGAAGAGGGATTTCGAAAGTGAACTATATAGAGTAGAGGAGTGGCTAACGAAAAGAAAATTTGCTGCTGTAGGTGAAATGGGCACTGATCTGCATTGGGATAAAACATTTTGGGAGCAACAGCAGGAGGCATTTAGAATTCAGGTGGGGTGGGCGAAGAAATTCAAGCTTCCGATCGTAATTCATTGTCGTGAGTCTATTGATGAGACAATCGCTTTATTGGAGCCATTACTTGATGGGCAACTGACTGGTATTTTTCATTGTTTTTCAGGCAACTTAGAGCAAGCAAATAAAATCATTGCCATGGGATTTTATTTAGGGATCGGTGGGGTAGTCACATTCAAAAACGGAGGGTTGGATAAAATTCTTCCCGAGATCGATCTTAAACATATCGTGCTGGAAACTGACAGTCCCTATTTGGCACCAACTCCACATCGTGGAAAGAGAAATAGTCCTTTATATGTACCACTTATTGCTGAAAAAATAGCGGAAATCAAGAAAAAAACACCAGACGAAGTAAAATTGCTAACGACTAAGAATGCCTTAAATTTATTTGTTCAAGAACGATGAGTTATAAGAAAATAAAAATCAACACGGCCACACCCGGCAAGCCACGTTCACGGATAATGATTATCTATACGGGCGGAACTTTCGGGATGACCTACGATGCTAATGGAGTGTTAGTTCCTTTCGACTTTTCATTGATACTTTCGCAGCTGCCTACGCTAAGAAATCTATTCCTGGATCTCACGGTAATTTCATTTGAGGTACCCATTGATTCATCAAATATTCAACCGGATCACTGGAAAATGATCGGCAACATCATTTTTGAAAATTATAATGAGCAGGATGGGTTTGTTGTGCTACACGGCACGGATACCATGTCATTTACCGCTTCCGCCCTTAGTTTTATGCTTCCCGGTCTGGCGAAACCGATCATCTTTACGGGTGCCCAATTACCGATAAGTGAACCCCGCTCAGATGCGCGCGAGAATTTGATTACCGCTTTGGAGATCGCTTCTGCGAAAGCGAATGGTAAACCAATCGTGCCAGAAGTTTGTATCTATTTTGATTATGAATTAATCAGGGGCAATCGATCTAAAAAAGTGGAAAGCATGCACTTTGATGCTTTTGAATCGGGGAACTATCCGCCACTTGCGAAAGCTGGAGTTAAAATCGATTATAATTATGCGGTAATTCATCAACCAAATTATGATGAGGCGCTAAACCTGATACAGAAGGTTGATACCGATATTTCTATCCTCAAATTATTTCCTGGCATCAATCAAAAAACGGTAATGGCCATTTTAAATACCCCGGATTTGAAAGCTCTTGTGCTTGAGACCTTTGGAGCTGGTAATGCACCTTCAAATTCGTGGTTTATTAAAAGTTTGAAAGAATCCATTGATAAAGGACTAATCGTGCTAAATGTATCGCAATGCCCTGGTGGGATGGTTACTCAAGGTAAATATGAAACTAGTAAAGCGTTGGGTGATATCGGTGTAATTAGCGGTGGAGATATAACCATGGAGGCAGCTGTTACGAAACTAATGGTTCTTTTAGGCGAATATGACAACCTTACTGTAAAGCGAATGATCAACAAGCCTATGGCCGGTGAGATAACTCATTAGAGTTATCTGCTGAATTTAATGCGGAGAGGGCGGGATTCGAACCCGCGATACCCTTTCGAGTATACACACTTTCCAGGCGTGCTCCTTCAACCACTCGGACACCTCTCCAAAAAAAGTTCACAAAGAAAAGATTAAAATCTCTATTCCAAAGGAGTGTTAGGTTATATTTATTC